>CAZCBJ010000259.1:0-4878 GCA_964496705.1 uncultured Anaerolineaceae bacterium | reverse complement strand
TCGCCCCACTTTCAAATGGAAAAAGTGGCAAACTAACCTTTTTTCAGTGGAGTCACATATTGAGGCACGCACTCCAAGTCTGCAATCTGACGACTTGTAATATCTCCTCCGGGAGCACGAAACAGACCTGTACCATACTCGATCACATTGTCAATATATTTGCGAGCACTTGTGGGAAGACTTGCATAGCGATAAGGCTTGGTTTCCTTCACCTCAAGCAACGCCGCTTTGATATTGTACTCCGTATTGAGCAAAGACTCCATTGTTTCATCCCAACACAAAGTCGGTATGCCTCCGAACGGGTGATTGTAGGCATGATTCCCCAGCCGACTTCCTTCTGCGGCCACTCGCCAAACGATCTCAACATCAAGTGGATCATTTAGATCAATTTCCTCACCATGGAAAAAGAAAGTCGCTCGAGCGTTATGGGATTTGAGGATATCCAATATTTCGGCATCATTCTCCTGAGGGCCATCATCAAACGTCATATAGACATAGCCACTAGGATCTATAAACACAACCGGATTTAGGTTCGCATATGCATACAGGTTCTCTTCTAACCTCGAAGGATCTTGTTGTGTAAACCTTCCTGTTCCGGACCACTTATCTTAACCACCCATTCGCGACTCGATGGAGTGGGCGGTGAAACCTCCTGGGAGTAGAATGGGGCTGTCAGTCCCAACCATTCTAGTCCACAGGAGGTTCAGCTATGTTAGTCGCAATTGAGTCTTTCGTCAATTGGATGCGTCGTCGCAACCCCGAGGCCCGTACCTGGCGTGATTACAGCTACGATCTCAAACAGTTCGTCGCCGTCGTCGGCGACAGGTCCCTCGGCTCCATCACCCTTCACGACGTAGACCGCTTCATCACCCAGCAGGCCAACCGAGGCTTCAAACCCTCCACCATCAACCGCCGCCTGGTAGCCATCATGTCCTTCTACGCCTTCCACGCCGACGAGGACCCGTCCCTGATCTGTCCTGTCTTGCCACACCGCCACATCCTGAAACAGCCCCAGCGGCTGCCGCGACCGGTGCAGAAGGACAGCCTGGAAAAGTTCTTCACCGTCATCGACTCACCCAGGGATCGGGCCATGTTTCTGCTGATGTTAAGGTGCGGCCTCAGGATCTCGGAGGTCGCCCAATTGGAACTCACCGACCTCTACCTGGAAGAACCGCGGCCCCGCCTGGTAGCTCGCGGCAAAGGCAGCAAAGAGCGTGCGGTGTATCTCTCTCCCCAGGCCGAACGGGCTTTGCATACCTACCTGGCCGAGCGTCCGCGTGCCGCCTGCAATTCCGTCTTCCTCAGTTACCAACTCGCTGGGATGTCCACCACGGCTATCCACAAGCGCCTGATGCGCTACCGCGACCAGGCCGGAGTGTACCTCACCGCCCATGGCCTGCGACACAGCTTCGCCAACGATCTCGTCGGCGCCGACGTGCCCGTGACCACCGTCCAAAAGCTGCTCGGTCATACCTGGCTAGAGACCACGCAGACCTACGTCGCCGCCAACGACCGCAAGGTGCAGGACGACTTTTACGCCGCCTGCCGCAAGCTGGAGGGGTGGCAATGAACGCCGCGCCAAGCCCCACCGCCGCACGCTACGACCGCGCGCTGCGGGGCGCGCATCATTCCCGGCTGCCACCCGGTTACCCGCTCCCCCAGCCAACCTCTACCTGGCCTGCCGAGAACGTGGCGCTGCTCGAACGTTACCACGCGTGGTTGTCGAGCAGCGGCGCCAGCGAAAACGTGCTTTTCCAGGTGTACATCCCCATTGCCGGTCACGCCCTGGGATTGAACCTCACCCCTCATCCTCAACTCGACATTGACACCGACCTGGAACGGGCGCTAGATTACGTCAAAGCCAAACAGATGAGCGCCCAATGGATCAAGATGTGCCGTAACGGCCTGAACAAGTTCCGGCGCTTTCTGCGCCAGGAGCGCGGCCAGATTGAGGTCGCCCTGCGCCCACTCAATCGCGAACGCTACTGTGCCGGGCTTCCCGATTGGGTGGTTGAGCAGTTGGAGCGCTACCAGCATCTCCAACAAGCCAACTGGCGCCGCGCGCGCCTCAACGAGCAAATCACGCGCTTCTGGAGCGGCCATGCCCGCTTGTGGCGCTGGCTTTGTGCGCGCCGCCCCATCACCAGCCCGATGGACATCAAGCGCCAGGACCTGCTCGACTATATGGATCACGGCCTGACCACCGGTTACGCGACCAGCACCATCAACCAGGACTTGCGCTACTTTCGCGCCTTCCTGCTCTTTCTTCAGGAGCAGGGATATCACGTCCCCCAGGCGCTGCTGCGCCTGCCCGATCTCAAGCAGCCCGACCGTCTCCCCCGCTTCCTCACCGACGAACAGGTGGCGAAACTGCGCGACGATTTCGCGCAGCGCGTGGTCGAGGCCCCTTCTGCCTACAAGCGACGTGATGCCTTGCTCGACCGGGCAGCCTTCTACCTGCTCTGGCAGGGCGGCCTGCGGCTGGGCGAGGTCGAGGATCTGCTGCTCGCGGACCTCGATCTGGCCGGCTGCAAACTCACCGTGCGCCAGGGCAAGGGGTGCAAAGACCGCACCGTCTACACCGATACGACGGTGCGGGCGCTGCAAGACTATCTGGCCGTGCGCGGCATGGGACCCACCGACCACGTTTTCTTCCATCGCAACCTGCCGGTGCATAAGGACCTGATCCGCGAGCGCATCAAGGCGGCCGGCAAGCGGGTAGGCGTCAAGGTTACGCCGCATTGCCTGCGGCATACGTTTGGCACGCAACTCATCAACGCCGGCTGCCGGGTGACGACGATCCAGAAGTTGCTGGGCCACCGGCGATTGAACTCGACCATGATCTACACCCGGGTACACGACCGCACGGCGGCGGAGGATTATTACGCGGCCATGACCCAGATCGAGAAGAACCTGGATCTCACCGCCGACACAGACGTCATCGACAAAACCAACGCTTCCATTAATACCGGTGAACGGACGCACCTGCTGGAGTTGGTCAGCCAGCTTGCCGCGCCAGAACTGGGACTCGATGTACGCTTGGACTTGATCGAACAACTGCGTTG
The DNA here is from genome assembly GCA_964496705.1 of uncultured Anaerolineaceae bacterium. GTDB lineage: Bacteria > Chloroflexota > Anaerolineae > Anaerolineales > Anaerolineaceae > CAZCBJ01. Next base: position 1,813 of record CAZCBJ010000259.1, on the reverse strand, counting down.
CTTACTGCGCCAAGAAACGCCTGAACAGGACGAGAGCCCGGCCGGTGGAAACGGGAAAGGAGTAACAGTCAGGGTTGATTTGGCCGATCCAACCGCGCTACCCTCCATCATCCAGTCGTGGTAGAATGATATTGCCGGTGCGGAGGATAGGGCCACGCAAGGCAAAGTCTGCTTTGCACAGCGACCTGAGCGCCGCCACCGGCGACGGTGCAACCGGGCAGGGTCGTCACGGCCCTGCCCACTGCGTTCCTGGTTGCACTGTCGGGAAAGCGATAAACTCGCTCTTTGCACAGGAAGTGTCGTTTTTGTGTGTTGAGCATGTCTCTTCCCTTTGTTTGTTATGGTCGAGATCCTACTTTGAACAATCCCATGGATTTTCTATAGTATCAAAAGAAGGCCCAACATAGTTAAGTTCACCGATTAACGATACTGTCTCGGTAAGTGAAAGCCAAGAACTTATGTGGACTAACTGGTTAAACATATCAGTGAATATTAATCCGAAAAAAGTTCCGTTAGTCGCATTGGACCACTCCTTATACCAAACTATATTCCCCTCTATGTATTCAGATTCGATTTTGATCTCAGTCCATCCTTCACCTGAAACCCAAGGGGGAGGCCAAGGCCCAAGTTGTACAGTAAATAATGCTGATTGAGCAAGATTATCGCGAGACGTTGAGTCATATGTTTTCATGTAACGCACTTGAAGGGGGTTATAGGTTTCGTCCTGTGTAAGACCATTACAGTGCCGGTCAAATGAACGCATAGTTATTTCCTGCTGCCAACCATATTCAATAACATCTTCTTCGGGTAAAACATAGACATAGAAACCCTCTCGTTTTAATGTGTCGTATGTAATCTGTGGCGAGCTAACACAACTTACCAGGACATAAGCCAATACTAATAGCGTGATGAAATCTTTGAGTCGCTTTAATCTTTGAATCTGCATCACTTGATGCTCCCTGTGTCCTTCTTAATGCTTACTCTGGCCATCCTGCAAGTGCTATTCCTGGCAAATATCGCGTTGGAAGCCAGTCGTAGTACTTACTAGTTTCAGCCTCGAGTGACCACACATCTTCTTCTCCCTCTGCGCACCAATCACGCAATAAGTAAGGGAGAATTTCTATGCCATCTTTATGAATAGCTGATGCCACCTCGCCTGCCTGAGCGACAAGATGAACGTCTCTAACACTTTCTCGATAATTCCAACGATACCACACATCGTAGTTCGGTTCTCCCCAATGTTTTTTCACTTCTTCAAGAGTGTCCTCAAGATGGGGAATTTCGCTTTCCACTACGTTAACAACTTGAGCAAAATCTGCACCATAGTAATATGCTGTTTTTAGATAACCAAAGTAATGATGTGTTTGCTCAAAATAAAGCCTCTTGAATCCATAGGTGGCTCTCATTTGCGCCCCTTCAATTGAATCTCGATAGTCAATGGGGTGAGTCCACCTATGTACAGCTATATCTCCAGGATTATTAGCATCTACCCAATCTGGTACTCGATACCGATCTCGTGGCGTACCGGCCGGCATTTGAGGGAAATTTTGAAAATCTGGTTTTCTTGGTATGAAACCATGGTAGATTGGCCCCCAAGAATATGGGATTCCAGAATAGTACCAAGCCAGAAAGTCCAAAACTAATTCCTCATCACCGACATTTCCCCAGACGAAACAATTGCTTCGTCGCCCCTCCTTAACCAGTTCAATTATGAGTTCTACCTCCGCGACAAAGCGTTCGCAATCAGTGGCATTAGCAGATGACCGAGCACAAAAACCAGAGGGATCTGTGTATTTGATAGGATTCCCTAAGA
>CAZCBJ010000258.1:2533-5059 GCA_964496705.1 uncultured Anaerolineaceae bacterium | reverse complement strand
GGCAAGGTACGCGGCGACCGTGTGGACGATCCCCTCGTGGTCTGCACCCCACAAGCGCAGTTCGCACAACCGCGCATCGCTCGGCACCTCGGACGTTGCGGGCGAAGTCCGCTTGACGGTAATCGCCGTCTCTTCGTTGGCGAGAGACTGGAGCGCCGTGGTCAGGGCTTCGGCTCGCTCGCCCGGAACACCAATCTTCACGATCCCCGCGAAAACGCCAGCCAGGCGAGCCATTCGGCTCTCTTCCCAGTTCGCCGAATGCGCCACCACGACGTCTGTGAGGCGTTCGACAATCCCCGGATGATCGGGACAGGTGACTGTGACGACCAGATAGGTTTTCATGCTGAGTTCCTCGATATCTGATGTCACGTGGCCCACACCGGCAGCGCGGCCACCTACGGCCGCAGCATCGGCTGCGCCACCTGCCACAACGCCACCACCTGGCCGACGGCGGCGCCGACCGTGGGGCACCTCAACGGCACCTGGACGGTGGTCGGCGGCCTCACCTACACCGGCGTCTCCACCACCCTGGCCAAGGGGACGTGCAGCGCTAACGCCTGCCACAACAACGGCACCGGGGCCACGGTGGCGCCCGAGCGGCCCTACACCTGGGGCACGGCGCTCGCCGACGACTGCGCCAGCTGCCACCGAGGCAGCGCGGCTGCGGTGAATAAGATGGCCTCCAGCGCCCACAACGAGCACGTGGACAACGGCTACGGCAGCGCGCCGTGCACCGACTGCCACACCGCCGCCAACCTGACCAGCCACCTCAACGGCTCAACCAACTTCGACGCGGCCAAGGTCACCTACTCCCGGGGCGCGGCGCCGGCCAACGACGCGGCGGCCAACGGCACCTGCTCCACGGCGGCGTGCCACAACCGGCCCCTGGCCTCCAACCAGTCGGCCCTGTGGGACACCACCGGGCAGCTCGCCTGCGACGCCTGCCACTACTGGGGCGACCCGCCCGCCAGCGCCAACAACACCGGCGCCCGGGCGATTTCGGCGGCCTCCCACACCAAGCACTTCGACAAGGGCAAGACCTGCACCGCCTGCCACGGCACGGTGGCCGACTCGACCCACATCAGCGTCAAGACCACCCTGACCGACGGCGCCGTGGCCCTGCAAGACGAGGCCAACGTGGTGCGGGCGGGCATGGGCTGGACCGACGGGACCAACACCTGCATGGCAGCGGCCGGCGGCGATCTCGGCTGCCACGCCACCGGCACCGCGGTGTGGGGCGCGCCCGGGCCCCTCGCGTGCACTGCCTGCCACACCAACACCACCACCGCTACGGTCAACCCGATCTCGGGCCTCCACGCGGTGACGCCGAGCGTCTCGGGGGTCCGGCACGACGGGACCCTGGGCACCGGCTGCACGGCCTGCCACACCCCCGGCGCCGGCCACCAAAACGCCGTCCTCGAGGGCAACGGCACCGTCGCCGCCCACCGCACGGCCATGGGGATCGGGGCCTTCTGGGCCCCGGGGGCCAGCGACAACGCCGGCACCTGCGCGGCCACCGGCGTCGGCTGCCACGACACCGGCGCGGGCAACCTGATGCACCGGGACGCCTGGCGCCACCGGTGGACCTACGCGGCCACCAACAGCACCGGCTCCTGCGTCGGCTGCCACGGCGACTGGGCCACTGGGTGGGCCACCGGGGTCGATCACCGCACCTCGGCCCTCACCAGAGCCACCCACGGCGACCAGGGCACCAACTACGAGTGCTACGAGTGCCACGTGTTGGAGAGCGCCGCCTACACCTTCACCTTCGGCACCAACGACTGGGGCGGCGCCAGCCACCACGGCGACGGCGTCATCCAGGTGAACGCCAACACCAACGGCACGCCGACCGCGTACAACACCACCACCAACCTGTGCACCGGCTGCCACACCACCGTGGACGGCATCCACAACTACGTCGATACCGGTTGGAACGTGAGCACCGCGCTCACCACCGCCAACGCCATCACGGCCTGCACCAGCTGCCACGGCGCCGACGTGCCCCTCAAGGGCGACGGTCGGCCGGTGGCGGGCGACGGCAAGACCAGCACCGTGCGCCCGAACGCCATCGGCGCCCACGACAAGCACATCGACAACGCGGGCATGGCGTGCTCGGCGTGCCACTGGGGCGGGTCGGACCTCTCGGCCACCCACATCAACAGCGGTTTGACGAACATCACGACGCTCTCCAACGCCGCCCACCTGAACATGACCCTGAACACGGCGTACAACCTGCGGGGCACCGCGAGCTACAACGCGAGCGCCAAGTTGGTGGAGGCGGCGCCGCCCTACAAGACCTGCAACAACGTGAGCTGCCACTACGGCCTGACGCCGGACTGGGCGATGCGGGCGCAGGCGACCGTGGGGACCCTGACGGTGGCGACCCCCGACGCGCTGCCGGGGGGGGCGACGGTCTTCCGGGGCGCGACCAACGTGCTTACCGACAAGATGACCTGGACCGCCAACGCGGCGGGCCCGGTGACGGTGAGCGGGTTCACGGTGAGCGAGACCGGCACGGCGACCAAC
>CAZCBJ010000258.1:0-2433 GCA_964496705.1 uncultured Anaerolineaceae bacterium | reverse complement strand
TCGGCGATGACCGCGTCCATGGGCACGGTGACCGGCACCCCGGTCACCGCCTCGAACACCTTTACCATCCAGAGCCCCACCCTGACGGTGGCCACCCCCGACGCCCTGCCGGCGGCGGGCGACGTGAACGCCGGGGCCACCAACTTCGTCACCGACAAGATGACCTGGACCGCCAACGCGGTGGGCCCGGTGACGGTGAGCGGGTTCACGGTGAGCGAGACCGGCACGGCGACCAACACCGACATCACCAACGTCAAGGTCTACGAGGACAACGGGGTCGTCGGCACCTACGAGCCCGGCACCGACGTCCTGGTGGGCACCGCCGCCTGGGGCGGGTCGGCCTACACGATCACGGGCCTCAGCTACGTGGTCCCGGCGAGCACCGCGCGCAACCTGCTGGTCACCGTGGACCTGGCCGCGGGGGCGACCGCGGGCTCGACGGTGATTACCCGGGTGGACGCCGTCACCGCCTCGAGCGGCACGGTCAACGCTTTCACCGCCTTTAGCTCCAACACCTTCACGGTGCCGTTGCCCGGCACCCTGGCGGTGACCCAGGCCACCCCGGTGCCTCCGGGCTGGCACCTGCCGAAGGCCGACACGAACAACGTGGTGATCGACCGGATCTTGCTCACGGCGAGCACGGCGACGGTGACGGTCACCTCCCTCAGGGTCGACAACCTGGGCACCGCGGTGCACGCGACCGACATCGCGAACGTGCGGTTGTACGACAACCCCAACCGCACCCTGAACACCAACGGGACCTTCAACGGCGACGAGGTCCTGATCGGTACGCCGACGCACTCCGCCGGGTCCTACACGCTCACCGGGATGAGCTACGCGGTGACCACGGCGACGCCCCGGGAGATCCTGGTGGTCCTAAACGTCGCGAATGCGGCCACCAGTTCGCGAACCTTCCAGAGCCGCCTGCTCGACGCCACCTACCTCACCGTCTCGAGCGGCTCCGTGAACCCGGTCACGACGTTCCAGTCCAGCGTTTTCACCCTCGGGCCCGTACTGAGGGACGGGAGATACACCACCAGCACCGACGTCACCACCCACTGGCCGCTGACGGTTACCACGACGCCCACGGGGAGCGTGACCTTCGCCTCCTCCTGGAACTCGCTTTCGGCCACCGCCGATACTCCGACGACGGGTTCGGTGTACTCCGTGGTGACGACGAACCAGGCCCAGACCAAGAGCTACGCCGGTTACCACCGATATGCTCTGAGCACCCCGATCCCGACCGGGACGGCGATCACCCGGGGGATCTCCTATCGCCGGACGAGGACGGGCACCGGCGCCACCCAGGGGTTGTTCTTCGCGCTGGAGAACGCCGGCGGGACCGTGTTCCAGGAGTGGACGGTCAACAACACGGCGGGCGCCGACGGGGCGTTCGTGACGCCGACCGCGAACGCGGTGACGACCACCGACACGGCGGTCGCGGTGCGCATCCGGTTCAATCTGGCCACCAGCGCCGCGACCTCGGACTCCACCGGGTACTACTGGGACAACGCCTACATCACCTACACCGGCCCCTACGGCGCGCTGCCCCAGTACGCCCCGCCCTCGGGCACCGGCGGCGGCACGGCCATGGCGTGCGACACCTGCCACGAGTTCGGGCCCAACGACGACCTCCTGACCGCCGGGGGCAACCCCGACGCGGCGGCCATCCTAGCGGCCTTTGGGTTCACCCCCGAGAAGGCCTCGGAGTACTTCTACGCGTCGGCTGGCGACCACATCAAGCACGGCATGCGCGACAACGGCTCGCCGACGAGCCCGCTCGCCGCCAACGCCTCGGGCACCTGCACCCTGTGCCACGGCGCCGGGGTCACCAGCTACGGCAACGCCCACCGCAACGGCACCAAGAACATGGCCAGCGGCGCCATCGGCGGGGCCTTCGGCACTGCCAACGGCACCTGGAACTCGGGGGCCAAGACCTGCGCCAGCGTCAACTGCCACAACGGGGCCACCACCCCGGCGTGGGGCACGGGCACGACCACCTGCTCGAGCTGCCACGCCCTGCCGCCGGCCACCGGTGCCCACACCCGGCACTACACCGCCAAGGGCTGGGCCACGGGCAGCACGGCGAACTGCACGGCCTGCCACCCCAACAACACCGCGGGCCACAGCCTGATCAACGGCGTCAAGCTGGTGAACGCGGGCCTCTCGCCCGCGGGCTCGTCGCCGGCCATCACCTGCGGCAGCTTCGCGAGCCCCACGGGGTGCCACAACACCAAGAGCGCCCCGGCCTGGAACACCACGGCCATCGCCTGCACGGCCTGTCACACCGCCGGAGGGCCCGCGGCGGGCGACCCCGTTTCGGGGCTCCACGCGGTGACCAGCCTCCTCGACCACGACGCCACCATCACCGGCGGCACCGGCACCGGCTGCTCCAAGTGCCACGGCTCCGGCGTTACCGGCGCCGCCCACTGG
>CAZCBJ010000257.1:0-5090 GCA_964496705.1 uncultured Anaerolineaceae bacterium | reverse complement strand
AGCAAATTCCTCAGATCCTGCTTTCTTATTGTCATTGATAGCCAAATACTGAAAATTTTGAACCAAAAACCGAAGTCTACACCGCCGCCACATGCGTCAGATCGTGCATCCACTTGCGATTGAACACACGCCACAATCCGATCAGGTACTTGGTCAATTCTTCGGACATGATCATCAGATAGACCCAGTAGACCGGCAGCTTGAAGACGAAAGCGCCCAGCAGCGCCAGCGGAATGCCCACGCCCCACACCGTGCCGGCGTCCAGGAGAAAACCGAAGCGCGTATCCCCGCCGGCGCGCAGCACGCCGACCACGATCATCATGTTATTGACCCGGATCCACAAACAACCGCTGACCACCATCAAGGCCTTGTGAGCGTAGTCCAACACCTGCGGCGACACTTTATAAAGCTCCAGCAAATAGCCGGAGAGCAGATAGACCACCCCGCCCATGGCCATCGCCCCCAGTGTGCCGAGCAGCAGCGTGCGGCGGGCGTAATCATACGCTTTCTGCTCTTCGCCTGCCCCGATGCTGTTGCCGATCATGATCCCGCATGCGTCTGAGATGCCGATAAACAACACGAAGGCCAGATTTTCAATCGAAGAGCTGATGTTCATCGCAGCGATGGCTTCGGTGCCGATGCGGGCAAAGATGGCGTTGTAGGTGGTGATCCCCAGTGACCAGAGCATTTCATTATAAAGCACCGGCAGCGAGGTTTTCAACACACTGAACAGAAAGGCGCGGCTGAAGGCGAACATCTCGGACAGCCTGGCAGCCGCCGGCGTGCGGAAGATATGCACCGCGCTGACCAGCAGCACCGATTCGAGCACGCGGGCGATGACGGTGGAGATCGCAGCGCCGGGAAGCCCCATTTGCGGCATTCCAAAATGCCCAAACACCAGCCCGTAGGTCAGCAGAGTCTTCAAGCCCAGGGCGATGATGCCGGTGACCATCGGCAGGCGCACGTTGCCGGTGGAGCGCAGCACCGAGGCATGGCTGAAGGTGATGGCGATAAAGGGGTAGCACAGACCGACGATGCGCAGGTACTGGCTGCCCAGGTCAATGACCGCCGGATCGCGGGAGTAAATGCCCAGCGCAAAACGCGGAAAACCCACTGCCAACAGCGTGAACAACAGGCTGCCAAGCCCGGCCATGGAAACCGCGATACCCAGCACCTTGCGCACACTGACGACATCTTTCCTGCCCCAGAATTGCGCGGCGAACACCGCGCAGCCGCTGGTGACGCCGAAGATCAGGAAGAACTGCAAAAAGGTGACCTGGTTGCCCAGCCCCACCGATGCCACACTCACCTCGCCCAACTGCCCAATCATCAACACATCCACCAGGTTGAGGGCCGAAAGCACCAAGTTCTGGATGATGATGGGCAGACCGATGCGGAAGATGCCCTGGAAATACTCGCGGTCAAATTTCATAACCGGGTGATTATACTTGAAAGTGCGATAAAATAGCCCGGCAGAAAAGTTGTCGGTTATTCGTTTTGGATTGTCAGTCGGCTAAGGAGCCTTCGCTCAACTGTCAGTCCGGATTTTTATGGAAGACGAAACACGCACTTCACAGATCGGTACAATTTCCAAGAAAAGGAATATTCCCATGACCTCATCCACCATCCACCTCATCGGCAACGCGCATATTGACCCGGTCTGGCTGTGGACCTGGACGGAGGGATTGGCGGAAGTGTTCGCCACCTTCCGCTCGGCGCTGGAGCGCATGCGCGAGTATCCCGATTTCACTTTCACCGCCAGCTCGGCAGCGTTTTATGACTGGGTGGCAAAAATCGATCCGCCCATGTTCGCCGAGATCCGGCAGCGGGTGGCGGAGGGGCGCTGGCATCTGGCGGGCGGGTGGTGGCTGGAGCCGGATTGCAATATCCCGCACGGGGAATCTTTCGTGCGCCAGGGGTTATACGGGCAGCACTTCTTCTTGCAACACTTCGGGCGCACGGCGCAGGTGGGCTACAACGTGGACAGCTTCGGGCACAACGCCAGCCTACCACAAATCCTGGTGAAAAGTGGGCTGTCAAATTATGTCTTCATGCGCCCGCAGGAACACGAGAAGGAGCTGCCCGGGCGCGCCTTCTGGTGGCAATCAGCCGACGGTTCGCGCGTGCTCACCTGCCGCCTGGTGAACACCTACGCCACCTGGTTCACGGAGCTTGACGGGCACGTGCTCGACTGCGCCAATGAGATCGTCCCACCGCTGGAGGACATGCTCTGCTTCTACGGCGTGGGCAATCACGGTGGTGGGCCGACCATCCAGAACATCGGGAACCTGCACCGCTTGCAGAACGACCCATCCCTGCCGCGGCTGACCTTCAGCTCGCTGGACGCATTCTTCGAAAACGTTCGCCAGCACGGGGAGTCGCTGCCCACAGTGGCAGAGGAGCTGCAGCATCATGCGCGCGGCTGCTATGCGGCTCACTCAGGCATCAAGCGCGGGGTGCGCAAAGCCGAACACGCCCTGCTGACCGCCGAAAAAATGTCCAGCCTGGCAGCCGTGTTAAATGGTCTGACCTATCCAGCCCAGGCATTGGAAACAGCCTGGAAGCAACTGCTCTTCAACCAGTTTCACGACACGCTGGGCGGCACCAGCATCCCCAGCGCCTGCCGGCAGGCCGAGCAGCAGTTGGCTGAGGTGATCTCTACTGCCGACCGTCAAACCGCCTTCGCCGCCCAGTCGCTGGCCCTGGCGGTGGACATCCCACCCGAAGCGCAAACCCGCCCCTACATCGTATTCAATCCCCACCCCTGGCCGTTGACCTGCGCGATGGAAATCGAAGTGGGTCATCTGGAGGAGGGCAGCCGCCTGCGGGACGCAGCCGGTCGGGCGGTTCCCATCCAGCTCGTCCAAGCAGAGGCCGAGGCAGCCTGGCGCACGCGCTTCTGCTTTTTGGCCGAACTGCCCGCCCTGGGTTATCAGGTTTACCGCCTGAGCGAAAACGGCAGCCCCGAACCAGCCCCACCGCCCGGCGTGATCCACGCCAGCCCCGCCTGCATCGAGAACGAATTTATCCGTCTCGAAATTGACCCGCACAGCGGATGCATTGCCAGCCTGTTGGACAAGCGGCGGGGTGTGGAGGTGTTCGCAGGCGCAGCCGCCGAAGCGCTGGTGATGGCGGATTTAAGCGACACGTGGAGCCACGATGTTCGCGGGTATGCCGACCGGGCCGGCGCATTTGGCAACGCCGAGGTGCGTCTGCTGGAAAGCGGCCCGCTGCGCGCCAGCCTGCGCGCCGTAAGTAGCTACGAAAATTCCAGGTTGACCCAGGTGTTCACGCTGGTCGCCGGGCTGCCGCAGGTCTTCGTCCACGCCGAGGTGGATTGGTATGAGCAGCACCGGCTGCTCAAGCTGACCTTCCCCGGGCGGCTGAGTCAACCCGGCGCCAGGTTTGAGACCGCCTACGGCAGTGTCGAGCGCCCGGTCAATGGCGAGGAGGAATGTGGGCAGGGCTGGGTGGACTTGAGCGGAGTTGGAGGCGGCTTTTGCCTGTTGAACGACGGCAAATATTCTTTCGATGCGCAGGGCAGCACGCTGTGCATGACCGTGCTGCGCAGCCCGGTCTATTCGCACCACAACCCTTACCAGTTGCAAGCCGACATCCCGTATGTATACATGGATCAGGGGCGTCAGGAGTTCGCCTATGCCCTCCTGCCCCACGCGGAGGATTGGCGTGAAATCCATCTCGCGCGGCGGGCGGCGGAGTTCAACCAGCCGCCGTTCGCGCTGCAGGCCGCCTGCCACGCGGGCAGGTTGCCGTTGAGCGCATCCTTCGCGGCTGCGGAGCCGGAGAATATTCTGGTCAGCGTCCTCAAGCAAAGCCAGGCGGGGGACGGGCTGATCCTGCGCGCTTATGAGACCAGCGCGCAGCCGACCCTGGCAACCATCCGTGTGGCTGCGCTGCAAATCGAAATCCAGGCGCAGTTCAAGCCCGGCGAGATCAAAACCTTCCACCTACCGCGCGCGGCAGGTGGGCGTTCGGTTGAAACAGACTTATTGGAACGTCCTCTGGAGGCAGCATGAGCGCAAAACACAAAATCACCTGGCGCACCGTCCAGGATTACAGCCTGATTCTGCTGGGCGGGCTGGTGCAGGCCCTGTCGCTGCGCCTGTTCCTCATCCCGGCGCTGCTGGTCAGCGGCGGGGTGAGTGGCGCGGCGCAAATCATCAACTTTTACACCCATTGGCCAATCGGTCTGATGGTGTTCCTGGGCAACGTCCCGCTCTTCTTCCTGGGCTGGCGCTTCCTGGGCGGCCCGCGTTTTGCTTTGCGCACCGCGCTGGCCATCGCTGCCTTCTCCTTTCTGACCGATTTCCTAGCTCTGTTCCTGCCGCTGGAGGGCATCACCAACGACCTGGTGCTCAACTGCCTGTTCGGCGGGATCACCCTGGGCATTGGGCTGGGGCTGGTGTATCGCGGGCAGGGAACCAGCGGAGGCAGCGACATCCTGGGGCGCATCCTCAACCACCGCCTGGGCATCCCAATTGCGCAGGCCTACATGCTCACCGACACGTTGGTGGTGCTGGCGGGCGGATTCGCATTCGGCTGGGAAAAGGCGCTCTACGGGCTGGTGGTGATCTATGTCAGCGGTCTGGCTGCCGAGAGCGTTTCAGAGGGCAGCGGCATCTTCCGCACGGCGATCATCATCACCAACCATCCGCATGCGGTGGCAGATAAAATCCTCAACCTGCTGGAACGCGGGGCGACCTTCCTGCCGGGAACGGGAGCCTACACCGGCGACGCGCGCACAGCCGTCTACTGCGTGATCACCCGCTCAGAGGTCAACCAGCTCAAGGAAATGGTACGCGAAGCCGACCCGAGCGCGTTCATGGTGATCGGAACAGCTCATGAGGCGTTGGGCGAGGGTTTCAGGCCGCTGGCCAAGCGCTGAGGAAATCACTTCTCTTTCCTGCGGGTATAACCAAGCCAGCGCAGCGAATCGGGGTTGTTGCGCCAGTTGCGGTCGGTTTTGACGCGCAATTCCAGATATACACGGCGACCGGACATGGATTCGATCTCGCGGCGGGCGGTGGAGCCGATCTGATCGGCGCTCAGCGTGCCAACCAGTTTGCGCT
>CAZCBJ010000256.1:0-5115 GCA_964496705.1 uncultured Anaerolineaceae bacterium | reverse complement strand
TGAAAGACGGCTGAGGGGTCCAGATTGCCGCCGAGGATGAAGCGCCCCTGGGCCTGCTCCAGCGCGGCGGGCAGATCCATCGGCTGACCGAAGTGGAAAATTTCAGGCCCCTGTTCCAGGATGCGCGGCAGATGAGCCAGTTTGGCGCCGCAGTTGTGGTAGATGATGGCGAACTCGGGGGATTGAACAGCTTCAACGATTCGCCTGACAAAGGGAGCCGAGAAGGCGGCCAGCCCGCGCGGCGAGAGCAGCCCCGCGGCGGGTTCAGCCAGGATCAGGCCGCGCGCGCCGGTCTCGCGAAACGCCAGCGCGTATTGGAGCTGTGATTCGGTCACCTTTTCCAGCAATGCCAGCACACCCTCGGGGTCAGAGGCGGTGGCCTCCAGGGCCTCGCTGACGCCGAAGATGCGCCCAGCCAGCGAGAACGGCCCGATCATTCCGCCCAAAACAGGCGCGGCATCCCCGTGCTGCACCAGCAGTCGGGCGGCTTCGAGGTGCACCCGGGTGCGCGCCTCGCCGGGTTGGGGGGAGGGCAGCGCGGCGATCTCAGCCGGGGTGGTGGCGCGGCGGCCGATCACGGTGGGAATCTCGTGATCTTCCATGCGGATGTTGCAGCCGTAGGTTTCAGCCTCGGCACTCAGGTCCATGGCGGTCAGCAGGGCGGGGGTGTTAAAGCGGTCGTGCATGGCCAGCACAGCTTCGGCTTGCACGTGCGGATCGGACACCGCCTGGCGCACGGTGGCGCCAGTCATCTCCAGGCCGGCGTATACGCCGATGGGCATGGGAAACCGCCCGGGGTGATTGAGGATGGTGTTGGCAAATTGGGTTAGCATCCGGTCTCCTGATAATGGTGCGAATATACCATATTGGTAATGGGATTGGAAGTAAGTGTTTAACCGCCTGTCGCGCCAAGTGATGCGCAGGTGAGTCGATCACGATTCATGCAATCGTTCTGATCAACCTGCCGCGCCGTAATGATGAAGTCTATTTCACCAGGTAAGGCACTTCGATGATCACCACGTTGGGGTGATTGAGCAGTGTGCGGCGCAGCGTTTCAGCGGTGCGCATGTGCAGGAAATTGGCGAAGGGTCCGTGCATCACGAACTGAGGCACCACCACGGTGATGATGTCCTCGGGACCGCACGAGGCGGCCACCATGGCGATGTATTCCATCAGCGGGCGGTAGAAGATGCGGTAGGGGGAATTGAGAATCACCAGGCGGTAGCCCTCGCCCCAGTTCTTCCATTTCTCGATCACCTTGCTCGATTCGGCAGGATCAATGGACACGTGGATGGCGGTGATGTCGTCGGAAAGCGTGCGCGCATAGCGCAAGGCAGCCAGCGAGCCTCTGTGCACCCCGCCGATGGGCAGGATCACCCGGTTGCGCTCCACGACGACGGGCAACTGATGGTCTTCAAGGGACAAATTCATGGCCAGGTTCTTGTAATGGCGGTGGATGGCCATGAAGATGAACACCAGCGCGGGGATGAGGAAGATGACAATGTAAGCGCCGTCGTGGAACTTGGTGACCGCAAAGATGATCATCACGGTGAAGGTGGTCAGCGCGCCGAACCCGTTGACGATCATCTTGAACGTCCAACTTTTATCGTAGTGCAGCACCGACCCGCGCTCTTTGAGCTCTTCGCCAGCCTTGAGCCGGCCGGATTTGTACCAGCGCATTGCCATGCCTGCCTGGGAGAGCGTAAATGAGAGGAACACACCGATGGCATACAGCGGGATCAGGCGGGTCACGCTGGCCTGGAAAAGCACCACCAGCGCGGAGGCGACCAGGGCGAGCAGCACGATGCCGTTGGAATAGACCAGACGGCTGCCGCGAAAGGCAAACTGGCGCGGGATGAAGCCGTCCTCAGCGGTCAAAGCACCCAGGCGCGGGAAGCCGTTGTAGGCGGTGTTGGCGGCCAACATGAGGATCAACATGGTGACGGCGATGGTGGCCAAATAGCCGATTCCTCTGCCGCCGTACACCGTGCGGGCGATCTGGGAGATGATCGTCTCGCTTTCCACCGGCACGGCATGGATTTGGATGGCCAGGAAGGTGATGCTCAGCAGCATTGAACCGAGGATCAGCGCCATCCACAGCAGGGTGGCGCCGGCGTTTTTGCTGCGCGGTTCTTTGAAGGCGGTGATGCCGTTGGAAATGGCTTCCACGCCGGTGACCGACGCGGTGCCGTTGGAGAAGGCGCGCAGGATCAAGAAGAGGGTCAGTGTCTGGGTGCCGGCCAGCTCGGCATGCGGCGGGTCCACGATGGTACCGAGTGTGCCTGTCAGCCAACGCACCAGCCCGGTGAAGATGGTGATGATCATCACCCCGATGAAGATGTAGGTGGGAATGGCAAAGGCGGTGCCGGATTCGCGCACCCCGCGCAGGTTGAGCAGCATGATGAACAAGATCATCGCCACGGCGATTTCCACACGGTAGGCGAACAGGTTGGGAAAAGCCGAGACGATTTGCGCCACGCCCGATGATATTGACACCGATACGGTGAGGATGTAATCGGTGAGCAGCGCAGCGGCTGCGATCAACGCGGGGAGTTCGCCCAGGTTGTCGCGGGCGACGATGTAGGCGCCGCCGCCGTTGGGGTAGGCGTGAATGGTCTGCTCGTAGGAGAAGGTGAGGAGGGCGAGCAGGGCGACGATGCCGATGGCAACGGGCAGCCCCAGGTGAAGGTAGCCCATGCCGGCCAGCACCAGCACCATCAGAATTTCCTGCGGGCCGTAGGCGACGGATGACAGCGCATCGGATGAGAAAACAGCCAGCCCGATCAGCTTGCCGATGGTTTCGTTGGGCGCGTCGGCGGTGGATAACGGTCGACCCACCAACCAGGTGCCCAAATTCTCCTTGGGCAGCGATTCGCTGTCCAGTTCGAATATGTTGGTGCTTTCGTCTTCATATTTTCCGTTCATGCCCATCATCCCAGAAGCACATCCGGCCAGGCAGTCCGCCATCCGGCGCAGCCGCCGGGCGGCAAGCTTGCCCTGCCGAATACAAGCAGAGAAGAATAGCAGATTGTCATGAAAACGTCAAGAAAATTTTATGCGTTGGCGGTGGGAATTGATATAATCCTGCATGTCCCCATCATCTCATACTGGAAATCGATATGTTCACCCTCAAGCCTGATTACGAACAAACCAAAGCGCGCATGGATGCCTTCTGGCAGCGCGAATTGATCGACCGTCCATTGGTGCAGTTCTCCCTGTACAAGGATGGCGATGCATTCGTCCCTTACCCGTCATCCGACGGCATGACCACCGAGCAGTGGTGGCTGGATGTGCAGTACCGGGTTGAGCTGGCAGAGGCGGACCTCTCCAACCGTTTGTTTCTGGCTGACAGCCTGCCCATCGTCTACCCCAATTTTGGCCCCGAAATTTTCTCGGCTTTTTACGGCTGCCCGATGCACTTCGGGGATTACGGCACGAGCTGGACGGACGCCATTCTGCACGATTGGGCGCAGGCGGACGACATTCAATTGGATTGGCACCACCCGCTGCTGCTGCGCCTGCAGGAGATGACCGCGGCGCTGATCGAAGCCGGGCGCGGCAGGTGGATCACCGGCATGACCGACTGGCATCCGGGGGGCGACCACATGGCGGCGCTGCGCGACCCGGCCAACCTGGCGCTGGACATGATCGAGCACCTGGACGAGGTCAAGGCGCTGCTGGCGCGCTGCGAGCCGGAATACTTCCAGATGTACGATCTGTTTTATCAGCAGTTGCGCGCGGCGGGATTGCCGATCACCTCCTGGCTGCCGCTGTTTTACGATGGGCGCTATTACATCCCCTCCAACGATTTCTCGATCATGATCAGCACGCGCATGTTCGAAGAGGTGTTCCTGCCGGGAATCGAGCGCGAATGCCGATATTACGACCGTTCCATTTATCATCTGGACGGTCCGGGAGCGCTGCGCCATCTGGATGTGATCCTGGCCATCCCGGAGCTGAATGCGCTGCAGTGGGTGTTCGGGGCAGGCAACGAGGGGTTTGAGCGCTGGGTGTGGGTGTATCAGAAGGCGCAGGCGGCGGGCAAGGGCATCTGGGTGGACTGCCGGCTGGAGGAGATCGAGCAGATCACGCAGACCCTCGACCCGCGCGGGGTTGCGCTCAATGTGGCGGATGTGCCGGATGCGGACTCGGCTCAGGCGCTGATCCGCCGCCTGGAGCGCTGGGCGGCGGGCAAGTGAGGCGCGACGTCTAGCTGACGATCTCGTCTTCGACCACGACGCTGAACTGCAGACCCTGGGAGTCGCGGGTGACGCGGATGACATCGCCGGGGCGGAATTCACCCGCCAGCAGGCGCAGCGCCAGGGGATCCTGCAGCTCGCGTTGGATGGCGCGCTTCAACGGGCGCGCGCCGAAGTCGGGATCGTAGCCGGTCTCGCCCAGAAATTCACGCGCGTCCGGCTGCACATCCAGCGCAAAGCCCTTATCGGCTAAGAGCTTTGCCACGCGGCGCAGTTGGATTTCGACGATCGCGTCCAGGTCGGATCGGGTGAGCGAGCGGAAGACGACGATCTCATCAATGCGGTTGAGAAATTCGGGGCGGAAGTGCGCCTGCAGCATGCGCGTGATCTGCTCGCGAGTCGGCACTGCCGAATTATTCAGCCACAGCTCGTTGCCCAGGTTGCTGGTCATGATCACCACCGTGTTGCGGAAATCCACCACGCGTCCCTGACCGTCGGTCAGACGCCCGTCGTCAAGCAATTGCAGCAGCACGTTGAACACCTCGGCGTGGGCTTTTTCAATTTCGTCGAACAGCACCACGCTGTAGGCGCGGCGGCGCACGGCTTCGGTGAGCTGCCCACCCTCCTCGTAGCCGACATAGCCGGGCGGCGCGCCGATCAGGCGCGAGACGGTGTGCTTTTCCTGGTACTCGGACATGTCGATGCGGATCATCGCGCGCTCGTCATCGAAAAGGAACTCCGCCAGCGCGCGCGCCAGCTCAGTCTTGCCCACCCCGGTAGGACCGAGGAAGATGAAGGAGCCAACCGGTCGGTTGGGGTCCTGCAGCCCGGCTCGCGCGCGGCGCACCGCGTTGGAGACGGCGCGCAGGGCGTCCTCCTGCCCGACCACGCGCTGGCGCAGGCGCTCTTCCATGCG
>CAZCBJ010000255.1:0-5247 GCA_964496705.1 uncultured Anaerolineaceae bacterium | reverse complement strand
CTGACATCTGTGCAGCCGGCGGGGATGGGATGGGGAAAATCTGAGTGACTTCACTTGGAGGCTGGTATAATCATCGGCTTAATGCACAAGCTGTTCCGGGTTAATCTTGCCAATCAGGATGAGCGCAATGCCTGGTATCTCATTCTTGAGATTTTCTGGGCTTCGATGCTGGCCAGCGCGGCGGTGTTCAATGCGGCCTTTGCGGTGCGCCTGGGGGCCAGCAATGCCCAGGTGGGGCTGCTCAGTTCGCTGCCGGCGCTGTTCGCGGTGCTGGTTTCCATCCCGGCAGGGCGCTTTTTGCAATCGCGGGCGCGGCCCAAGGCATGGATCCTGTGGGCGCTGGGCATGCACCGCAGCGGTTTCCTGCTGGTGGCGCTGCTGCCGTGGATCAAATGGTTCGACATTCCCACCGGGACATTGGTGATCGGCTTGCTGGTGGTCAATACCATCCCGGCTCATTTCTTCAATATTGGTTTTGTGCCCATGCTGGCGGATGTGATCCCCGCGGAGCGCCGCGCGGCAGTCTTTTCCATGCGCAACATGGTCTACAACGCCGCAAACATGCTGTTCGTCTTCCTCTTCGGACAGTGGCTGAATCGGGTGGCGTTCCCGCTTAATTACCAGACGATGTACATCTTCGGGTGGGTGACGTCGCTGATCAGCGTGTATTATCTGATCAAAATTCAAGTGTTGGATGCACAGCCTGCCGCGGCGCAGCCCGGCGAGGGACGCCGCTCGTTGGCCGGGCGCTGGCGCGATTTCCGCCAGGTGTTCAGCGATCATCCCGGTTTTACGCACATCTCGATCAACACCTTCCTGCATGGCCTGGGACTGTGGCTGGCTGCGCCGCTGTATGTGTTGTATTTCGTGCGCCAGTTGAACGCCAGCGATGCCTGGCTGGGGCTGAACGGCACCATCGCCAGCGGGGCGACCATTGCCGGGTATGCGCTGTGGCGCTGGGGCATGGCGCGCTGGGGCGAAGCCAAAACGCTCAGGCGCACCATCCCCCTGATCGGCGTCTACCCGCTGCTGGTGGGGCTGTCGCATTCGCTGGTGCTGCCGCTGTTTGCGGTCGGTTTCAACAGTGTGATGGCCGCCGGGGTCAACCTGAGCCATTTCAACATTTTGTTGAAAACCATGCCGCCGGCGCGGCGCGCCGAGTTCACCGCACTGTACACCGCGCTGATGAACATCGGCGCTTTCGTCTCGCCGCTGGTGGGGGTGGCGCTGGCGGAGCGTTTCGGACTTTCGACCATGTTGATCATATTTGGCCTGCTGTCCAGCCTGGGGTCGCTGTCCTTCTGGCTGTGGCCGGTCAAAGAACAGGGAGTGCAAAGCGAATGAGCATCCAATACCGTATCTCACCGGAAGTGTTTGACCGTTTTCCTGATTACCGGCGCGGGGTGGTGATCGCTGAGGGGCTGCGCAATCCGCCCTCCCCGCCCGGCCTGGAGGCGGAGCTGCGCGCGGCTGAGGCGTCCATCCCGGCGCAGCTGACCGCCGAGACGCTCACCAGCCACCCGAACATCGCTGCCTGGCGCGAAGCCTACCGCGCGGTGGGGATCAAACCGGCGGATTTCCGCCCCTCGGTGGAGGGATTGGCGCGGCGCGCGCTGCGCGGCGACCCGCTGCCGCTGATCAACACGCTGGTAGACCTCGGCAACCTGGCCTCGCTGCGCCACCTGCTGCCCATCGGCGCACACGCCATTGATGTGGTCAGCGCCGACCTCAGCCTGCGCCCTGCCGACGGCAGCGAGACGTTTGAGCCGTTCGGCTCGGACGCGCTGGAGCATCCCCTACCGGGCGAGATCATCTTCGCTGAGGGCAGCACCGTGCTCACGCGGCGCTGGACCTGGCGGCAGGCCAAGCACACCTTGGTGGTGCCGGAGACGAGCGCTGTGGAGATCAACGTGGATGCCCTTCCGCCGCTGGGACAGGCCGAGGTGGAGCGCATTTGCGCCGAGCTGGCCGGGCTGGTGCAGCGCTACTGCGGCGGCAGCGCGCGCTGGGAAATCCTCTCCCGCGATCATCCGGTACTGGTGTTGAAGTGAAATTGTTCGTGTCATTCGCCTGATTTCTGATCCTATTCTCTTTATGGAGCCCTGATGAACAACCTGACCCGCGAAAAAGTCCAACAAGCCAGCGCCATCCTGCGCGAGCAGGGGGTGGACCTGTGGCTGACCTTCGTGCGCGAAACTTCGGCCGGGGGCGACCCGGTGCTGCCGCTGATCTACGGCGACGCCTCGCTGACCTGGCAGAGCGCGCTGATCCTCACCGCCAGCGGCGAGAGCATCGCCATCCTGGGGCGCTACGAGCTGGAGACGGCCCGCCGCACCGGCGCCTACACCACCCTCGTCCCCTACGATACCGCCCTGCGCCCCCTGCTGCGCGAGACGCTGGAACGCCTGCAGCCGCGCTCGATCGCGATCAACACGTCTAAAAATGATGTGCTGGCGGACGGGCTGACCCACGGCATGTACGAGCTGCTGCTGGATTACCTGCAGGGCACACCCTATATCGAACGGCTGACTTCGGCCGAGCGGGTGATCGGTGCGCTGCGCGGGCGCAAAACTCCCACGGAAGTGGCGCGCATCCGGGCTGCCATCGCCGCCTCCAACCGCATCCTGGAGGAAGCCTTCGCATTTGCCCGCCCGGGGATGAGCGAGATCGAAGTGGCCGCGTTCATGCACCAACGCATGAACGAGCTGGGCGTGTCCCCGGCGTGGACGCCCTCCGGCTGCCCGATCGTCAACGCCGGGCCTGACTCGCCGGTGGGTCACGCCGAACCGGGCGAGTTCACCATCCAGCCCGGGCAGCTGCTGCACTTCGATTTTGGTGCGCAGCAGGATGGTTACTGCGCCGACCTGCAGCGGGTGATTTATTTCCGCCTTCCCGGCGAAACCCAGGCTCCGCCCGATCTGCAGCGTGCCTTCGAGCTGGTGCGCGGCGCGATCGAGGCGGCCTTCGCGGTCATGCGCCCGGGCGTGCCGGGGGTGGAGGTGGACACCGCCGCGCGCCGGGTGATCCTCGAGGCGGGTTACCCCGAATACATGCACGCCACCGGGCACCAGTTGGGGCGGCTGGCGCACGACGGCGGCGGGCTGCTGGGGCCGCTGTGGGAGAAGTACGGCCAGTCGCCGCTGCGCCCGCTGGAAGAGGGCCAGGTGTACACCCTCGAGCTGGGGGTGATGGTGGCGGGGCGCGGCTATGTGGGCCTGGAGGAGGATGTGCTCGTCATTGCCTCCGGCGCCGAATACCTCGGCCCGCCGCAGAGCGAAATCATCCTGGCAACATGAGCATAACGCTGACGTATATCCAGACCAACGGCATCCGGTTGCACGCTGCGATGTGCGGACCGCAGGACGGGCGGTTGCTGATCCTGTTGCACGGCTTTCCAGAGTACTGGCGCGGCTGGCAAAAGCAGATGGAACTGCTGGCTCAAGCTGGCTTACGCGTAATCGTCCCGGACCAGCGCGGCTACAACTTGAGCGACAAGCCGCGCGGCGTGGGCGCGTATGCCGTTGATGAGTTGAGCCGGGACGTGACCGGGCTGGCCGACGCACTGGGGTATGAGCGTTTCTACCTGGCCGGGCATGATTGGGGCGCGGCTGTGGCCTGGCACACAGCGCTGCGCTGCCCACAGCGGGTGGAGAAACTGGCCATCCTCAACGTCCCCCACCCGGACGTGATGGCGCGCTTCCTACGCAGCCGCCCGGCACAGCTTCTCAAGAGCTGGTACATCCTCTATTTCCAGATTCCCGCCCTGCCCGAGGCGCTGCTGCGCATGGGCAACTTCGCCGGGCTGGGGCGCATGCTAAGAATGAGCGGCAGATATGCCCCCGGACAGGCGCCGACCTTCAGTCCCGAGGACCTGAGCGGCTACCGGCAGGCCTGGGCGCAGCCCGGCGCCCTGACTTCCATGCTCAACTGGTACCGGGCAGCTTTCCGCGGCGCGCTGAGGGGCGGGAATTTGCCCGCGCGCCGGGTGAGTGTGCCCACGCTCATGCTGTGGGGCGCGCAGGACATTGCTCTCAGCCTGGAGATGGCCCACCCGAGTATTGAACTGTGCGACCGCGGGCGGCTGGTGGTGTACCCGGATGCGACCCACTGGGTGCAGCACGACGAGGCCGCCACGGTGACGGAACAATTGACCGATTTTCTGAAGGAGTGAGTTATTGAATTCTCGCCAGCGCTTGCTGGCCGTCCTTCACCGCCAGCGGCGAAAATTGCTCGAGGTAAAACAGGGCTGAGGGCGCCCCCTGTTCAAGGCGCATATCATCTGGTAGAATAGCGGATAGTGATTATTTATAGATATTCGTGACTAATAGAGATGATATGTACGATCCCCAGGCTCGCTTTGATGAATTGATCGCCGCGCTGAAAAGCCGCGACTTCCGCCTGACCCCCCAGCGGGTTGAGCTGGTGCGCTTGATCGCTTCCAGCCAGGGCCATCCCAGCGCGTCCCAACTTTTCGCCAGGATCAAGCGCCAGTTCCCCACCATGAGCCATGCCACGGTGTACAAGACCCTGGCGCTGCTCAAGGAGGTTGGCCAGGTGTTGGAGATCGACCTGCGCGACGACAGCCACTACGACGGCAACCGCCCGCAGCCCCATCCGCACCTGATCTGCGTCCGCTGCAACCAGATCATCGACGGCGATGCAGATTTCGACCCGGCTGAAATTCGCAAATTGGAGCAGACCTCCGGTTACAGCATTCTTCATTCCCAGGTCTTGTTCTACGGCATCTGCCCGGATTGTAAAACCGAGCGCAGTTGATTCTTTTTTTTATCATTTATCCAGCCTTTTTTGCCTGACAGGATGGCAGCTTCATCAAGAAATATAACCAAGTATCGAAAAACAAAAGGAGAAAATAACATGAGCGAAAAAAGCAAGCGACCAGCCCAGCATCGCGCTGGCGGCGGCACGACCAACCAGGATTGGTGGCCGAACCAGTTGAACCTGGATGTCCTTCACCAGCAATCGACCAAATCCAATCCGATGGGTGAGGATTTCAATTACGCGGCGGAATTCAAGAAACTCGACCTGGCGGCGGTCAAGGAAGACCTTCGCGCGCTGATGACCGATTCGCAGGACTGGTGGCCAGCCGACTGGGGCCACTACGGCGGCCTGATGATCCGCATGGCCTGGCATAGCGCCGGCACCTACCGCGTGGGTGACGGGCGCGGCGGCGCCGGCAGCGGCAGCCAGCGCTTTGCGCCCCTCAACAGTTGGCCGGACAATGCCAAC
>CAZCBJ010000254.1:0-5265 GCA_964496705.1 uncultured Anaerolineaceae bacterium | reverse complement strand
CGCAGCGTAAGTCGAGTTCGACCGGGATGCCGGAGCGGCGGGCGAGCGCCTTCAGCGCCGGCCCGAGCCCACCCTCCGTCAGGATCGCGGGATGGATGCCACGCGACATCTCGCGCAGTTCGTCCAGGTTGCGTTCAAAGAAAGTCTCCATGACATTGCCAGTCTGGTTTGCGGCGTTGATCAGCGATTGGTTGGCGTTTGCAGTCAGATACCTCTGAATGCGCTGGGTGCTGACAATGGTAACCGCTGCCACCGGGATGATTGCTATCAAAATAAAGGAAAGTACCAGCTTGTTGGCGAGTGGGTAGCGTGGGAACTGAGTGGCGAGGATGATCAAGTATGCCACGCTCAGGATAATCACCAGGTAGGTGGTGGTCTGAATGTCCGCTTGGTCCTGGCCTATCCGTCGGAAAGGCCAGAACACATCGATGAAGATGATCAGGGCCGCCGCGATCACACCGGCAATCGTGGCAAAGGTGAAGCGGTTGCGGGGCAAGGTTTGCCATCCCAACAGGCTGGTGAACACAAATGCCGCGATGGCGGCCGGAAAACCATATCCCTCAGCCAGGGTGGGTACCAGCATCAAGAGCAATAATATGGTGGTGATCAGCAGCGTCCCGCCCAGCGCAATTCGTTTACGCAGAATGAAGACTGCCGACACGAGGGAGGCCGTGCCAAGCACAAATGGGATGGAATTGGCGACATACTCCTGCGGCGTTTTGGCGATGGTTAACTCGGGAAGAAAGTTGATGCCGGCTGCAAAAGATATCACCGCTAGCAGTAAAGCGGACCAGAAACCGCCGGGGATTTGGCGCGAATGAGCGGGGGATTTTGATTTATCCATTGGATTCTCCTGATCAGTCCTGACCGTCTTCAGGCGTATTGGTCACCAGACGGACGCGGGTGGGTCGTTTACCCATCGCCCGGCCAATTTCCCTGGCGGCCACTTTCAACGCATCTTGCATGCTGTTGGTTTGCTGGATGCGCTGTGTAATGCTGGCAGCCAGCGCTTCGCGTTGGGCTTGTCTTTGTGCGCTCGCAAAGGCGCGCGCATTGCGTAAAGCAATGGCCACCTGATTGGCGATGGCTTGAATGAGGTCGGCATCTTCCTGCGCAAGGCCAAGGGCAACGTTATGCTGAACATCCAACACACCAACCACATCTGATCCGATCGAAATGGGAACAGCCACTTCTGAGTGGGTTTCCGGGAGCAATGGATTGGGCAGCCAGTTGGAATCCTGGGTCACATCCTGCACCAGTACGGAAGTGTTCGTTTCCGCTGCCCGACCAACCAGGCCGCGGCCCACCGGGACGGTATGACCGCGCGCTAGTAGAATCTCACCCGGCAGGCCGGTGCCGCCAGACATGACCAACTTTTCCTTATTTTCATCCATCAGGTAAATATGCACGTGGTAATACCCAAAGGCTGACTGTAACTGGCTGACCACTTCACGCACCAACTCGGATTGGTCCAGGATGGTGGACAACCGTCGGGAGACGTCTGTGGAGGTGGCAAGGGCTTTGGTGCGGTCAGCCACACGCTGCTCCAAAGAGTCGATCAGGATGCGTAACTGATTGGTCATCGAATTGAACGTGTTCCCCAAAACACCAATCTCATCATGGTTCTGCACGGTGTAGCGGGCGGTCAGATCTCCCGCGGCAACTCGGCGGGCTGTCTCCGTCAGACTGCGCAGCGGGCGGACAAGAAATTCTGTGAACAGCAAGGAGATCACTACGGTGGCAGCGGCTGCCAGCAGAGCGATGATTGTGTTGGAGCGGGTTTGGGTTACAACTGGAGCCAAAAGAATGTCTTCGGCCTGAGAAACGACCACGCTCCATGGCATGGCGCTCATCTTGACCGCGCTTGCCAGCTCTTTGTGTGCCGATTCACCTTCGTGGAAGACATGCATTTCCGTGGAGAAAAATGGGGTTTTGTGCAAGTTGGCAAGCCCGCTTTTCAACAACGAGAGGTCAATGAATATATCCTCTGGTGCGCCCGGGGGAAGGCGTTTTTGTTCCTGCAGCACAGCGAATTGTTTCGAATCATCAGGCTGGATTACGCGATAGATATACTCCGGCGTGGAGCTGTTGGCGAGGATCAATAAATTATCATCTAACAACAAGGCAGAGGATTCTTCGCCCAACTGGGTGCTATTGGTGAACACCACCTGTTGTAGGATGGCAGCGTCGTACTTCACTTGTATGGCGCCTGAGATAATTTTGGCGTCGTCGCGCACCGGTGCGGTGAAGTAAAGCGATTGTTCGTTATTCTCGGTGTCAAAAATCACCCGGGATACCGTGGGAAGGCCAGAGAAAAGAGCCTGCTGGGTATGCTCAAATGCATACATATTCATTCCGATTTCGCCAGGGTCTGTGCTGAGCAGAACCTCACCACTGTCACTCAGTAGAGCGTACGAACGGATGTTGGCAGGGTCTTTACGGCTAAGCGCAAGCAGCGTATTCTGTGTCTTTTGATCGACCGTTTCGGTCATGTTGCCGGTTTTCTGGGCGACAATGTAATCGCGGATGATGGACAGTTGAGCTTCGATGCGCACTCCGTCAAGATTATTGCGATAGAAAGTGTCCAGAGCGGTGGAAATTTGTGCGGCTAATGCGAATAAACTCTGATTGGCAGCGTCTGTCAGGTTACGCCGCGAAGCAGTGACGCTGGCCAAACTCAGACCGATAATCGGCAGCGCAGCAATCAACAACATAGCCGCAGTCAGCTTGGTGCGCAGTGAGAAATCAGGCACACGTCTGCTGAAAAAGGCAAGCACTAACAATACCATCACCGCAGTGCCGATGTATTCATAAATCGTGATCACCTGATTGGCTGGTTGGCGGATGAAAGGCCAGTAAGAGTCCAGCAAGACCAGAAAAGCGGCAGCCAATGAGGCGATGATTAACACCCGCGGTACATGTTTGGACGGCACACTAAGAGCCGTATAGAAAACTGTCACCATTGCACCGATCAACACGGTGAAAACCGTATTTTTTTCCACAAACATCACCATCAGGAGGAAGGTCGCCCATGTGAAGCCCAGGATGAGGTATGCAGCCAGGTCAAATTTACCCCGCCACATGAACATCATGCCAGCCAGCCACCCGACCAGTGCCAGGCTGGCGCTGGCCGCCAGGCTGAGCGATACGCTGCTGGCAGGTTGTGCCGCCAAATACCACAGAACGAAGGTGGTAACAAACCAGCTGAGCCAGAATGTGACCGCGACCCCAAACGCCCATTTTTGATCGCCGGTCATGCTTGAGATGGTTTTCCGAAAATTCATTGCTGACTCCTTGGAATTACTTCAGATAACTGGGATCCAATATTTCCAATAAATCCGGCGCCCGGGTGATATTCCCGTTGTTGATCAAAAAGTCTAGATTGGCTCGCGCCGTAAAGTAGATTGAAGAAGGATCCCTTCCTGGATACATGTTAAACAGGCTCAGATTTTCCTCGCGGTTATACAGTGTGACATTTCCCAAAACGATCTCATCAAGAGCCAGCCCGGTATACTTGGCGATGATTTCTTTGGATTGCTCTACATTATTTTTGCGATATTCCACCGCGTCAAACCAGGCATTCATGAACGCCTTCACCAGTTCGGGATTCTCGTTGGCCCATTGGCTGCGGATGACGATCACATCAGGATACAAGGAGGCAGTGCCAGTTTCCTGGCTGGAATAAAGGATCTGGAAGCCCTTATTAACCGCCTCGCTGGTGTATGGCTCCCAGGTGTATCCGGCGATAATTTCGCCGGGTATTTTTCGGGGAATGTCTTCAGGCGGGATGTCAACCAGGGTAACGTCGCGGGTGGTGAGGCCATTTGCTTCGAGGAATTCCTTTATAAAAAGTTCGCCGAATGTGCCCAGCGTCACCCCTACCCTCTGTCCAGCCAGATTGGCCGCAGACTTTACGCTGGATGCAGCCACGATGGTTGACGTTCCACCGGAGTCATAGACTGCGATGCCTTTCAAATCGGTGAGGCGCGATGCTGCCAGAAGGTTGTCAATTGCAAACAAGCCTGCGTCAATTTTGCCAGCGGCGATATCGGGCACTGCTTTATCAAAAACCTCATAGTAAATGGGTTCGACCTTCACCCCATATTTTTCAAAATAGCCCAACTCCTGAGCCACAACCAGCGTGTAATCGCCTTCCCATTGTGTCCATTCAACCCGTAAAACAGGCACCTCCGGGGCGGCTGGTGCACAGCCTGAAATGAGCATAAAGATCAAGATGAAGACCAATGTAAGACATAGGGTCAAGCTTTTCATATTATTCTCCCAGTTTTTGTCACTGCTGGCGGAGGAAGGAGGGATCAATGATCACATCCAGTTTGGGGGCAACCGTCAAGGCGCCGTTGGTCACCATGAAATTCAAGTTGGTGCGGGCGATGTAATAGATGGAGCTCGAGTCGCTGCCGGGATTATTGGCGAACATGCTCAGGCTTTCGTCGTAGTCCAGGAATTTCACATCCCCCAACATCAACTCTTCTTCGCTGAGTCCGGTGTGTTTTTGAATGATTTCCAGACTTTTCTCTGGATTCTGTTTGCGGAAATTCACCGCCTCGAACCAGGCAGCCAGGAAGCCTTTGACCAGTTCTGGATGCTGCTGAGTGATTTGAGCCTTGAAGACGATGACATTGGCGTATAAGGCTGATATATTCGCATCTTGAAAAAGGACTTTATTCCCTTCTCGCACCGATTCAGAAATAAATGGTTCCCAAGCAAAGCCTGCGTCCACCTCATTCGGGATCAGCATTGGGAATTCCTCGTAGCTTACATTTATCAGGCGGACATCGTTAATATCCAGTCCGCTGCGTTTCAACATTTCAGAGACAGCCAGCTCCTGCACGGTGCCAACTTCTAGTCCGATGCGTTTGTTTTTGAGATCTGCGGGGGTGGAAATGGCAGGGGCCGAGACAATTGCAGAAGTCCCTCCCGTATCATACACCGCCACCACCCTAATCGGGATGAGGCTGTTGGCTATCAGCACCTTATCCATAGTCAGCAGGCCCACATCCAGCTTGCCCCCCACCAATCCCGGGACAATTTGCGAATAATTTTCGTAGGCAATGGGTTTCACAGGCACGTTGTATTTTTCAAAAAAGCCCATATCCTTGGCGATCAGAACGGTATAATCCCCCTCCCAAATATTCCACGCCACTCTAATAGGGTTTTCATGTGCGTGCAACTCATTCTGACAACCGCTCAAGGTGAACAAAAACGTCATGAGGGAAAAGAAAATGATTAATTTACGCAGCATGG
>CAZCBJ010000253.1:0-5294 GCA_964496705.1 uncultured Anaerolineaceae bacterium | reverse complement strand
AGTCCACCAATCGGTGGGAAGTTGGGTTCCGTAGCGCGCCTGATAGGTTTCCAGCACGCGGTCCAGGTAAGCCAGGCGCAGCGGGGTGCCCTGCGCCACCCCGCCGACCGCCACCTGCGCCGTTGGATCGACACTCTTGATCAATGTGTAAAGCTCGTGGTACCGCAGCGCGTATTCCATTGGCGTGATCGAATCTTGCCAGATGACATCCGGTTCATTGCCGATGATCCACACTTTTCCGGGATGGTGCAGGGCAGTCCAGCGGATGTAGGCGGGGGCTGGAAAGACACAATTGTTCCCCAGACGCACAGTTTGCCAGTGTTCAGGGAAACGGGAGCGGTTGCGCGGCAGTACCTGCCAATCCAGGTACCAACCTGCCCCCAGCCGCCGCGCCCATTCCTCGGCTGATGCCGGGGTGGAGATGCTGAAACCGAGACGTGATCGCATGGAAAAGCTCCTGGGGGAGGGGGCTGTCTGGTTATTGATCAATGCCGGGGTATTCTCTGAGCCACCCATCTCGCTTGGCTCGGCCGGGATCAGATCAGCCTGTCCGCCGCTGCGGCAGGGCTCACCGGTGGCAGGCGCTTCGAGTTGACTGCCCGTCTGCCAGATGGTCAGGGCGCCGAGAAGAACGAAAAATAAGATAGTCAGGCTGATGTGGGAATACTTCATGCCATTCTTTCGCCAAAATTTGTGCCAATGCGAGACAATTCAAATATCACATATGATAATTGGTGAAGGGAATTCGTATGGTATGATAATATCAGACTTTATTCTATCTTCCAAGTTTGGCATCGTTTTTTGTACGGAAAGAGGATTTTGTATGAACAGGGCGGTATTTCGAGGTTTTGTCATTTTTATATTATCAGGTTTGTTGTTCAGCCTTGGACTGACCAATCAGGTCGGCCAGGCCAGCAATCTCTCTGCGCCCACCGCAACGCCTACCGTCCCTCAGGAGCCGATTTGCCGGTTTGCGATTACCACTCCTTACAATGCAGAAGGATACAACCTGGATCAACTCAGGGTTGGCGGATTCTTGAATTGGAAATACTGGCGTCCAGCATTTTTACCGCAGAAAATTGTTTTTTCGCATGTGCTGCGCTTGCGCGATGATCTGTATGCCAGTACATTGATCTATGTAGAAAATTACGTTCCCACGCGCCCGGGTTCCTACTGGATCGTGGGGAATGAACCGGATGCGGTTTATGAGGATCAAGACGAGTTGCTACCGGAGGTATATGCCGAGCGTTATTTTTCCGTCGCCAGCCGCATACGGCAGCTCGATCCCACCGCGCGGCTAGGTTTTGGGGCGATCATCCAGCCCACTCCCATCCGTTTGCGCTATCTGGATCGCGCCTGGAATCGCCTGGTTGCGCTGGCGGGCAGCCAGCAGGCGGCATCGGATCTGATCGATTATTGGACGATACATTCATTTATTCTGAACGAAAAGAAGGGTGAATGGGGTGCTGGCATCCCGTCCGGTTTTGAGAGCAGCTATGCTGACGCCGTGCCGATCACCAATTTCGCCGATACTTATTCGGTCGCCTTATTCCAGAATCGGGTGCGCAATTTCCGCGCCTGGATGGAGCAAAAAGGGGAGCGCAACAAGCCACTGTGGATCACAGAATACGGCAGCCTGTTACCGCCCATTGATCCACCTGGTGGACCCAATTACGTCAACGTAAGTGACGCTCTCACCGGCGCTTTTATGACCGGAACGTTCGACTTTATGCTGAATGCGCAGGATCCAGCCACTGGCTTGCCCACCGACAACAACCGCCTGGTGCAGCGCTGGTTCTGGTACAGCCTGAACGATTACCGCTACAAATTTGGTGGGACTTTATACGACCCGGCCAAAGAGGGATACCCTTTGACCGCGGTTGGCAGCGCGTGGATCAACTATGTCAAAAATATTGAGCTGTATTCCGGATTGCAGGTGGAGGGTAATCTGACGGTCGAGCCTGATCCTGCGCAAGCGAATAGTTTCCTGGCGAAGCTATCCATTTCTAATTCCGGGAACATGAATTTCACACCCACCGCGGTGTGGTTCTTCCCCGATTCGTTCGCGGCGCAAAGCTTGGCTTCGCAGGTGTATCAAGCACCCGGCTGCGGGGAGTTGCTGCATATCACTCAGCGCATTCCATTTCCGACGGATGACTTTCGACGCCTGATCGCGGTGGTGGATACCAACCAGAACGGCATTGCCGATATCGGCGACCAACGCGTCAACGTGGATGCCCCGCCTTTTGCCACACGCTTGCAAGTGATGCCCCGCTCGCGCACCAGCCTGTCCCTGAGCTGGGTGGATGCGCTCAACGAGAGCGGATACCGCCTGGAACGCACAACGGACGGCAGCATCTGGGATTCAATAGCCGATCTCCCGGCGGATTCCACTGCGTATGTGGATAACAGCCTGACCTGCGGTCAGAGCTACGGATATCGCCTGGTGACGCTGGCGGGCGGTAAGGTGTGGGGCAGCTCAAATTCGGCTTTCGCCAGCACCGATGCTTGTGATCCGCCTGGATTATCTGCGGTGGGGGTGTCACGCATCCGCATCCGCCTGACCTGGAGCGATACACTCAGCACAGAGAGCGGATATTATGTTGAGCGGTCAAGCGACGGCAGCACAGATTGGGAACGCATCGCCACCGCGCCAGCCAATGCGCAGAGTTATTCGGATGCCAGCCTGGATTGTGGCACGACCCGTTTTTACCGCCTGCAGCCTTTCAACGCTTTTGAGACCTGGGATGCTAGCACTCCGGCCAGCGCCAGCACGTTTGCCTGCGACCAATTGCCCAATGTTCCTTCTGGTGTAGTGGCTGCGCCGCATACGGCGCATGCGATCAGGATTTCCTGGAATGACCAGGACGATCTGACTTACATAGAACGTTCGTTGGATGGCTTGGACGGTTGGGTGCAAATTAGCTCTGCTCCGCCAGGGACGACCAGGTATATCGATTCTGGACTGGAATATGCAACCCTTTATTATTACCGCCTGCGCGCTGGGAATCCGGTTGGGCTGTCGGATTACTGCGCCGTGGTGTCCGCGCGAACGTTCAGCTTTGATTATTATTTTCCGATTTTTGGTCGTCGATAAAACCAGGTCGCCGCAGTTATTCTGCGCAGCTCCATGAAACCCCGAATTCCAGCGGCTGGCTGCGGCAGACCGGGCGGCTGGGGTTGAGACTGGCCAGGCTTTCCCCCCAGTCGGCGGTGTTGTTTTCGGCAAACGGAGGCAAGGTCAGATCAGGATAAACCTGTGCCAACGTTTGTTGGTACCAAATGAACTGGGTCAAGGGAAGAACGATCACGCGCAAATCTGGCCGCTCTTGCAGACCGAAGTGGTGGTACCACAGCGGAAAAGTGTCGGCGTCGCTCTGGGTGAGCAAGAAAGCATCAGGCGGAGCGCCGTCCAGATAACTGGCGGTGAAATTCACCGCGCTGTAATCCTGGCGCGCGTCCACTTCGTTAAGTGTCGAAGGAATGCGAGCGATCAGCAGTGCGACCAGTGCGAGGTTGATTGCCCATCCCAGGGGCAGGTTGCGCCATCTGAATTTGCTGAAATACAGGAATCCCGCCCCATTCCAAATAGCGAAAACCATCCAGACCGGCAGTAGATAGGCAATGGCGTCAGCAGTGTTGTAGCCCAGTGCGAAAACGGCATAAACGATGGTCACATAGAGGGTGACGCGGCGCATCGCGCGGGTGACCATGCCCAGCATGACTCCGAATACCCCTGCTGCCACGCCCAGCACACCAAACTGGCGCACCAGCAGGTTCGCCAGCGCGGCCAGGCGGTCAAGCAGACTGGCAGGCGGAACCGCAAACAATAATGCCTGATAAGGCTGACCGCTGATCTGCCACCACAATCCAGCCAAATTCTGCGGGTTGCCCCAGTTGATCGGTGGATAAGAGCGGGCGCTGAACGGCAGGTAGAGATAGACCAAAGTGCCGAGACAAACTGCCAGCGCCTGGACAGCGATCCAACGACCAGGCAGTCCGCTGCGGCGCGCCGAAACTTGCGCATAGATAAGCAAAGGCGAAAGCAGCAGAATGGTGAGATGGTTACCGATGGATATGCCGAAAATCAATGCGAAAAAGATCAACAGCCAGACAGGGCGTTTGGGTTGCCAGCCGATCAACATCAGCGCCCAACCACAGGCAAGCCCGACCATCAGGGCGTGCAAAGCGTGCACTTCTACAATGACCGACTGGCTCCAGAACGAAGGGGTGGTGCCAAGCGTCACCCCAGCCAACAAACCAGCCAACACAGAAGAACCTTTTCGTCCCCATTCCCGGAGAGATGTTGCGAATAATAATCCAACCGCCAGCGCCCCAGCCAGCGCGGAGATCAAGCCCACCCGGAAATAGGGCGTTGAGATTGGCAGCTGCGCAAAAAACCTTCCCAGGAGGACATAGGTGGGGTAACCGCTGGGGTGTGGAGTGCCCCGGGTCAGGATGGCCGCCAGGAAATCACCGCCATCCCCGCCGAAATTCTGGCTGATCAGGTGATCAGGGAGCAGATAGATATAAGCAATAGCCAGGATGAGCGTGAGAACGCAGCCAACCAAGCAGGCGATGACAGGCTTACAAAAAGAGCTTTCACCAGGCAATCCAGTAAAAGCTCTTTTCAAGACGGCTTTCAAGTTTATTTGGCCGGGAAGCCCAGGGCAAAGAAACCCCACTGATTGGCAGGGGCGGTCAGCCACCCCCACTTATCTTTCGTGGTGTCCAGCTGGGTTGGCATCTTGGTCCATAATGCCTTGCCCGCATCGTACCAGAATAGTTGCACTTTTTCCTGGTTCTGGTCATAGTAACCGCGTTTCCAGTTGTTGAGGATGAAATACACCGTGTTAATCCCGCACGGCGGATCGAAAACCTGCTGACCTTTCACCCAAAAGGTGACCTGCAGCACCTTATCGTGGAAATAAAGCTGTTCGCGGTGGGGCACTTTATGCACCGGCACTTTGAATATGCACACTTCGCCGTCCACACAAGCGGAATTTAATGGCACATCCACGCCGGCCAGATTATTGAATGAGCCGCCGTTAGCTTTTTGTGGGCCGACCGCAAAACAAATTTTTTCCACGTTGATATCCGGGGTGGGGCTGCTCTTGTCTTTGTCTTTATCCTTATCCTTGCCTTTGGTCGGCGAAGCGGTTGGCACGGTGTTTTGCGCCTGAATATTTTGCCAGGTGGTGCTGATCATGCTCAGGGCGAGAATGACGCTGATAATTACAATCGTCAACCGAATTTTCGAGGAATTCATCCTTCCCTCCTTTGAAAGGCGAAAA
>CAZCBJ010000252.1:0-5456 GCA_964496705.1 uncultured Anaerolineaceae bacterium | reverse complement strand
TTACCTTACGAATTGTGCGGATTGCCATCGGCAGTCTGACACTGGAAGGCTTGTCTCCCGGCGAGTGGCGCTGGCTGGGAACAGAAGACCTGCTCAAGCTGCGCTAGTCTTCGCGATAGGCGATTAATGTCTCAAGGTAGTAGTCCGGCAGACCGATGTCAAAACGTCTGCCCTGAACGATCATGCCCAAGAAGCCTTCGTCCCGGCGCAACCTGTCGAGTGCATTGGTCAATTGAAATTCCCCGCGCTGGCGGATGTTGTTGGTGATGTGCTCTTCCAGATAGGTGAAAATGGTCGGGCTGAGCACATATTGGCCGAAGATGGTTAAATATTGGTCATCCGGCAGACCGGCCACGCGCAGGTTGTTCTGAGCATATTCCAGGGTCGGCTTTTCGGCGAATTCGGTGATGTTCAAGATTTGATTGGAATCCGTCCACACCCCGGTCACCGTGCCAAAGTTGGCAATTTTTTCCGATGGGGTGAGTCGCAGGCCCACCACGCTTTTCCCATGCCGTTGGTAAGCGTCCATCAATTGCTTAGCGCAGGAGGCGGCAGTGGATGAACGGTAGATGTGATCACCCAGCATCAGCAGGAAAGGCTCATCGCCTAACACTTCGCGCGCGCAATAAACTGCGTGACCAAAACCCTCCTGAGTGGATTGAATGACAAATTTCACCCGCTGGCCCATCTCCAAGATGCGGCGGGAGTACTCCTGAAATTGAGGGGAAAGCTTGTTGAAATTTTCTATGGAAATTTGTGTGTTGAAAAAATTGCGGAAGTCGTTCAGATCATCTTTTTGCACGATGATGACCACTTCCTCAATGCCAGCCTGCAAGGCTTCTTCGACAATGAGCAAAATGGCTGGTTTGGCAATTCCATCGTGGTCGATGATGGGAAATAATTCTTTCTTGGTGGCTTTGCTGGCTGGAAAAAGGCGCGTGCCAAAACCAGCAGCCGGGACGAGCGCTTTGCGCACTTTGGGCCCTGTTTCCAGGTTCAACTTCAAACAGGATAGATTGAGTTCCCGCTCGATAATTTGCACTATCATTTCTTGATCTTCAGCGCTTTTAGCAAGAAATTGCGCTGTGCCGTCGCCCTGTGAACCGACGCCTTTCCCACCGTAAACGTGCGGTTGGAGCGCAGCGAAGTTTAGCAGGTTATGTAAGGCTGGCGCGGTTAGCTCTTCCGGGCAAACAGGAGCGGCAAAACGGTCGAAGTTTTCCTGTGCAGTAGACAATCTCTCGCCCAGCCTTTGAGCATCGCCGTGTTCCAATGCATCCACTGACTCGAGAACGGTTTGTTTGTTCATCGGTCCGAGCAGTTTTTGGACATTCTGCTCCATTTCATTTTCGGCCACCGGATAACAGCGGTTGAGCCGGTTGAGGATTTCAAGCGTATTCTTTTGCGCCTGCAGGTCAACGATCACGAAGTGCAATTCCTTCTTGACGCTGATTTCTCTGGTCTCCAAACGATCACCGTCAAAGGTCATCAACACCGGCCGATTGCCAAAAGCGCATCCCTGATCCATGCGCCCGCAGCGGGATGGGGTGGTGATTTCTCCCTGGTAGGCCAGCTCCATTTCGCCGCGCACAGTCAATTTCAGGTCATACACACGGTTGAAGGCGCGCGCAGCCAACACGCAGATGGCTGCACTTGAGGATAACCCTTTTTTAATGGGCAGATCGGTTTTGTAATTATTCAGCACAAGACCCCGCACGTGGTAATTGGTCAACACCTGGTAAGCCACACCGGCGACATACGACCAGAAACCGCCCGTCTGGGCCTCTTTCATCAAGGTTTCAGGATCCATGGGGATTTCATACGGACCAATGCGCTCGGCCTGCGGGGTGGTGGAGCTGAGGATCAACGAGGTGGGGTGGGGCGCTACCTCGGCATAGATTCCCTGATTGGTGCCGCAGATGATGGCATACCCCTTTTCAATATCGGCGTTCATTCGCCGATACCCACCCGCCCAGTCAGAGTGTTCGCCCAATAGGCAGATGCGTCCAGGCACGAAGAGCTTCATGGTTTTTCCTCGAAGAAAAGATGGTTGTATTTTAAGGTGCTATCTCCAAAAAGGCAACCTGAGCGGCAGGTGCAGAATGCCTCCAATGGGTATGTTGTATAATTCTCCCAGCATGAAAACCTTCATCCTACAGTTGGAAAGTCATGATGACCGGTTGACCATCTGCGACAAAATAAACTGGATCAAGGCGCGGCGTGTTTTATTGATCCTCCCACCGCGCGGAAGCGCTTTGACCAATCGGCTTGACCTGGTGTTGATTCAAAGGGCCTGTCAACGCATGGGCGCGCAATTGGGATTGGTGACCGACCGCCCTTCGGTCAAAGAACATGCCCGCGACCTTGGCATCCCGGTGTTTACCAGCCGCGAGGATGCCCAGACACGGCCCTGGCGCAGGACGCGCCGCCGCCGCTCGTCAAGCCTGACATCGAAACGCCCATCGCTGCCAGAGTTAAGAGCCGCGGTGAGGAATCTGCGTCCGGCTTCTCCTGCGCTCATCGTCCGATTTTTCACATTTCTGATTGGAATTCTGGCGGTAGTTGTAATAATTCTGTTTTTCATCCCCACCGCATCGATCCGGATGAAATTGCCTGATCAAACCCAATCTTTGAGTCTGCAAATATTGGCAAGCCCGGAGGTGGTGTCACCAGGCATATCCGGCCAGGTGCCAATACGCACCAGTTCAGTCATTGTGGAAGGTGAAGACCAAATTGCCTGTTCGGACTTTACCAGCCTGCCGGGGAATACAGCCAACGGTCTCGTCCGGTTGACCAATCTGACCGATGCGCCCGTTCCAGTTCCAACTGGGAGTATTGTCTCGACCCTTGGAGATCGGCCGGTGCGATTCGAAACGCAAAAAACGATTGAGGTTCCGGCCGGCATTGGCCAGGCGGTGGATGTGCCCATCCGTTCGTTGGTCGCTGGAAGTCAGGCCAATGTTCCAACCAATACGATCGTTGCGGTGGAAGGGAGGATCGGTCTTTCGGTCAGTGCAAACAATATCGAGCCGACCAGCGGGGGCAGTGACCAGATCGTGCCAGCCGCGGCTCCTCAAGATTACCTGGCATTGAAAGCCAGGATGCGCGATCAACTAAAGCAGGATGCGATGGCGCAAATTCAACAGGTCAACGCGACCCAGACGTATGTACTTGCTGATACGATACAGGAAGGTCAGGTGATAAGCGAGACTCGTTCACTGGCGGACGGTCAGCCGGGCAATTTTCTTACCCTTAAGATGCGTGTAGAGTACACAGGTTGGACGATTCGGTTGGAGGATGTCGAGAGCGCCGCCGTGCAGGCCCTGAATGTTGCCAGTTCACCGGGACAGGTTGAGGTTCCGGGATCTTTGAAGGTAGAGTGGATCACCCAACCCCAGCGGGTGGATGGGGGTGCCCGATGGGAAGTGTTTGCTCTGCGCAGAATGCAAAAAGCTCTGGTTCCAACCGAGATCAGGCAGATGGCAGCAGGGAAGAATATCAACCTCTTGCAACAGCAATTGGCGACAGTATACGGGCTCGCCTCTCCGGCAGACATTCGACTGCACCCTGACTGGTGGCCGCGGATGCCATTTTTGGCTTTTCAGATCCAGGTGGACGTGCAATGACCGCGCGGGTGCTGGGCGTGGATCCGGGAGAAAAGCGCATCGGTCTGGCGGTCAGCGACCCGAGCGGCACGATCGCCAACCCCTATGGCGTGGTCCAGCATGTCTCGCGCCCGGTGGATGCCGCTAGTATTGCCCAGGTCGCTGTGGAGCTGCAGGTGGGATTAATTGTGATCGGCCAATCTTTGGATGATAACGGCGAGGAAACGATCCAATCGCGGCGGGCGGGCCGCCTGGCAGAAGCTATTGCCCAGCAAACTGACATCCCGGTGAAGATGTGGGATGAGTTTGGCAGCACCCGCGAAGCCCGGGCGGCGCGGATTGCAATGGGGGTGTCGCGGAAACGCCGCGCCGGGCATCTGGATCAGTTGGCTGCCACGGTGATTCTCCAATCCTATCTGGATGCGCAAACAGAAAGCTCATGACACCTCATCGAAAATCATCTTCCACCTCCCTCATTGCGGCTGTCCTGGTTCTGGCGCTGTGCATATTGATTGGCGCAATCACTGCCATCCTCATCAATGTGCCGCGCTCGGCTGCCCGCTTGTTCGGCCCGCCGGCTGCCGGTTTGAGCACATATCAAAAGACGATCTATTCGTTTCGGCTGCTATCCAACCAGGCTGCGTTGAATACCCCCCTTGATTCATCTGCCTCATCTCAACCGTTCACCATCAACGCCGGGGAGTCGGTCAATTCCATCGCGCTTCGCCTTGAGCAGGCTGGTCTGGTGGCAGATGCCCAGCTTTTTCGCGATTACCTCATTTACTCAGGAATAGACACCTCCATTCAGGCGGGCAAGTATCAATTATCTGCGGCAAACACGGCGGTGGAGATCGCTCAGAGCCTGCAGGATGCCACCTCCGACGAAGTAGCTTTTGTGATTTTGCCTGGCTGGCGTGCGGAGGAAATCGCGGCTGTCCTACCGACTTCCGGCCTGACCATTTCAGAGCGTCGTTTTCTCCAGATGGTTGAAAGTCCCGATGTTTCTTTTCCGCCAGGTTTGAACAACCTGGACGCTCTGGAAGGTTATCTTTTGCCGGGAGTGTACGTTTTCAAGCGGGATGTTTCAGTTGAGGCATTTATCTACCAGCTTCTGTTTCAATTTGATGAGTTGGTCGTGGATGACCTACGCAACCGCTATGTCCGGCAGGGCTTGAGCTTGCAGGAAGCTGTCATCCTGGCTTCCATCGTCCAGCGTGAAGCAGTCATCGAGGATGAACAACCCATGATCGCTTCAGTCTTTTTCAATCGCCTGGCCAACGGAATGAAGCTGGACAGCGATCCCACCGTGCAGTATGCGGTAGCCAGACCGGGGAATTGGTGGCCTAATCCGCTAACCCTCAAGGATTTACGCACCGATTCGGTGTATAACACCTATCTTTACCCGGGCTTGCCCCCAGGTCCCATCTGCAATCCCGGTCTATCTGCGCTACGGGCAGTCGCCTATCCGGCAGATTCACCGTATCTGTTTTTTCGAGCACGTTGTGACGGATCAGGCTTGCATTCCTTTGCGAGAACATATCAGGAGCACCTGGACAATGCCTGTCCCTGAGATTGCTTGGTATAATTTTTAAGAAAATCATCCGCTGTGGGAGGACGCCATGCAGAAAATACTGGGTATTGATATTGGCGGTTCGGGGATTAAGGGGGCTCTCGTGGATATCACTTCGGGAGAACTGGCCAGCGATCGTTATCGATTGCCAACTCCCGAGGACGCCAAACCGGATGATGTTGCCCATGTCGTCGGGCAGTTGGTCATGCATTTCGAATATCGAGGACCTGTGGGGGCTGGTTTTCCTGCGGTCATCCGCAACGGTGTGGCTTACACGGCTG
>CAZCBJ010000251.1:0-5468 GCA_964496705.1 uncultured Anaerolineaceae bacterium | reverse complement strand
TCCGCCCGCTCACCCAGCTGTTCCCGCAGCGGCGGCCAGGCATCAGGCAACGCGATCACGTTCGACACCAGGGCAGCCGCGCGCCTGAGTCGGTCATCCAGGGGCAGCGCCGACGTCGCCTCGATGAACTGCACCCGGGGCGGCACCGTCGGCGCCAGCGTCACGCCGAGTCTGACCGTCCCGCGCTCGCAGGTCAGCGTCCACACGCCTCGCAGGGCGTTCTCCGGGACCAGCGGGCCTGGCCGGCACGCGCCGTGACGCCGCCGGAGATCCTCGAAGGACGCCCGACGCAGCTCGATGGACTGATCCAGGAGCAGATTGTCCGCCGCGATCGCGCGCGCCCGGCCGTCGTCCCAGGCGACGAGCAGCTGCGAGACGGCCTGCTGCGCCTCGACGAGCGCCGGCGACGCCACGGGCTGCCGCGGCACGAGACCGCCGGTCCGGGCCAGCGTCTCGATGGCATCGTCCACGACGCGCCCCCAGCTCGTGTACGTCAGGTTGCCCAGGGCAATGACCGCCACGCCGTGATCGGGCAGCCATCGCATATGAGATCCGAACCCGGGCAGTCCGCCGCTGTGGGCAACGACGTGGGGATGGGCGCAGGTCTGCCAGACACGCAGGCCGTAGCCGTAGCCCCCGGTCGTGAGCCGCAGCGGCGTGTCCACGCGGTCGCGGGTCACCGTGGCCGGCGACAGCCGCCACACCTGCTGCATTTCCCGGGCCGAACTCCTGCGAACCGGTCCCGTGTCGGGATCGTCGCGCGGCGGCCAGGCCGACATCAGGAACCCGACGTAGCGGGCGAGATCGCGGGTGGACGTCAGCATGCCGCCCATGGGGCCAAAGGCGCCGTCGGCCAGCAGCGGTTCTTCGACCCACGCGCCGTCCTCCCACCGGTACCCGCGCGCCAGACGGTCCGGCGGGACGTCGCCAGGATCGAGGGTTGTCGCCGTCATGCCCAGCGGCTCGAGGATGCGTGACGCCACGTAGCGGGCGTAGGGCATGCCGGCGGCACGGGCCACGATCCGGCCGAGGATGGCGAACCCGAAGTTGGAGTACTCGTACGCGGTGCCGGGTGGCGTGGAGAACGGAATCCCCGACGCCAGCATCTTCGTCATCCCGGCGTCGGTCGCCGCGAGCTGACGGTCGCCCCAGGGGTTGTCCTCGGGAAACCCTTCCGCGTGGGTCAGCAGATGGCGGATCGTGATCCGGGGCGAGTCGGACGTCGGATAGGCGAGGGCCGCCAGTTCCGGCACGAACCGCTCCGCGGGATCGTCGAGGGACAGCCGGCCCTCGTCGCGCAGGCGGAGGATCGCCATCGCCGTGAAGCTCTTGGTCATCGACGCGATGCGGAACACCGTGTCGGCATCGACGGAGGCGTTGGCCGCCACGTCGCGTTGCCCCGCGGTGCCCACGTGGGCGAGCTGGCCGTCTATCAGGACGGCGTACGCGATGCCCGGGACGCGGGCGGTGTCGGCGAACGACCGGAAGATGCGGTCGATCTCGGGAAAGGCGCGGGCCAGGACGGCGGGGCGATCGGCCGACGGAAACGTCGCGGCGGCGGCCCCCTGGGGAACGGGTGGCTCGCCGCCGATCACGGCGGTCGACCCGGACACGATCAGGACGACCGCAGCAGCGACGGCCAGGCGGGTTGGGGACATCGTCGGACTCCCGGATCAGGCGCGGAACAAGTCGGGCAACCCCAGGAACTCCCGGATTCGAGAGAGCAGCGAGCGCGACGATTCTCCGGGATCCGCCTTGATCCTCGCCGCCTCGGCGCGGTGGCGTTCGAGGTCGGCGCGACGCCTGGCCACCACCTCGCTGATCTCGGCGAGCACCGCGGGGTTGGCGAGGCCGACGTCGCGTAGCGCGTCGGCCGTCAGTTCGAGGACCAGGCACTCGTCGGCCGCCAGCACGGTGGCGGAGCGCGGCTGTCCCGTCAGCATCGACATCTCGCCGAAGTAGTCGCCGGGGCCGAACACCGCCACTTCACGCCCGGAGGCCTCGATCACCCGGGCCCGGCCGCCGCACACGACGAACATCGAGCGGCCGTCCTCCCCCTGCCGCACCACCGCGTCGCCCGCGCCGAAGATGAGTTCCTTCGCATGAGTCGCCAGGGTCCGGCGCTCGCCGGCGGAGAGGGGCGCGAGCAGGTCGACGGCGGCCAGCCAGGTGTCGGCGCGGTCGATCCGATCCGACGCGCGTTCGTCCACTTCGTCGCGCGCGATCTCGATCTGCATCGGGAACGGGATCTCGTACCGGTGGCGCCGCAACGAGTAGTAGATGGCGGATCTGACCTGATCGCGCGCCACCGCATCGCGGGCGAAGTCGTTGACCCAGAACCGCGCCCGGTAGGACATGGCCGACGCGGCGAAGTCCTCGATGACGACGTCGGGTGGCGGCGACGGGAGCACGAGCGGCGCGTTGCGCAGCGCCTCGTGCAAGGCGGCCTTCACCTGATCGGGCGGTACGCTGTACGCCACGCCGACAACGACCTCCAGCCGCGTCGGCACGTCGGGCTCGGAGTAGTTGACGATGGCCTCCTTGGCGACGTACGCGTTGGGCAGGATCACGCGGTTGCCCGTCTTCGTCCGGAGCTTCGTCGCGCGCCACGTCACTTCCGCCACGGCCCCTTCGAAGGCCCCGACCGACACCCAGTGGCCCACGCGGAAGGGCTTCTCCACCTGGATGGCCAGGCCGGCGAACATGTTCCCGAGGGTGTCCTGGAGGGCGAAGCCGACAACGACGGCGCCAACCGCGGATGTCGTGAGGAACTTCTCGCCCAGCACCGCCGTGGCCACCAGCGCGAACAGCGCGATGATGATCGTGTCCTGCACGATCATCGGGAACCGCTCGGGCACCCGGTCCTCGCGCAGGGGGTTGACCGCGAGGACCACCAGCGCGTTGATCAGGGCCAGCGCCAGGATCAGGTGACTGACGGCCAGGACGCGGCTGGTGAGGGCCGGCCCGAACGGGTGCCAGGGCAGGGCGGCCATCACCACGACGTACGTGCCGGACAGCAGGAGGCTCAGGACGAGTTTGCGCCGCACGGAGGGGTTGCGGCAGGCCGCCCGCACGACGGCGATCAGGAGGAAGAGGCCGGCGCCTATCCCGGCCTTCAACGCGGCGTCAGTCATGGCTGGAGTGTCGGGAGTTTCCCCTGCTTCCGGAACGCTTCGAGTTCGGCGGGCGTCACCGTGATCGTCACCAGCGATTTCACCGGCCCGCCCCTGGCATTGCGCTCGGTATCCACGCCGCGCGATGCCCCGGACCCCGTCACCTCGGCCGTCTTCTTGGCTTCGCCCCCGGGCTTCATCATGTTGCGCAGACCGAATCCCCGCTTCTTCGGTTCAGCCTTCGCATCCCCTTCCTTCGGCCCGGACTCCGCGGATTTCGTCCCACCTCCCGTCAGGCCGGCCGTGCCGGCTTCGACGGCCACGATGTCGGTGATGGGTTTCGCCGTGTAGGAGATGTGGGCCGCGTACCGGTCGCCAAGGACCGCGTGCGCCGCGAGTTTCCGATCCGCGATCTGGCGACCGAGCTTCGCGAGGCGTTCCTTGATCTCGGGATGCGACGCGAACAGGCCCTGTTTCTCCGTCGAGCTGGCGTTGCGCTGCGACAGCCGGGTGAGGAAGGAGCTGAGGCCGCCTGGCGCGTAGCCGACGGCATGAGCCAGAGCCAGCCCGTCCTGGTCCGACTCGAGCTCCTCGGCGCGGCCGAACCCGGCCAGGACGAGTTCGGTGGCCTTGTCGACCAGCCGGGAGAAGAGCGCCGGGTTCGACAACGTCTCCTCCGCGCCCATCTGGACCATCCGGCCCTTCTGGATCGCCTTCACCGTGTGGCGTCCGGCCACGTGGACGATCTCATGGGCGAGCACGCCGGCCAGCTCGGATTCCGTCTTCAGGAGGCCGAGGGCGCCGCGCGTGATGTGCACGAAGCCCCCGGGCGCCGCAAACGCGTTGACGCCGTCGGTGTCGAGCACGACGAACGTGTAGCGCAGCGACGGCCGGCTGCTCTTCTGCGCGAGCAGCGTGCCCACCAGAGTAATGTAGCGGTGCACGGCCTCGTCCTGGACCACGCCGTAGCGGTCACGCACTTTTTCGCTGACCGCTTCGCCCAGGCGGACTTCCTCTTCGTCGGTCACCTGCAGCTCGCGCAGCTGCTGGCCCCGCTTGATGATCCCGCCGAGTTGCGGCGCGTTGTCGGGAGCGGCCGCGACGTGAGCGAGCGGTCC
Organism: uncultured Anaerolineaceae bacterium; assembly: GCA_964496705.1. Taxonomy (GTDB): domain Bacteria; phylum Chloroflexota; class Anaerolineae; order Anaerolineales; family Anaerolineaceae; genus CAZCBJ01. Next base: position 1,237 of record CAZCBJ010000251.1, on the reverse strand, counting down.
GGCGGCCAGCACCGCGGCCGCCACGATCGGCGTCAGGAATCTTGGGGTCATGTGATCTCCGCCGCTGACGGATCGGCACGAACCTCGGGCCGGATCTCGAAGATCTGGACCGGCAACGTCTTGCCTTTCACTGCGACAGTCCCCAGGGCCCTCACATCATACTGCCGTTTCAGCCGCGCCCGCGTCGCCTCGCTGACGATGAGCCGCGTGCCGAAGTCCTTGTTGAGGGACTCCAGCCGGGCGCCGAGGTTCACCGCGTCGCCGATCACCGTGTAGCTCATGATCGTCGCCGACCCGACGTTGCCGGCCACCATGTCGCCCGTGCTGATGCCAATCCCGATGTCGAGCGGGGCCAGGCCTTCGGCCGCGAGCCGGGCGTTGAGCGTGTCGAGAGCGGCCAGCATCGCCAGCCCCGCCTGGACGGCGTGATCCGGGTGATCCGGATCGTCGAGAGGCGCGCCGAAGAGCGCCATGACCATGTCGCCCACGAACTTGTCGACCGTGCCCCGGTGCGCCAGCACGACCGGCACCATGGCCGAGAAGTACTCGTTGAGCTGCCGCACCACCTCGTCCGGCCGCCCCGCCTCGGTGAGCGTCGTGAAGCCGCGGATGTCGGCAAAAAGGACGGACATGTCGCGGCGGCCTCCGCCCAGGCGTGCCTGGGAGGGGTCCTTCATGAGCTGGTCGTACACGTCGCGCGAGACGTACCGGGAGAACACCTGCTTGACCAGGCGTTTCTCCCGGCCCTCGGCGAAGTACTGGAACGCCGTGGCCCCGAACAGGCTCAGGGCGACCGCCGCTGACGGGCGGGCCACTTCGAGCCAGATGCCCGACACAAACGCCCAGGCCGAAACGCCTGCGACGGCGGCCAGGAGCGCCAGCGTCGCGAACGACCCCCACCACACGCCGGCTGCCAGCACGATCGCACCGGCGATCGCGGCCCAGGAGAGGCACAGCACGAAGTCGACAGGCGGCGGCGCGGGCCGCATGAACCGGCCGGACCGCAGGTTGTCGACCACGGTGGCATGCACCTGCGCGCCGGGCATCTTGCCCTCGGCAAACGGCACCGTGAAGAGATCGTGCAGGCCGGCGGCCGTGGTGCCCACGAAGACGACCTTGTCCTTGAAGACGTCCGGACTGACGTACGGGCGCTCTCCCGCGCGAATCTGCTCCTCGGAGTAGTAGAGGTCGAAGAACGAGTACTCGGGGTACGTGGGTGCGGCGTCGCCCGACGGCG
>CAZCBJ010000250.1:0-5505 GCA_964496705.1 uncultured Anaerolineaceae bacterium | reverse complement strand
CATGCGCGGAAATTGAGATGATTCCCCCATTGATCGTAGAAGAAGCATTGGCAAGGGATATCCGCATCCTTGCCATCACCGACCACAATGCCACAGGAAACATCTCCGCCGTTCAAAAAGCTGCCCAAGGTTCGGGGTTGGTAGTGCTGCCGGGCATGGAAATTCAGACTCGCGAAGAAGTCCACAACCTGTGCATCTTTGACACCCTGGAGCAAGCCCTGTCACTGCAATCCGTGGTGGACAAAGCCCTCCCGCCCTGGCAAAATGATGCCGAACATTTTGGAGAGCAATTGCTGGTGGATGAAAACGGTGATTTCCTTTATCGCGAATTCCGCCTGTTATCAACCTCAGTCAGTTTGAGCCTGGAAGAAGCCTGCCGGCTGGTGCATCGTCTCGGTGGCCTGTTCATCCCCGCGCATGTGGATCGCAAAGCATTTGGCCTCTTTCAGATACTCGGCCTGCTGCCGGATGAACTGCCAGCCGATGCGATTGAGATTTCACGTCATATGAAACCTGCTGCGGCGGTTCAAACCTTCCCGCAATTGAAGAAGCGCTCACTCATCCAAAGCGGGGATGTCCACCGCCTGGATGAAATGATGGGTGCCAACCTTTTCACGATCCAATCCCCCACCATCCACGAGCTGCGCCTGGGGCTTCATCAGATGCAGGGTCGCTCCCATCGTATTCTTTCCACACGAGTTGAGCCTTCTGGTTTGTGAGAATTTACACAAAGCGGACAACCTTCTTTATAATAACGTGACATTCGTTAATTGACCCGGATGACCAGCAAGGGTAAACTCAATTGGATAAGTTGAAGAAATAGTACTATTTTTGTCTAATTTAGTGGAGCATGACGAAAGCATGATGCAGCCAGAGACCAACCATAATCCCTTAAACAACCCCGAAACCAGAGCCATCATTGACCTAATATTAGAGGAAAACAAGGAAAAACCTGGTGCGACGATGGTGGTTCTGAACGAGTTGCAATCGCGCATTGGTTTCATCTCGGAACCCATGCAGGCGTATGTTGCCAGGAAATTGCGCATTCCTGCCAGCACCATTCACGGCGTGGTTTCTTTTTACTCATTTTTCACCACCGCACCCCGCGGACGGCACACGGTTAAATTCTGCATGGGCACTGCCTGTTACGTGGGCGGAATGCCGCAATTGATCGAAAAAGCCAAGCAGGTGCTGGGTGTGGAACCCGGTCGGACCACACCCGATGGAGCCATCACCCTCGAAATTTGCCGCTGCGTCGGCGCATGCAGCCAGGCGCCAGTCATTGTGGTGGGTGAAGAAGTTTACGGTCGCGCCAAACCCAATAAATTGCCTCAGATCCTTAAAAAGTATCAAGATTAATTGTCCTTATGCGCGAGCTTGCTCTTCACCTGCTGGATATTGCAGAAAACAGTGTGGCAGCTCGCGCCGCGAACATTACCATCGATATTCATAGCGACACGCAAAGCGACCGCCTGAAAATGAGCATTCGAGACGACGGCTGTGGGATGGATGCTGTGACTGTAGCCAGGGTTACCGATCCGTTCGTCACCAGCCGCACCACCCGAAAAGTCGGCCTGGGGCTGCCCTTCCTGAAGATGGCTGCTGAGATGTGTAATGGCGGTCTGGATATCCAGTCAAAAAAAGGTGAAGGCACTCAGGTGACCGTGGAATTCCAGCTCAGCCACATCGACCGCATGCCAATGGGTGATCTGGGCGCAACCTTTGTGAGCCTTTTGGTGGGTAGCCCGCAGATTAATTGGATTTTCAGGTGTCACAAGGATGGGCAAACCTTCCAGTTTGAAAGTGCGCCAATCCTGGAGCTGCTCGACGGAGTTCCCCTGACCGAGCCTGGTGTGCTGGCTTATCTGCGTGAGATGATCAATACAGGCGTCTCGGAAATGGGCTTAGTCGAAGCATAGCTCAGCTGACCGCTCACAGAAGATGAACAAGAGATGATAAAAAATTTCAATAGGAGAAACGAACATGCCTAGTGTAAAAAACCTTGATGATTTGAAACGCCTGCGTGAGGAGGCCCTCGAAAAGCGCAAGGTGAAGACCGCGGCTGGAAAAGTCCAGGTGATTGTTGCCATGGGCACCTGCGGAATCGCGGCTGGAGCGCGGGATGCGATGAAGGCTATTTTGGATAGCATCGAATCTGGCAATCTGAGTGATGTTTTGGTCACCCAGACAGGCTGCATTGGCCTGTGCGAGCGTGAACCGATTGTGCAGGTCGTCGTCGGCGACGCCCCCAAAGTGACCTACGGAAAGGTCACGCCCGAAGTCGCCCGACGAATCATGAAAGAACACGTTGTGGAAGGTCATATCGTTCAGGATCATGTAATACCTCTTTAAAGTTTTTATCGGAGCTTGATAATAGCTATGAAGTATTTTCGCTCTCATGTGTTGGTCTGTGTGGATCCAGAATGCCTGAGTAAAGGCGCTCATGAAGTGATGGACGCCTTTCAGGATGAACTAGTTGCCGAAGGATTGATTGATGAAGTCCAGGTGCTGGAAACTTCGCGCATCGGGGGATGTGCCAACGGCCCTGAGATGATGGTTTACCCTGAAGGGGTGCATTATGCCGGTATGACCGTGAATGACATCCCCTTCATCGTTGAGGAACATTTCCTGAAGGGTCGCATCGCGCAAAAATTCACCATCAGTGCCAAAGAAGCACTCGACGAAGAACTCTCAGCCCCAACAGCCAAAGAGGTGCGGGTGGTGTTGCGTAACTGCGGCAGTATCGATCCCGAAAACGTCGAGGATTATATCGCCGAAGATGGTTACATGGCTCTCGCCAAAGTGCTAACCGAGATGACCCCTGATCAGGTGATCGATGAAGTAACCCGCTCAGGGCTGCGTGGACGCGGAGGAGCTGGCTTTTCTGTCGGGAAAAAGTGGTCCCTGGCGCATGCTGCTCAGGGTCAGCCCAAATACCTCACCTGCAATGCCGATGAGGGAGACCCGGGCGCCTTTATGAACCGGCGCGTTCTGGAGGGTGATCCTCATTCTGTGATCGAGGGGATGATCATTGCCGCCTACGCGATTGGCGCCTGCCATGCATATATCTACTGCCGCGCCGAATACCCCATCGCGGTGCGCACCCTGAATATCGCAATCCAGCAAGCCCGCAGTCTGGGGTTGCTGGGTGAAAATATCCTCGACAGCGGTTTTTCATTCGACATGGAAGTTCGTCAGGGTGCCGGCGCGTTTGTGTGCGGCGAAGAGACTGCCTTGATCCATTCCATTGAAGGCAAACGCGGTGAACCTCGACCTCGCCCCCCTTTCCCGGCGCAGAGTGGTGTCTGGGGGAAACCCACCAACAACAATAATGTTGAGTCTTACGCCAACATCCCGCAGATCATCCTGCACGGCGCAGATTGGTTTGCCAGCATGGGCACCGAAAAAGGGAAAGGCACCAAAACCTTTGCTCTCGCGGGAGATGTCAAACACACCGGGCTGATCGAAGTGCCGCTGGGCATCACCCTGCGCGAGATGGTGTATGATGTCGGCGGCGGTATCAAGGACGACAAAAGCTTCAAGGCCTTGCAAATCGGCGGGCCCATGGGCGGCTGCCTGCCCGCAGCTTACCTGGATAGCCCGGTGGATTACGAGTCATTGATCGCGGCTGGTTCCATGATGGGCTCCGGCGGCGTGATCGTCATGGACGATGAAACCTGCATGGTGGATATCGCCCGTTTCTTCATGGATTTCACCCAGGATGAATCCTGCGGTAAATGCGTTCCCTGCCGGGTTGGAACGCGGCGCATCCTGGAAATTCTCGAGCGCATCTGCAACGGAGAAGGTCGTCCAGAGGACATCCACACACTCGAAGTCCTCTGCGATCAGATCAAATCCACTTCACTGTGCGGTCTGGGGCAGGGCGCGCCCAATCCGGTCGAATCAACGCTTAAGCACTTCCGCGAAGAATATGAAGCTCATATTCATGAAAAGCGCTGCCCCGCCAAGGTTTGTAAAGCGCTGATTCGTTACGATATTGATCCAGATGCCTGTACGGGTTGCACGGTCTGTGCGCGTAATTGCCCGGTGAATGCCATCAGCGGCGAGCGCCGTCAGACCCATGTCATTGATCCTGATCTCTGCATCCGCTGTGGAATCTGCATGCAGGTTTGCAATTTTAATGCAGTCAAAATCAATTAGCTTGTTCTTCACAAATTAAGAACGATCATACATGGAGGAGGAGAATGGCCATTGAAACACAAGCAGCTCAACAAGTGATGGAAATCGTCCACACTGCGGTGGAGCATCATGGCGCTACCCGCGCTGAACTGATCCCAATACTCAATGAAGTCAATCGAGAACTTGGCTATCTGCCCGCTGAAGCATTGGAAGAAATCAGCCGTCTGTTGCGCGTCCCGAAAAGCCAGCTATTCTCCGTCGCCAGTTTCTACCAGATGTTATCTACCAAACCACGCGGTAAACATGTGATCCAGTTCTGTGAAAGCGCACCCTGCCATGTGGTGGGCGGGCGTCAGGTCTGGGAAGCGCTGCAGGCTCATCTGGGCTTGCACGAAAGCGGTCAAACAACCCCGGATGGCACCTGGACCTTGATAACCACCAGTTGTCTGGGCGTGTGCGCAGTGGGTCCGGTGATCATCGTGGATAACGATATCTATGGCAATATCACCCCGGAGCAAATCCCCGACATACTGGATCGCTATCAAGCGGAGGTGAATCGATGAAAGCGTACCGTTCGATGGTTCTGGTATCCAGTGACGAACAGAGTCTGGCGAAAGGCGCACAGCAGGTTTTTGAGCGCCTACAGCAAGAATTGCGGGCTTACAATTTGGAAGATGAGATTTCTCTTTCCATGGTGGGCGATGTCGGGCGACACGACTCCGTTCCGCTGGTGATCATCTACCCCGAAGCGATCATTTATGGTCCTGTTCGCCCGGAAGATGTCCATACCCTGGTCGAAGAACACCTTTACAAGGGTCGGGTGGCTTCTCCCCTTCAGGCACCGGCGCGCGAATTAACCGGGCGCATCGCCTGGTTGACCGCTCGCAAAGGAACCCTCCCCGCAGAATATCGGGTGGTGTTGGAGCGAGCCGGCACGATCGATCCGGTGGATATCGAGGAGTACCTCCTTCAAGACGGCTACACCGCTCTGGTCAAATCTCTGACCCAAATGACCCCGGCTGAGGTGATCCAGGTTCTGGAAAAGTCCGGTCTTCGCGGCCGCGGCGGCGCTGGTTTTCCGACCGGCACCAAGTGGCGATTTGTATCCAAAGCGCAGGGCAGCCCCAAATACGTCATTTGCAATGCTGATGAAAGCGAGCCCGGCACATTCAAAGACCGCTTGATTCTGGAGGGTGATCCTTACAGCATTTTGGAAGCCATGACCATCGCCGCCTACGCAGTGGGCGCCAGCGAGGGTTACATCTACGTTCGCGGCGAATACAAACTCGCTCAGGAACGCCTGGGAACTGCTATCTGCCAGGCCAAGGAATTTGGCTTCCTGGGTGACAACATTTTTGAGACCGG
>CAZCBJ010000249.1:0-5518 GCA_964496705.1 uncultured Anaerolineaceae bacterium | reverse complement strand
TGCTGGGGTAGGGGGTTCTTGGGTGGTGGTGGGTTCCTGGACGGGTTCCTCGGTTGGTTGCATTGTTTCGGTGGGCAGGGGTTCCGAGGTGGGCTTAATAACCGCTTCGGTAACGGCGGCTTGGTCAAAAGCAGGGGTTTGTTCGTTATTGGTCACATCCGAAAGAAAGGGCAGGTTGGCTGTATTGCACAGGCAAGAAACGGTAAAGATCATCGCGAGCAAAACGATCAGGATGGTAATTTTCTTCATGGATTTTTCCCTTTCTGAGGTGTAAAAGGGTTATCATGCTAAAGTAGGGCGGGTGGGGCTCGAACCCACAAGGGCTTGCGCCCGGCGGATTTTAAGTCCGCTGCGTCTGCCTATTCCGCCACCGCCCCGTGGGAATAATTGTATCCTATCCATCGCAGGGGTCAAGAGGAAATCAGGAATGGCTGCGGCGGGCTGCAATCCAGCGCCGGACGAGCGGGAGCCTCAGGATGAAGAATACTACCAGAAGTCCGGCCAAGATAGCGGGTTGAAGGATATTGCCCTGTAAAAATGCCAGATTACCTTTGGCTGCCCAGGCAAAATGCACTACGGTGAGGATGGCAGCCAGATACACCAATCGGTGAAAATATTTCCAGGCTTTGCCCATTTTTCTTTGAATGCTGCGAAATGAAGTTGCGGCTAAGATGGCAAGGATAAAAAAACCCGGAACGCCTGCGAGAAGGAAACGTTTTTCAACGATATTGCGCACCAATTGGGCAACATCAAGTCCATAATCAACGACAATGTAGATGAAAGCGTGCAAAAAAGCGTAGCCAAATGCGTATAGACCTAAAGATTTCCTCAGTTTGATGATCCAGGGAATATTTAGAATGGTATTCAGTGGCGTGCACGCCAAAGATGCGATCAACAGCCAGATCGCATAGCGGCCTGTGCGCTGTGTGGCTTCCTGAATCGGATTGATGGTCAGATTGCCTGTGGCAAAATCAATGATCAGAATCACCAGTGGGAGAATGGCAGCCAGGTGAATTAAGCGATACATCAACCACTGGACAGGTTGTTTTTTCATCAGTAATTCACTTGTAGATCCATTCCGACATACAGGTCAGCTACCTGGTCGGAATAACCATTGAACATCAGGGTTGGCCGCCTCTGAAATTCACCGATACGCCGTTCGGTTGCCTGCGACCAGCGCGGATGTGGTTTTTCCGGGTTGACGTTGGAATAGAAACCGTATTCATATGGAGCGAGGGTGGACCACAATGTATCGGGCTGTTCTTCCACCAGCTCAATCCTCACGATGCTTTTAATGCTCTTAAAACCATACTTCCACGGCACAACCAGACGGATGGGAGCACCGTTTTGATTCAAGAGCGATTGACCATACAGCCCGGTGGACAATATGGTCAGATCATGCATGGCTTCATCCAGGCGCAAACCCTCTGTGTATGGCCAGGGATAGAATCGGGACTTCTGGTCGGGCATCTCCTCGGGGCGCATCACGGTGACGAAACGCACATATTTTGCCGATGCCTGCGGCTCAACCTCATTGAGAATCTGGGATAATGAAAATCCCAACCAGGGGATGACCATTGACCAGCCTTCGACACAACGCATGCGGTATATCCGCTCTTCCTGGTCATATCTGTACAAAATATCTTCAATTGCAAAGGTTTTTGGTTTATTCACCAAGCCACTCACGTCAAGAGTCCAGGGCAGTGGATTGAATTCCTGGGCCAATACCGCTACATACTCTTTATCTATGGTGAATTCGTAGTAATTATTGTAATTGGTAATATCTTTGAAGGAGGTCAGCGCATCCCCCAGTTCATCTTTGTTATTTTGCACTAGTTCGGCTTCATCTTCAATTTCGGTTGGAATTGGCACCGGGGTCGGCAAGTCTTGCGGAGAACAGGCGGTAAGCACTGCACCGGCAAGGGCAATACCGGCAGTTTTCATGAAATTTCGACGAGCGTTGTATGTATCCTCAGGGGTGATTTCCGAAGATGGAATGCGCGGAACAGAACGGTAAGATTTGCTGCTCATATTTTCTCCTGGTACCGGTAAGAACCAACCAATGCTGTGATGCGTTAGTTTGGGCAAAATTTTGTTTGATCAATATTATCCGATTTTTCCGAATTTTCCTATTGTTGTACACTGTTTGTATAGTGTAGGTTAAAAAACCTGACAACAAGTGCCAGGTTTATGTCGATTGGCTATGAGTCAATTGGGAGGTAATTGTCTTGGTTTTATTTCTTGCCGGAATATTGCTGCCAGTGAACCCTTTCTTCTTTGTACTGGGTTCGGGGGCGCTTCTCTTCGGCGGGGTAGCCGACATAGACCACTCCCAGCGGAGTGATGCGGCGCGGAATCTTCAACACCATGCGAACGGCATCGACGTTGGGTTTGACCGGATGCGTTCCGATCCATACGGTTCCGAGGCCCATGCCTGCTGCCGCTATGAGAATGTTTTCAAGTGCAGCTGAACAATCCTGTACCCAAAACAGGTTATGGGCAGCGTTTCCGGCCACCTTCGAACTGCCGCAAACGATGATGGCAGCCGGAGCGTTGTATTGACCGAAAAGCAATACCGAGCGAAGCTGATCCATCTTTTCTTTTTCCGTAACCACCACGAATTCCCAGGGCTGGCTGTTCATCGCGCTGGGAGCAGCCATGGCAGCTTGCAACAGCATGTTCAGCATTTCCGGCTCGACAGGTCGATCAACATAACGGCGAATACTACGGCGTTTCATGATGATATCCAAAATGTGTTCCACGTTTCGCGCTCTCCTCTATGATTAGTCTATTTTCGTAATTGATGCGGACAATATCTCAGCCGCGTCGCGTACATAAATTTGTCAAACAAGCCCTGTTTTTTTACCAGACGGTGTCCGCCGGGCGTGCTGATGTCGCATCCCAGCAAATCTCGACACTCGGTCGCGCCATTGCGCCTGCGGAAATTTATTAATCGCACCGGTGACCGCCCCGCAAGTTGCGCCGCTGCGTGCAATTCCGCCTCCAAATCCGGCAGCGATTCGAGCCGCAAGAGCGGCATCAAGGTCATACATAACGGCAAAGGCAGCCAAGACAGATTGGGCGCAGTTAAATCCGGAGTGAAAATGCTGGACAATTGATTCTAGGCGATCTGGTTTCATGGATAAAGCAAACTCCTGATGACCTTGTTATTTTTTCGTGATGAATTTCCGCAAGGTTGCAATCCTTGAGAAAAGGTGAACCCAATAGGGGGAGAGGCTACCGCTTAATTTGCCCTCTGGTAGGACGCGCCGAAGATCTTGAGCATTTGTAAATTCAGGTGTCAGTAGACGAACCCTGCCGATTTCAAAAATGGAGTGGGCATCTGATCCAGCCACTCCAGGCAACCCGTGATTGTGAGCGAATGATGCGGCAGCCCGGTTCATCGAAGAGAACATACAACGCGCATTGAACACTTCCACCGCGTCCACCATGCTGGATAGCATTTTCAAATCTTCGCTACGCCATCGGGTGCGTTGACCATCCAATGGATGAGATAGGGCGATGAAGGCTCCTTGATCCCTGAGGCGGCAAATGGTTTCGCCAATCGGTAAACCAGCCGGAACCTCTTCTTGAACAAAAGCAGCCAGTATTTCGCCCTTCCCGGTTTCTATTTCTTCTCCGATAATTATCAAATCCGGCGCCATTTTTTGGGCTAACAAAGCTCCCTGAATGGTGTTGTGGTCGGTGATAATCAAACGGTGCAATCCAACCTGGCGCGCTTTTGCAATCACCTTTTCTAGGCTGCTGGCGCAATCCTTTGAGTACAGGGTGTGGCAATGGAAATCAATGTGGAGTAAATTTGGCAAAGGAAGCATGGTGGTGAGTGATTGAGATTATAATCTAAACATGATCTCCCCAAATTTCAAAATTACACCCCATTTCCACATTCACCCGTACGTTGCTCAATCCCTGCGAGCAAACCTGGCGGTGCTTGCGCTGGAATCGGCTGTTATCACTCACGGATTACCCCATCCTGAAAACCTGGAGCTGGCGCAGCGCCTGGAGGATGAGGTGCGCAGCAAGCATGTATCGCCAGCCACCGTCGCGGTACTGCACGGTAAAGTGCATATCGGGCTGACCCAGGCGGAGTTGGTTGAGCTGGCCAACCCAGCCACGCTGGCTCGTAAAATTAGCCGCAGAGATTTTGGGATTGCGATTGCTAAGAAGGAAAATGGAGGGACAACCGTTGCGGGGACACTTTTTGCTGCCTCCTCCGTGGGAATTCGAGTGTTTGCTACCGGAGGAATTGGCGGAGTGCATCGGGATGCTCCTTTTGATGTTTCGGCAGATTTGAATGAACTGGGACACACACCCATGATCGTCATCTGCGCCGGACCAAAAGCCATTCTGGATATCCCGGCAACCATGGAAGTGCTGGAGACGATGGGTGTGCCGGTTCTGGGCTACCAAACCGATGAGTTGCCGGCTTTCTATTCGCGTGAGAGCGGACAAGCCGTAACCCAGCGAGTCGATTCCGCTGAAGAGGTGGTCAGTATTGCGCAGGCACAATGGCAGGTTGGTCTTCAATCAGCAGTTCTGGTAGTTGTTCCGCCGCCTGAATCGGTTGCACTGCCTCCAGAAGAAATCAACGCATTGATCGTCCAGGCTTTGGAACAGGCTAAATCAGATCACGTCTCTGGCGCAGCGATGACACCTTACCTGCTCAAGCGGGTAGGCGAATTGAGTCAACGGAACAGCCTGGCGGCCAATATTGCTTTACTGGAGAATAATGCCCGCGTGGCGGCAGATATTGCACTCGAGTGGGTGAAACGATACCGACCTACGGACTGACCGTGGGGCTGGGCCACCGGGTATCGGTCGCCCGCGGGGTCCAGGAGGGGATCATCGTGGAGGTTGGGTGAGGTGTGCGCGTGGCAGTGGGCGGAATGGTGATCGTGCGGGTTGGCGACGGAACTGGCGTAAGAGTGATCGTGCGGGTGGGTGTAATCGTGATGGTGATGGTAGTCGTTCGGGTGGGGGTCACTGTGGAGGTGGGTGTGGCAGGTAAGCCAACCACGGTAAAACGACCAGAAGTATTCCAGCGTTCACCAATAAAAATACGCATTTCATATTCACCCGGAAGCCAGGCTCCAGAAGACGGATTGCATTCCGACAGGCTGTATCCACCCGTGCTTTCATCCCAAGGCTTGGTATCCAGACAGATGATTTCCTGATCTTCCAAGCGAATCCAAAGGGCTGTCCACTGCGAACCGCTGATCATTTTGTCATATTGAAAAGTGGCGTACAGTAACCCAATTGGATTGGTAAATTCTGAGGATGGATCCACGGGAAGGTTGTCTTTAACGGATTTGCTAAATTGGGGTCTGCTGAAAACTGAACCGGGGTTGGGGGTCACCTGACCTGTGAATTGGGTGGCAATTTCGGCGGGTAACTGGGGTGTGGGTGACTCGGCTGGGGTTTCGGTGATGGTCGGAGTTAACGATATCGTCACGGTCAAGGTGATTGTTGGTGTGATCGTTATGGTAGGTGTAAGAGT
>CAZCBJ010000248.1:0-5544 GCA_964496705.1 uncultured Anaerolineaceae bacterium | reverse complement strand
GTTCTGCAGCAGGCTTTTCCGTCCCGCCCGGGTATCATTAGCAAATACCCTCCATCCGGGCGGTATCAACCGAACGACATGCTAGCCAATCGTTGCCCACCGTACAGAGCATCCGACGGCACACGAACAGGGCGAGATCGATAGCATCCATCCATTTTGGGAACAGGACAAAGCCGAAGATGCCAATCACAGTTGCTTAACAATAACAGCGTCTATGCCCTGGCGGGAAGTCATCCAGCTCGCCAAACAAGCGGTAGCCGTATTTGGGATAAAAATCCGGCGCCTGGAAGCTGAAAGTGTCCAGAAAGGCATGTTTTGCGCCGCAGCGGCGGGCCTCCTCCTCGGCGCCCTGCAGCAATCGGCTGCCGTAGCCGCGCCCGCGCAACTCCTGCTTGACCCACAGCAGGTCAATTTGAAACCATCCCCAGAAAATCGCCCCCAACACGCCGCCAACGATTTCGCCTTCAGGCGATTGCAGCGCGAAACAGATACGCCGTGAGCCATACTCGCCCGCCTGCTGGATGTTGTACTGGTCGAGACCTCGACCGATGATCTCCCAAGCTGATTCCTCGGGCTTTTCAACATACACAATCTGAAATTGTTCGGTCATTCCAAAATTCCTTTTTCGTATCAAAGGTTATCCAGGCTCGAAATTTACCCGGCACAGCCGCGACGCTATCCACGGGTTGAGCTCTGCGCGAGCATGTGAAGATAACCATCCCCCTCGCCCTCTTTCAACAGGTGCAAACCCTCCGCGGCAAGCCAATCTTTGACCTTTGCGGTGGAGGGATAGTAATGGTAGACGGTCTCATCGGGTATTTCACCGCGAACCACCGGTAAACCTGCCCGCTGGGCGCGCTCAAAGGCTTGCTGGATTTGCTCCTCCGCGGCCATCTCAACCGTGAAATACAGGCAGGCGGAGGGTTTCAGCGCGCGCTGGAAATTGCCCAGCACCAGCGGCCAGTCCTCGGGGCTGACATTCTCCATGGCGTCCACGCAGATCGCCCCATCAAATTCCATGCGGAAAGCCATTTCCTGCAGGCCAATCTTTTCGTACCTCACACCTGGAAACCGGGTGCGGGCGTTGGTCAACATCCCCTGCGACTGGTCAATTCCAACAACGGAGTGCCCTTTTTCCAGCAGCAGCGGCTCGTAACATCCGGCGCCACAGGCGGCGTCGAGGATCAGGCTGTCCGGAGGAAGCAGGTGCAGGAAATCGGCGATGAATTGGCGGTGAGTGGCGTTGGGATAAAGGCCGTATTTCTCACCGTAGAGCGGAGCCCAGATGCTGTCGTAACGCTGTTCGCTTTCGCGGCGCATTTTCACCAACCATTCGGTTCGGTCCATTCGTTTGGTCCTCCTTACGGATTGTCCAATCCACCCGAGGGAGAAAAACACCACCCCATCCATAATCCATTATACACAAACGGTCAGCCAAACCAAAGGTATCAAGGAGTGAAAAAAAGGTATAAAAATGTCACCTTCTTAGAGACGCTCAACCCTTGACCATTGACAGAATCGCCAACCCATGTATAATAGCCGGAATTAAAATAACATGAGAGCCCGGAAACCCAAGTGATATCTTTCGCCTTTGTCATCATCATCATCCTGATTTCGCTCCTTTACATTGGGAGCGAGAAACTGGGTGTTGGATGGCAAACGGAGTAGTATCCGAAAGACTCAAAATAGAGCAATTTCAAAAAGCCACCCAACGCCAGGGTGGTTTTTTTATCCTCTTTCCCGCGGAGGGGAAAGGGTATCCAGTAACAAAGATAAGCAGCGAAAGGAGAAAAGAGTATTTTCAGAAAAGCATCCAACCGAAATTAAACGCAGTAAAAAAAAACCAAAGGAGAGAGAATATGTCTGAGCAATCTGTAAATCTAGTTGAAAAGCAGCGTAAACCCGTCCTGACCGCCCGGCAGGTGGGGGTTGCGGCTGCCTTCGGCGGCGCCGCGCTGGCGCTGGTGCTGGCCGGGGTCACCATCCCCATTCCAGGCACGCCTATCGTCACCGACCCGCGTGAGATCTTCACCACCATCGGCGCTTCGCTGACCGGCCCCATCGGCGGCATCGTCATCGGCCTGTTGGCGGGCATCGCTGAACCCGGCATCCCGCTGGCCAGTTTACTGGCCCACATTGTGGGCGGAATCGTCAACGGTTTCGTCTACAAGAACTTCTGCTGGCGCTTGCGCGGCAACAAGGTAGCCAGCCTGGCAGCCTGGGCTGCACAGGTGGTGTTTTACTATGTAGTGGTGGTCGTGCCGCTGTTCGTCACAGGCATCTCCATCTTCTACCCGTCGCCCGAATATGGCAAGTTCTTCGCCTTCCTCGGCACGGCTGAAGCCGGCGCCTTACCCGAGATGGTGCTCACCACGGTGGTCACCACCATCATCATGGCTGCCCTTCCGGAGCGCTTCCGCCGCCCACTTTGGTAGGGCAATCCCGCCTGTATAATGCTCCCAGGTTGTGTATTTAATCAGAAAAGACAACCCGCACCCCCACCCATCGCCCCGCGGGGCGATGGGTGGGCGGCGCAGACTTGCCGCCTTGAAAGTAAATTATGTCGTATGAGATAAAGTTCCAGGATGTATCTTTCACATATGCCGGCAGCCACACCCCGGCCTTGCAGAACATTAACCTGAGCATTGCTCCGGGAGAAATTCTGCTGATCACCGGTCCGGCGGGCAGCGGAAAAACCACGCTGTGCTCGTGCATCAACGGGTTGATCCCACACTACCACGACGGCAGCCTGCAGGGGGAGATCCTGGTGGGACCTTACAACACCAAAAAAGCCCACGTGGGCGGGCTGGCATCCCTGGTGGGGATGGTATTCCAGGATCCAGAATCACAACTGGTGACCAACTCGGTGGTGGACGAGGTGGCTTTCGGACCAGAAAACCTGGGCGTGCCGCGTGAGGAAATCAACCGGCGGGTAGCCGAGGCGCTGCAGGCCACCCGGCTGACGGGTTACGAGGAACGCGAGCCGCACAACCTGTCGGGCGGTGAGCAGCAGGCCTGCGTGGTCGCAGCCACATATGCGATGCATCCCGAGATTTATGTGATGGACGAACCGCTGGCCAACCTTGACCCGGCTGGGCGCGCGCTGATCCTCAAGTTGGTGATCCAGGTGGCCAAGCAACGAGGCAAGACGCTGGTGATCGTTGAACATGCCCTGGAAGAAACCCTACCGCTGGTGGAGCGGGTGATCATTCTAAACCAGGGGCGCATCGTTCGCGATGGGCCGACCGCCGAAGTGCTGGCGGCCGGGGATATCCCCCATGTATTCAAGCGACCGGGCATCATCCGGCTGGCCGAGGCATTTCAATTGCCCGGACAAAACCTCAATCCCAAAACATTCGCGCAGCACCTGCGCCAGGCCTACCGGCTGACGCCGCTGCACGCCAATGGCAGACAGGCCCCCCGGCCGCCAGCGGCTGATCCGGTCATCACATTTGAAAATGTCAGCTTTTCCTACACCGCCGAAAAAGAAGCGCTGCATGACATCAGCCTCTCAATCGGCGCCGGCGAGATGGTGGCTATCCTGGGGCGCAACGGCTCTGGCAAGACAACTCTCGTGCGCCACATCATCGGCCTGCAGCAAGCCGACCGAGGTCAGGTGCGCGTGATGGGCCGCGACGTGGCCACCACCCCCATCCACATCCTCGCCCAGAATGTGGGCTTTTGCTTTCAAAATCCCAACCACCAGATCGTATCCTTTAACGTGCGCGACGAGATGACCTTCGGGCTGAAAGCCCACCGCGTGGACCCTGCTGAATTCGAGACGCGCATCCGCGAGGCTTTGGAGATTGTGGATCTGGCTGATCATCTGAACACCGAGGTATTCGACTTGGGCAAAGGCCAAAAGCAGCGCCTGGCGCTGGCCTCGGTGCTGACGCTCAAACCGCGCATCCTGCTCATTGACGAGCCCACCACCGGCCAGGACCCGGAGATGATCGACGGCATCTTTGAGATCATCAAGCGATTGAATGACCTGGGCACCACCATCTTGCTGATCACCCACCGCATCGACTACGCCGCATTGTACACCCAACGAGCCATCGTGCTGCAATACGGGCGACTGTCCTTCGATGGGCCCATCTTCGACCTGTTGGCCAACCAGAAGTTGATGCAAGAAAATTCCCTCGACCTGCCCGATCTGACCAAACTGGGCTTGGAACTGCATGATCTTGGCATCCCGCCCCATACGGTGGATTACGAAACGATGAAAAATTATCTCACCCAAATCACGGGGGGGCGCCATGGCAATTGAATACCAAAAAGGCCACTCTGTGCTGCATAATTTTGACGCGCGCACCAAGCTGTTTATGTTCATCGGCGTCACTGTGGCGGCAATTGTCATCGCTGATCCGATCTTGATGGCATTGCTATTCGCCGCGCTGTACTTTCTGGGCGCGCGGTCCATTGACCGCAGGCTTCTCAATCGTAACCTGCGCGGGCTGGTGGTCATTTTCCTGACATTTTCGTTTTTCCAGATTTTATTTTTCACGCCAAAAGATGCTCATTTCCTCTTTTATTTGATCCCATTCACCCAATATATCCCGGTCACGGCGGAGGGCATTGTGCGCGGCGTGGCGGTGTTCTTTCGCTTCTTTTCCGTGGTGCTGGCAGTGCACCTGATGCTCTACAGCACCCCGCCGGTCGAGTTGGCATTGACCATCACTGAGCGCGGCAAGCCCAAATTCTCAGCCGGCGAGGTGGCAGCCACGCTGGTGATTGCGCTGTTGATGCTGATGTCCTTCCTACCGAAAATGGTTCCGGGAGCCGACCCAATCAGCTTCCTGGCCGGACTGCCGCTCATCACCCGCAACCTGATCATTGTCGCCGCCAGCCTGGTGATCGCCTTCCTGGCGCAGAAACTGGTCGGTCGCGGGCTGCCGCCGGAAATGGGTGTGGCGTTGATGCTGGGTTTTTCCACGGTGGGCATCCTCTCCAAACAAACCCAGAAGATCACCGATGCACAAAAAGCGCGCGGTTATGATGTTAAACCCAAGAACCTGATCCGACGGGTGCAGGTGCTGACCGCGCTGCTGATCCCCATTTTTTTGGCGACATTGGAACGCTCGCAAGATATCTCGATCGCCATCCTCTCGCGCGGTTTTGATTACAATATCACCCAGCGCACCTTCCGGCGCCAGTTCCAGTTCCGCCGCGGCGATTTCTATTTCATGGCTATCATGCTGGTCATCATTCTGGCCGGGATGCTGTTGAACTTTTTTAAGATCGGCAACTTCACCGAACAGGCAATACTGGCATGGCTCAGGTAAGCAATTGATGCAAAGCACGCAAAGCATTTCGAAGGTTTTCGAGAAGGAGAACAGATGTCAGACACCTTAATCCCTCGCAGCAAGGTTTTCTTTGCCTTCAGACCAGATAACCCGCCCGTGGCGCGCGTTCAGCAAGGCCAGGTGGTGCACATGGAGACGCACGATTGTTTCGAAGGTCAGTTGCACAGCTCCAATGACCTGCTGGACAAGCTCGACTGGGAGCACGTCAACCCGGCTTCAGGGCCGGTGTATATCGAGG
>CAZCBJ010000247.1:0-5549 GCA_964496705.1 uncultured Anaerolineaceae bacterium | reverse complement strand
TGTTTCAGGTGGCTGGCACCAACCGCATCGTCGGTGAATTTCCAGGTTACACCGATGCGGACGAAGTGATCAACAGCCTGCGTGGCACAGGTTTACTCGAATTTGTCGATTTGGGCAGCACCCCTCTTGATGTTGGCACTGTCATCATGACAGACTTTGGTTTGACTGAAGAACAAATCAAGGCATTAACACCCACCGTGCCGCCAGAGAATACCAATGGCGATCCTGCGGACAGCCAGCCAGGGGCTCAATCATCCCCTACCATTTATCATACTGTGATGACAGGTAAGGAATTAATTGGCAGAGAAATTGGCGTTACGACAGATCAGGCAAATCGTTTTGCGATCACATTCAGCCTCACACCGGAAGGTCAGCAAATTTTCGCCGATCATACTGCCAACAATATCGGTAAATATCTTGCAATCGTGCTAGATAAAATGGTCATTTCGTCCCCGGTCATTAACTCCGCCATCCCTGATGGACAAGGTGAAATCAGCGGGAGCTTCACCGTGGACGAAGCCAACGCGCTGGCAGTCCAATTGCGTTATGGTTCCTTGCCGATTGGCCTGGACATTTTGCAGACTGAAGTCATCGGCCCCACGCTGGGACAAGACTCATTGAATAAAAGTATCGTCGCAGGCTTGATTGGTTTCGCCATCGTCACCCTTTTTATGATCATTTATTACCGGCTGCCGGGTGTGGTAGCGATACTGTCCATCATCATTTACGGGTTAATCACGTTTGCTTTATATAAATTAATCCCAGTCACTCTCACCCTTCCAGGCATCGCTGGTTTCCTTTTAAGCACCGGAGGCGCACTGGATGCCAATATACTCATATTTGAAAGGTTGAAAGAAGAACTGCGAGCTGGACGATCATTGCTTTCAGCCATCGAAATCGGTTGGAAAAGAGCCTTGCCATCCATCCGTGACTCCAACCTTGCCACATTAATCACAAGCGTGATCCTTTTCTGGTTTGGCTCTGCTTTTGGTGCCAGTATCGTCAAGGGCTTTGCTTTCACTTTGCTCTTGGGTGTATTGATCAGCCTGTTTGCAGCTTTCTTCATCACCCGAACTTTCTTGAATCTTGTGATAGAGTTCATCGATCCCGCATCTCACCAGAAATGGTTTGGAGCCTAGGAAGGATTGTGCAATGCTAGATATACTGGGAAAACGTTACTTCTTTTTCTTATTTTCTCTCATCATCATCATCCCCGGCATCGTCGTGTTAATCATGTGGGGATTGCCTCTGTCCATTGATTTTCTGGGTGGTAATTTGATGGTGGTGAAGTTTGAAAGCGGGAGCGCCCCGCAACCAGCCGAGGTTGTTCAATTTTACCAATCCCTGGGTATAGATGACGTGCAAGTTCAGACTACCAGTGTTGAAGGAGGTCAGGCGAATGGTCTCACCATCCGGACCCCCTACGTTGACAAAGAAAAAAGCGATCAAATCAGACTCTCGCTAAAAGAAACGTTTGTCGATTTGGTGCTCCCGCCTGTACGTGAAGAAACGGTTGGACCGACCATCGGAAAAGAAGTGACTGCTCGAGCGGGTATGGCGGTCGCGGTGGCTGCGCTTGGCGTGATCATTTTCATCACATTGGCATTTAGGAAGGTGCAAAACGCATTCCGTTATGGCGTCTGCGCAATTGTCGCCATGATTCATGATGTGCTGGTTGTGCTGAGC
Source organism: uncultured Anaerolineaceae bacterium (assembly GCA_964496705.1). GTDB lineage: Bacteria > Chloroflexota > Anaerolineae > Anaerolineales > Anaerolineaceae > CAZCBJ01. The sequence goes on along the minus strand of CAZCBJ010000247.1, from coordinate 3,863 downwards.
GTATCCGCCATCGGAGGTCATTTCTTTGGCTGGCAGATTGATTCATTATTTCTGACAGCTTTGTTGACGGTGATTGGCTTTTCTGTGCAAGACAAGATTGTGGTGTTTGACCGCATTCGTGAGAATAGCAACCTGTACCGGAAACTGCCGTTTGAGAAACTTGCCAACCATTCCATCATCCAGACATTACAGCGATCCATTAATACCCAATTAATGACTTCGGAATTCATGCTGTTGGCCTTGGCGCTTTTCGGGGGTGTCACATTGCGCGAATTCGCCACAATTCTTATGATAGGTTTGTTGATGGGTACTTATTCATCCATCTTCATTGCTGCCCCAATTCTTGTTATCTGGGAAAACAAGGATTGGCAAAACTGGTTTCAGAGGGCAAAACCTGCTTAAATAAAGCTGAACAAGTTGGCAGTTGAATCTATTGCCTGTAAACAAAAAAGGGTTCTGGTATAGAATATACCAGAACCCTTTTTTTCCTCAAGATTATTTATGACTACTTCAAACCCAACTTCATTTGATGAACATGTACCGCTGAAAAGCCGAGTTTGGGTCTCCGCTGCCGTTGGCGCGGTTGCCATTCTGCAAACCGTGGTCGGCGGAAGCGCACTGACTTATTATTTTTACCCGTGTCATTCATTTGGATATGGCACTCGCCAACCTGGTTTGGGTAATCTTTGGTACACGGAAAGCCATTTATGACCCGTTATTTAGCCATTTTACTGATCGAACAAAGAGGAAGCGCCGGGGGCGAATTCCATACATTCGCTACGGAGCGCCTATCATTGCTGCAGCCTTCATCATATTGTGGATGCCAATCGCTCCTCCCGGAAGCCAAACTTACCTGTTCGTTCAATAAGAAAGAAGAGCAGTACCTTGCCTCGCTCCAGGTTCACAATCTTTCATAAAGGCTTAATAAAAATCGCTTACACCTCCCCAACCTGTTCAAGGAGATATCTATGCGCAAAGAGATAGTTTTAGTTACCGGAGCTAATGGTGAAATGGGGCACGGATTAATTACCGCGCTCGGAAGACGCGACGATTATCTCATCGTCGCACTGGATGTGCAGCCCATCGATGAAGAATTAAGAAAGTTCTGCTTTCGTTTCATCCAGGGCGACATCCTGGACACCATGTTGCTGGGCAGACTGGTGGCAGAATTTGAAATAAGAACCATTTTTCACCTTGCGTCGATTTTATCCACAAAAGCGGAATACAACCCCGAAACCGCACACCGCGTCAACGTGGAAGGCACGCTCAACCTCCTGCGTCTGGCGGTTGAACAATCACAATGGCAGGGGCGATCTGTTAAGTTCATCTATCCCAGTTCAATTGCCGCCTACGGCTTTCCGAGCCTGGGAAGTAAACGGCAAGTTGAAAAGGTGAAAGAAGATGAATTCTTGCAGCCGCGCACTATGTACGGCATCAACAAGCTATATTGTGAACACCTTGGCCGCTATTACATGCGTTTCTATCGCCAGTTGGCTGCAGATCGGGGCCAATCAACCATTGATTTTCGAAGCATCCGCTTCCCAGGTTTGATTAGCGCATTCACTGTACCCACTGGGGGTACCAGCGATTACGGTCCCGAAATGCTTCATCACGCTGCTCAAAATGAACCGTATAACTGCTTCGTTAGGCCCGACACACGCTTGCCCTTCATGGTGATGCCTGATGCAATCAAGGGTTTGTTGATGCTTGAGACTGCACCCACACAGAAGATCAAGCACCTCGTCTACAATATCACCAGTTTTAGCCCCACCGCTCAGGAAATCTATGATATTGTCATCAAAGCCTATCCAAGTGCCAAGATTAACTTTTCACCGCATCCCAGTCGCCAGGAAATAGTCGATAGCTGGCCTGGAGATGTTGACGACAGCTTGGCTAGAGAAGAATGGGATTGGATGCCTGATTACAACCAAGAAAGAGCATTCGAGCAATATCTGATCCCCGCGATTACGGAGCGATATTCGTAAAGGAGATTAACGTTGAGCGAGCAACTTCCATTGTATAAAGTGCCACTACCGGGTCCTGAAGATAAATCAGCCCCTGTAATGGTCTATTTGCGCAACAATATTTGCTGGGGCGACGTCTATGTCAAGCAAGCGGTGCGCGTCAGTACCTGGCTGCGGACAAATGCTGCGCCGGATGTCTTGACAATATATAATCCCCGCGTTCTGATCACGACAAACGCTGGAAACCGCCCGATCCAACTGCCAGAGTTACATATCGCCGCTACCGAGGTGATGGCGTTTCACCTGATCCCACCCGCAAAAGATCCCATCGACTACGATCCGAATGAGCCCAACCGCCACATGGATCCGGTTACGATTATCACCGCCAATTTCCGCATGGATGGGTCTATTCGTTTAGCTGGAGCAACCACGTTGGCTAAATATCTCGAGGTGACCCACGAAACCTACACCTCAATATATGATGCAGATATTTCATGCCCGGTCATCCCTCAATTGGGAGTTATGCATGTTCCATTTGTGCTTGTACGACAAAGCGGCTCGATATTTGCGGTTCGTCTACCGTTGCCGGTCGACCCACAACAGGCACCAGGCTAGAAGCCAAAAAGAAAAACCAAGTCGTTTACATTGGTCCCTGTCGGTCCGGTAACCAACAAATCATCCAGAGCGGAAAAAAAGGTAAAACTATCATTGTTTCGTAAATAATCTTTAGGAACCAATCCTTTTATTTGTGCTCGCTGGAACGTATCTCCAGTTACAATTGCCCCGGCAGCTTGTGTCGGCCCGTCATCTCCATCGGTTGCCAGTGTGATCAACATCACGTCCGGCAGGCCTTTTAGCTCATCAACCGCTCCCAGTGCCAGCTCGAGATTACGCCCACCTAGACCTGTGCCAGAAAGGGTCACTGTTGTCTCGCCACCAGCTATCAAACAAATAGGGCCCGAATCTTTCCCTTTTTGATTTGACCAAGTCCGTAGCATATTGGCTAACTGCCCACCGACCAAAGAAGCCTCGCCACTCAACTGCTTGGTTATTATTTCACTTCGGAAGCCCAATGCATTTGCTCTCTGCATCGCCTCGTCAACTGCATGCGTATTACTGGCAACAATGATATGGGCAATACCAGCCAATTCTTTACATCCTGATTTTAAAGTGTCCTCCACCATATGATCGCGCCCCATTTGCAGGTAAGTGCTGATGGATTGTGGGACACTTAACCGGTCGGAGTATTTTTCCAATATGCCGGTTGCATCTTGAAAAGTGCTCGGATCACCCACTGTAGGTCCAGAAGCAATCACGTCAAGAGGATTGCCAATGACATCAGATAGCACAAAAGTTATCATCCTGGCTGGATATATCATTCGGGCTAGGCCGCCCCCTTTCACTCTGTCCAGATGTTTTCGAACAGTGTTAATTTCAGTGATATCCGCCCCACATGACAGCAATCCATTTGTTATGGATTGTATTTCGGTCAAATTAATACCAGAAACGGGTAGCGTGAACAGAGCCGATCCGCCTCCAGAGATCATGCAGATCACCAAATCTCGTGCTGTAAATTGATTTGTAAATTCTAGAAGTTTCTTTGTACTTACCAGACTATCCATACCAGGGATAGGATGGTTACCTCTTAAAACAATCAGATAATCAGGCAGATCATAATCTGCTGAGGAAAGAGCATGTTTGGTTATGACCATTCCGGAAATTATTTTTTCACCAAGCACTTTTAAAGCCGCCCCTGCCATCGGGATGGAGGCCTTCCCAAAACCGATCAAATATATTTTGTCAAATTCAGCCAACGGGTACTCGTTTTGCCCTACATATAATACATTGTCCTCGATATTTATTTGAGTCAGAACAGCCAGAAAAGGATCTGAGGCAATT
>CAZCBJ010000246.1:0-5562 GCA_964496705.1 uncultured Anaerolineaceae bacterium | reverse complement strand
TGCATACGGTGTTTATTCAGAGGTGGGCAATTTGCGCAAGGTGATCGTGCATCGCCCAGAGCTGAGTCTCAAGCGGCTCACGCCAGCCAACCACGATGAGCTGCTCTTCGACGATGTCCTCTGGGTGGAGCGCGCCCAGGTGGAGCACGACCATTTTGTGGAGGTACTGCGCGCGAACGGAGCCGAGGTGTACTATGTGCTGGACCTGCTGGGCGAGGCGCTGGCAGCCAGCGCAGAGGCGCGCCAGTTGGTCATCACGCAGGTGGCGACAGATTACAACATGGGCTGGGCGCTGGTGGAAGAGATGCGCCAATTCCTGGCCGGACTGCCGCCGGATGTGCTGGCGGTGCATTTGATCGGTGGGCTGACCGCTGGTGAAGCGAACCTGGACTGGGGTAAGTTCGCCAGAATTTCGCTGCACGCCGCCTCTCTGCCGGACATGAACGTTTTTCTATTGCCGCCGCTGCCCAACACACTCTTCACCCGCGATTCCTCCTGCTGGATATACGGGGGCGTATCCATCAATCCGATGTACTGGCCGGCGCGGCGGCGCGAGTCGCTCAATATGTATGTGATCTACCGCTATCACCCCATGTTCTGCGATGCCGATTTCCAATGGTGGTACCCGCATGCGGATACGCAGTTTGACATTGATACCTTCGCGCGCTCATCGTTGGAAGGTGGGGATGTGATGCCGGTCGGCAATGGGGCGGTGCTGGTGGGCGTCTCGGAGCGCACCCAGACTGGCATGGTGGAGCAACTGGCGCGGACGCTTTTCGAGCGCGGCGCGGCCAACCGGGTGATCGCCTGTGTAATGAGCAAAGATCGCGGTCACATGCACCTGGACACGGTCTTCACCTTTCTTGACCGCGACAAGGTCACGATTTTCCCCAAGGTGGTCGAGCAAATTCGCGCCTACAGCCTGCGGCCGGGGAAAAAGCCCGGCGATTTTCATGTCACGCCTGAAAAGGATCTGCTCTCGGCCGCCGCGGATGCCTTGGGCTTTAAAAAACTTTGGGCGGTCGAGACGGGTGGCGACCGCTACCAGATGGAGCGTGAGCAGTGGGATGACGCCAACAATGTGGTGGCGCTGCGCCCGGGGGTGGTGGTGTGCTATGAACGCAACACTTATACCATCGCGCGCCTGCGCCAGGCCGGGGTGGAGGTGATCCCCATCCCGGGCTTTGAGCTGGGCGAAGGGCGCGGGGGCGGGCACTGCATGACCTGCCCGATCCTGCGCGACGATTTGTGATCCGATCTACGCCGGGCGGCTCTGGCTTTGACCCGCCCGGCAGAGTGCCGGGTGCCTATGGCCGGCGGGAGAGGACGGTTTTGTCCGCGTTGGGCGGGCTGCCGCTGACGCGGGTCTGATCGCTGACTGCGCCGCGCAGCCAATCGGGGACGAAACTCAGCACCTCATCCGCAGCGCTCCAACGCAACCCAGCCGTTTCGACGCCCAGCGGAATGACCCTTTCGGTTTCCTCCCCACCCAGCACCACCTCGCGCCCGTCAGAGCCGATCCTCACCTCGAAGGTCAAAAAGGCTGGATTTTCATCCGAGAGGCGCGCCCACATTCCGCCGTACAGCGTGCCGCTGCGGGTGTGCGAGATACCCAGGAACATCTCACCGCTTTTTTCTTTTATACTCAATGCCCCGCCGTTTCCGGAGGGAGCGGGCAGGTATTCGGCCTGCCAGCGGGTCACCACGGCTGCATGGGGCGGATCGAACAGTCCGTTCAGCGCAGCCAGGTGCGCGCCAAGCTGTTTGCCGTCTGGCAGCTCGTCGCCGTCGGCTATGCCTGCCAATATCCGGCACAGGCTCTCCACGTGCTGCACGGATTCCTGGCTTAACCTGATCTCAACCACTCGCAATTTAAAATTCGCCAGAGGATGCATCCTTTTCCTCGTTTCTACCCGTTGGGGTGGGCGGCCAGCCAGTCGCGGATGAACACGTCCCGACCGGTGTAGGGTTCTGCATTTTTCATGATGTAGCCCCCACCATCCGTATACATGCGCTCAAACTCGGGCGCCAACTCGCCGGCAGTGGCGGCTTCATAAGCATCAATCAACGGGATGAGCATTTCGCTGATGAGGACAACCGTCCCGCCGCCTGATTTCACCGCCAGCGCCACCAGCGGGATGGTGCTGACGGTCAGCCAGGCGGCTGTCTCGAGACAGTATTCGCGTTCCCAGAATTTGGTGATCAGCCCTTCCGGACTGGCGTAAGCCGGGTCTTTCCAATGCTGTTTCCACCAGGGATCCAAGCCGTAGGGATCTTCTTCGGGCGCCATCCCCGCGAGGAAGATGGCGGCGTAATTGTGCAAGCCGCTGCCGCACATGAAGCTGTCGAACTCAATCCCGTTCATGCTGCAAACCTGCTCGATTTCATCCGGGCTGCCGGCCTTGTAATGGCGGCGGCGCACCAGCCAGCTTCCGATGCGGTCGCGAAATTCGGAGCAGACATAATCATGGGAAAATTTGGACTTCATATCGCGCTTGGCCACGTAAGCCCGGTCGTGACCGAAGAGGGTGCACATGAAATTCCACAGCGGTCCGCGGACGATGGGGCGCAGGGCGGAGATGTCGGTCAGAGCGTAGGCCCAGGAGCGCAGCTGGTAGTGGGGGTTGTTGAGCTGGAGCATATCTGCCCGCGCGAGCAGGGCGGTCAACATCTGGCGCAGGTTTTCGCCGATATTCACCGCTGCTTTGACCGGTTCGCTTTCCTTGCCTGCCGTTTCAGCGAGCAGTGTGCAGGACATGACCAGTTTTGCTTCCCCGCAGGTCTTCCAATTCAGACCGGAATACAGCAGGGTGGCCTGGGCGGAACCGTTTTGGTCGGTGCGGTACGGAAGTTCCTCGTTCAATGCCGGCTGCAGACTCACCCCGGACGAGCCGAAGAAATCTTCTGTGTAAATATTGAGCGCTGCGCCTTGCAACGTGTCGCGGGTATTGCGGTCCAGGAAAACCAGCATCCAGGCTTCGGAAGTGCCGCGTTTTTTGCCCGGCACTACCCACAGGCGCAGGTTGGGATAGCGCGGGCGGATGTTGGCTTTGCAGGGTGCGATGGTGTGCAGGTAATTGCCGGGCATCTGTGCAGTGACCGCGCCTTTGATGCGCAGGATCAGCTTTTCTTCTACCCCTGTATCGCGGTAGAGCAGCACCCTTCTGGGCTTGACCTGCAGTGTGCGCTCAAAACCTTCTTTGTCTTCAGGGACCAACACCTCAAAATCGCTGCTTTCATCGCCATCCAATTCTGGCTCAAAGCTCCACCAGGCTGGATCGACCTGTTCGATCTGCTCAACGTCTCTGGGTCCGGGCTGGTCGGTGCGGCAGCAGCCGAGGATGATCTCATACTGGTCATCGCCGTCGGTGACGAACTCGCCCGCTTTCAGGCTGACCCCTTGATAGCTGCGCGGGCCCTGTTGCACCGGTTGGGTGAACAACTCCAGTTGCGGTCGCAGCCGGAAAGATACAGCGCCGAAAAACTCTTTTCCTGATTTGGCGCGGGCAATCACCTGCGCGTGAATGGTTCCGCTCCTGCCGGCCAGATGCTTGCCAAAATGCTCCTCCAGATTGACGCCTTCTTGTAGACGGACATCGAAAGTATGCGTGATCTGGTCGAGCATGGGCAGTTCGCGCGCTTCCAACACCGGCGGGTCGAATTGGAAGCTCAGTTTATACTCAAACGGCGCCGCCGCGGGGGATGGGTTGTCTCCCATTTCGCGGAAATACACACTCATCGTTCCAAAACCCCAGGCAGGTTGAACCTGATCCTTAATGAAAACCACATCCTTCTGTCTGGCCTGGTCCACCCGCGCTTCCAACGCCAGGTTGTCGTTGACGGATAAAGCCAGCGTTTCTTTCAGGCGCTGCTTTCCTTCCTCAAATTTGGCAACCAGATTGGGATTACCCGTCTCAGGCGAGGCGCCTTTGGGCGCTGATATCGCCCGCACCGGGATCCACAGCGCCCCGTCGCGCACATAGGGCTTCTGGCTGGCAGAGGTGGTTTCAAGTTTGACCAGGTGTTTGTTTGGACCTTCCACCTCGATCTTGATCTTTGCCGCCAACGTTTCAGGTGTGGTCTTGGCATCCGGTTTGGGGACAGCGGTCAACTCGGCGCGGGCGAAAACCTCCTTGCCGTCGAGGACGATTTTATGGTTTTGCGGGTCAGCCCAGTGTAACGTCAATGTATACAGCGGCAGGATGCGCACGGTCACATTGGTGCTGGTCTTGGCTTTTCCGATGGCAGCGCTGACCGTCACCGGCACATCCGCGCACACGCTGGGGGCTGGCAGGCTGAACGCGCAGCGCAGCTCGCCTTTCCCGCTGACCGGTTCCGCAGCCAGCCCGGCGCTGGCTGCCGGCAGCGTCACGCGGATCACCGCTTCTGGCACGGGCGAGGTCGCTCCGGATGTCTCCACCCGCCAGGCTTTGATGTTCAGATAGACGGTTTCTTTATGCTTGATCTCCAGATAGTTTTTATCCACCTGGAGGATGTATTTCACCTGTTTTTTGTCTTTGCCGCCCTGGCTGCGCACGGCGGCGATGATCCCTATCCCCGCGGCTCCCGCGATGGCCAATGCGCCCGCCGCCGCAGCGATGGCGATGGCTGCCGCGGCCACTTTGTTTTCATCGCCCACCACCACTTCCACACTCGCTTCAGGAGCGGCGGGGATGGTTTTGGTCACTTTGACCAATTTGTCATCCAGCGGGCAGTTGAACTCATACGAAACCGAGGCCTCTTTGCCGTCCCATTTGCGCGGAAATGAAGCCTGGGCGTTGTTGTAGTACCATTTGGGCTTTTCGGGCGTCACCGGCTCGCCCTCCAGGTCATGCACCTCCACCATGGGGCTGAATTCTTTGTCGGGTTCCATCTCCGGCAGGAAGATAACTGCCTGACAGGCGTTGGCGGCGGGGATGTTGATTTTTGCCCGCCGGGGTTCGCGTTCGTTTGGGCAGAGGTATTGGTATTCCAGCACGCCCTCCTTGCCGTCCCATTTTTGTGGAAAGCTGGTTTCCTCCCCGTTGTAAAACCAGCTTTCTTCCTCGGGCTGAACCGCATTGCCTTTGGGGTCGCTCACGCTGACCTGCGGGCTGAATTCCTCACCGGGGGTCATGTCTTTGGGCAGGCTCAGCCGCGCGCTGCAGCCCGCCTTGCGCCACTGGTATACATAGGTCGCGGTGACGGTGACGATGTCAACTTTACAGGTTTGGACAACGTTGCGAGTCTCGCCTTCTTTCTGTCCGGCTGCAAGCGCCAGGCTGCCGTTGACCTCTTGATCATCAGTTTTTTGCTCACTGCCCATATCCAGAAAAGCCTGGGCGGACGCGTGGGTGCCTTCATTGCTTTTGATGAAGCCGTCCACGGTTGCCATCATCGGCGTGCCGCTCAGCTCAGCCGTCACCGCCAGTGTGAAGGGATATTTCTTTCCGGCTGTCACCTGACCCGGAATCGAGCCGCCCTCCCAGTTCCAGGTGCAGGTGCCGGTCAGCTCGGTTTCCACGGTCAGCGGTGAATCAGATTTGAATTGGATCTTATATTGGGTATATGTGGCGCCCAGCG
>CAZCBJ010000245.1:0-5571 GCA_964496705.1 uncultured Anaerolineaceae bacterium | reverse complement strand
CAGTGAGGTGATCTTCGTGTTGTCCCGAGCGGGGGGGTAAAAGGGATTGGTTTTTGGGTGGGGCGAGGCAAGCAGAAGGGCTAAAAAATCACGCAATCTGATTTTGTTCCAACTTCACCGCATCTGCATCACACCTTTGCGCTGACCACCAGGTTGCCGCTTTTGACGGGGTCAAACGCCTCGCCGCCCAGGCTGCCGTAGCTGGCGGGCTGAGCGAACCCGGCGCGCGCCAGCGCGGCCAACAGCTCGGACTGCGTCTGCGGGTAGAGGCGCGAGGAGTCCACCCGCTGCTGCCAGTCGCCCCCGGCGCAGCGCTGCAGGGTGATGACGTGGAAACCGATCAGCCCATCGGGGTCGAAGTCGTAGGCGCGCAGGAAGACCCATTCGTTGCCGTCCTCGCGGTGGGATTGCGGCTCCAACCAGCGCTGTCGCTGGGCCAGCACCAGGTCGAAGTTGCGGTTCTGCACCAGCAGCAGCCCGCCCGGGCGCAGGCAGGCGGCAAAGTCGACCAGCGCCGCGTCCAGGTCGGACAGGCTGAGCAGGTGGGGCAGCGAGTTGCCCAGGCACAGCAGCGCATCAAACGACTGACCCCCGAAGGTCTGCGCCAGGCTGCCAAAGCCGATGGCCTCGAAACGCACGTCCAACCCGGCTGCGGCGGCATTGGCGCGCGCCCGGTCAATCATCCCCGGGCTGAGGTCAGCGCCAGCCGCCTGGTAGCCGCGCTGCGCCAGCGCCAGGGTGTGCATGCCCGTGCCGCAAGCAGCGTCCAGCACGCGCGCGCCGCACCCGCCGGCAGTGGCGAGTTGCGCCTCGATGAAGGGCAGCTCGAAGGTCAGGCGGTTTTGCCAGTTGACAAAACGGTCGTAATCGCTGGAGAAGGAATCGTACATGGGGGAATCTTATCATAAAAAGAATGAGACCCTTCGCCCCTGCGGGGCTCAGATTGGCCTGGGGATGAATCCCCAGGCTGAGCTGGTTCCAAACCCACTTCAAGTGGGTTTGAGAGGTTTTCCAGCCTGCCGAATTTATTCGCAGGCTGAGTTGTGGGGTGCTGGGCAAGAGAATTTCTGGTCAAATCCGCTCAGGGAATCAGCCCGCGTGATTCCTTGAAGGAGCGCAGCGACTGAAGGGACTGTCTGCAACGGAACAGACCCACCGCTACAATGTTGGCTCCAACCTTCGGTATAATACATTTTATGCTCACCGACACACCGCCCCTCGCCAACGGGCGCACCGCCGCCGTCTACGCCTGGGAGGAGGGCAAAATCCTCAAACTGTTCGTCCCCGGCTGGCCGCGCGACTGGGTTGAATATGAAGCCAGGGTCAACCGCGCCGTCCACGCCACCGGACTGAACGTGCCGGCGGTGGGCGACTTGCTCGAGGTGGATGGGCGCCTGGGACTGGTCTATGAGCGCGTGGACGGCGCGCCGATGGACCAATCCTTCTCCCGCGAACCCTTGCGCATGGGCTTTTACGGACGCTGGCTGGCCGAGCTGCACGCCGAGATGCACGCCAAGGTTGTTTCCGGCCTGCCCGATCAGCGCGCCCGGCTGCGCGAAAAAATATTCGGCGCCATCGGCCTCTCAGACGCGCTCAAGCAGGCTGCGCTGCAGCGCCTGGAGACACTGCCCGGCGATAACCGCCTGTGCCACGGCGATTTCCACCCCGCCAATATCCTGCTCACCTCCAACGGACCGGTGATCATTGACTGGGTGGACGCCACCTGCGGTCATCCCCTGGCCGATGCGGCGCGCACGGTGCTGCTGCTCAGCCTGGGACCCTCCGAACCGCGCTGGCTGAACCTGATCGTCCAGCCGTTTCTGTACCAGATTCGGCGCAATTACCTCAAACGCTATTTTGAGCTGCGCCCGGAAGGCCGCGGGCAATTTGCCGACTGGCTGGCGGTGGTCACCGCCGGGCGCCTCTCCGAGGACATCCCCGCCGAGCGCGCCGGCGTCATCGCCCGCGTGGAGCGGGCGTTCAGAGGCTGAACCCGCTGCCAGCCCGCTCTCCCCCAAAGGAAGGAGCCGACATGGATACCAAGCCCACCCTCAAGGAACGACTGCAATACCATCTGGACAACGTGTTTTCCAAGGGTCCGCCAGCCTTGATCGGGCTGCTGGCGGCGCTCTCGCTGCTGATCATCACGCTGATCGCCGCGGCAGTCACGCTGGGCGGCATCGCCCAGCCCGGCGAGAGTCCGCTGCCCTTTCATGAGGCCTTCTGGCAGGCGCTGATGCGCACGCTGGACGCCGGCACGATGGGCGCCGACACGGGATGGGGTTTCCGCCTGATGATGTTCCTGGTCACGCTGGGCGGCATCTTCATCATCTCGGCGCTGATCGGCGTGCTGACCAGCGGGGTGGCGGGTAAGCTGGACGAGCTGCGCAAGGGACGCTCCAAGGTGATCGAGCGCGGGCACATCGTCATCCTGGGCTGGTCGCGCCAGGTGTTCACCATTCTCAGCGAGCTGGCCGAAGCCAACGCCAATCAGAAGAACGCCTGCGCGGTCATCCTGGCCGACCGCGACAAGGTGGAGATGGAAGATGAGCTGCGCGACTCGCTCGGTCGCGGCTGCCGCCTGCGCGTCGTCTGCCGCACCGGCAGCCCGCTGGAGATGAGCAACCTGAACATCGTCAGCCTCAACACCGCCCGCGCGGTGATCGTCGTCTCGCCCGACAGCGCCGACCCCGACTCAGAGGTGATCAAGACCGTGCTGGCGGTGACCAATGCCCCCGGGCAGCGCGCTCAACCCTTCCATGTGGTCGCCGAGATGCGCGACCCGGCCAATTCGGACGTGGTCGGGGTGATCGGCGCGGGGGAGGTGGAGTGGGTGGAGGTGGGCGACCTGGTGGCGCGGGTCATTGCCCAGACCTGCCGTCAGTCCGGTTTATCGGTGGTGTACACCGATCTGCTCGATTTTGAGGGGGATGAAATTTACTTCTGCGCCGAGCCCCGCCTGACCGGCAAGACCTACGGCGAGGCGCTGCTGTGGTTTGAGCACAACGCCGTGCTGGGGCTGGCGCCCGCTGCCGAGTTTGCCGACGGCGAGGGCCCGCTCAATCAGCCGATGGCGCGCGTCTTGCAGCCCGGCGACCGCCTGGTGCTGCTGGCCGAGGACGACGACCGCATCCTTGTCAATCAGCAGCCCGGCGCGGTGGACGCGGCTGTGATCCTGCCAGCCCGCCCTGAACAACCGCGCCCCGAGCGCAACCTGCTGCTCGGCTGGAACTGGCGCGCCCCGGCCATCCTCAAAGAACTGGATTCCTACGTGGCGCCCGGCTCTGAAGTGCTGGTGGTGGCCGAGGTCAGCAACCTGGCCCGCGATTTTGGGTGGCTGGGCGAGGCGATGCCCAACCAATCGGTCTCTTTCATCGAAGCCGATACCGGCAGCCGGACCGTCCTGAGCAGCCTGGAGCTGGGCAGCTTTGATCACATTATTTTGTTGTGTTATTCGGATTTCATGGAAGCCCAGCAGGCGGATGCCCGCACGCTGATCACCCTGCTGCACCTGCGCGACATCGCGCACCGCTCTGGCGCGCACCTGCCGGTGGTCAGCGAGATGCTCGACATTCGCAACCGCGACCTTGCCGAGGTGGCTCGCGCGGATGATTTCATCGTCAGCGACAAACTGGTCAGCCTGATCATGGCCCAGGTAACCGAGAACAGGCTGCTCAACCTGGTGTTCAAAGACCTGTTCGACCCCGAGGGGGCTGAGATTTACCTTAAACCCGCCGGGGAGTACGTGCGCCTGGGCGAGACGGTCAATTTTTACACGGTTGTGCAGGCTGCCTGCCAGCGCAGCGAGACGGCTTTTGGCTACCGCCTGGCTGCGGCTGCCGGGGATGTCGAGCGCGCCTACGGCGTGGTGCTCAACCCGGTCAAGTCGCGTCCGCTGGTTTTCAGCGAGGCGGACAAGATCATCGTTCTGGCGGAGGATTAAGATGACCCAACCTGTGCATGCCGTGCTGATCGGCGCGGGCAACCGCGGCGCTCACGCCTACGCGCCTTACGCGCTGCAGCATCCCGACCAACTGCGCTTTGTGGCGGTGGCAGAGCCGGACGCGGTGCGCCGGGGGCAGTTCGCCGCCCGGCACGCCATCCCGCCCGAGCGGCAGTTCGCCGGCTGGGAGGAGCTGCTCGCGCAGCCGCAGATGGGCGAAGCCGCGCTGATCTGCACCCCCGACGACCGCCACACCGCCCCCGCGCTGGCTGCTCTGCGCGGCGGTTATCATGTGCTGCTGGAAAAGCCGATGGCCGCCACACCCGAAGAATGCCGCCAACTGGTGCAGGCCAGCCGCGCGTGTGAGCGCCAGTTGCACATCTGCCACGTGCTGCGCTACACGACCCATTTTCAGACGCTGCGCGAGATCATCCAATCCGGCGCGCTGGGTCAGGTGGTGGACGTGGACCACCGCGAAAACGTGGGCTATTTCCACATGGCGCACAGCTATGTGCGCGGCAACTGGCGCAACCGCGCCCTGTCCAGCCCGATGATCCTGGCCAAGTGCTGCCACGATTTTGACATCCTGCTGTGGCTGTTCGGCGTGCCGGTGGAGCGGCTGTCCAGCGTGGGGGGGCTACTGCATTACCGCGCCGAGAACGCCCCGCCCGGCGCGCCCGCGCGCTGCAGCCAGGGCTGCCCGGCCGCCGCGACCTGCCCGTATGAGGCCGAGTTCGTCTATCTCAAGCTGATCCCGCTGTGGCGCAGCTTAATCGCCACCGGGAGCGGGCTGGAGAAGGGCTTCATGCAGCTCAATCTGCGCAGCCCGGCCCTGTTCCGTGCGCTGGCCGGGTTGCTCCCGCCGCTGCGCCAGGTGAGTCAGTACCGCGGCTGGCCGCTCAATGTGCTGCATCCCGATCCCAGCCCGCAGAACGTGCGCCGGGCGCTGCGCGAAGGGCCCTATGGGCGCTGCGTGTACCGCTGCGACAACGATGTGGTTGATCATCAGGTGGTCTCGATGGCTTTCGGCGGCGGATCGAGCGTCACGCTGAGCATGCACGGTCATTCACACGTCGAATACCGCACCACGCGCATCGAAGGCACGCGCGGGCGGCTGACCGCCGAGCTGGGCATCGGCGGGTCGTGGGTGCAGGTGGACGATCACCGCAGCGGGCGCAGCCGCCGGCTGAACACCAGCGCAGGGGGCGGTGCGGGCCACGGCGGCGGAGATGCCGGCTTGATGCAGGCTTTCCTCAGCTCGCTGCGCGGCGACGGACAGTCAGCGCGCACCACCGCCGCCCAGGCGCTGGAGAGTCATCTGCTGGCGTTCGCTGCCGAGACCGCCCGCCTGGAAGGGCGCGTGCTGGATGCATCCGCCTGGGCGGTTGAGGCGTAACTGCGGTTGTCGAAGTCCTTGGCGCGGCGAAGCATCACGCTGGATGTGACTGATGAGGGCTTTGGTGCCGCGCTGCGCGTGCGATTCAGCTTGACAACTTACCCGCGACTCACTATAATACCCCCACCTTCCTTGATAGCTCAATCGGCAGAGCGGGCGGCTGTTAACCGCTAGGTTCCAGGTTCGAGTCCTGGTCAAGGAGCTTCGCTTTTAATCTAGAAAAAAGGTTCCT
>CAZCBJ010000244.1:0-5586 GCA_964496705.1 uncultured Anaerolineaceae bacterium | reverse complement strand
ATCGACCGTGTTGATCGCGGTGCCGCCCCAGGAATTGTTGACCACATCCGCGCCGTCTTTGATCACCTGCTCAATCGCGGCGATGACCTCGGGCGTCCAGGCGGAGCGGCTGCCGGACATGCTGTAATAAAACACGCGGTAGATCATCAGTTGCGCTTTGGGCGCCACGCCGCTGATCATTGTGTCAACC
Organism: uncultured Anaerolineaceae bacterium; assembly: GCA_964496705.1. Taxonomy (GTDB): domain Bacteria; phylum Chloroflexota; class Anaerolineae; order Anaerolineales; family Anaerolineaceae; genus CAZCBJ01. The sequence continues at coordinate 5,396 of CAZCBJ010000244.1, read as the reverse complement.
TTGTTGGACACGGTTCCGTAATTGCATGCCATCGTGCCGGCGGTGTGAGTGCCATGACCGCCCTGCACCGAACCGGGATCATCCACTGGAGTTGCGCCGTAGAAGGGCGGGTCGTCCTTGCGGAAGAAGCCATAGGCGGCGATGATCTTCTTGTTGGTGACCGTCAGGTCGCCTTTGGGGAATCCGGCCGGGTAAGTGTAGCCGGTGCCATCGAAACAGGGATGATCAGGGGTGATACCGCTGTCGATGTCGGCGATCTTGATGCCCTTACCGGCATTTGCCACGCCGCCCAGCGCATCCCACAGACCTGCCACAGCGAAGCCAGGATCACCGACGGTGCCGGTGCCGAGACCAATCACCGGCAGGCTGGCGTCCATATTCAGCGTGTATTCTTTTTCTGGAGTTACATTGGTCACACCGCCAATTTCGCGCAGCGCGGGCAATTTATCCAGCGTGGTTTTCACCACCATGCCATTGACAGCCAGCATATAACTGCGCTCGATGGCGGCGTCCGGCATCGCGCTGGCAAGTTGATCGCGGAAGGCTTGCTGCTCGTTTGCCAGGAAAGCCATGTAAGACACCGCCTCCGGTGAGGTCGCGTTGAGTTTGTCTTCGCCGCGCACCTTGGGAGAGGTCGGCCTCAGGCCGGCTATGCCGCCGCGGTACAAGGCTAGCGGTGGAGATTCGAGCTGAACGATGGCGCGCACCGGTTGGGTGTTGTCGATGTTGGCTTTTAGTTCAGCCACCGTGGGTGGGGGAGCTTTCTGCTCGTCAGTCTCCACCACCGGATTTCCGCCGTGAAAAGGCCCGTCCGCCTTGGCCGCGCTCCAACCGAAGGTGGAGAGCAGCATGGCGACAATAGCCAATGCCGTGATGCTTCTAAACATTACCTTGAATTTCATATAACTCCTCCGATTTAGTTAATGAAAAAATATTTGCTCGCCAGGGTTTGAAAAGGTAAGTATCGCGCTTATATAAATGCTCCTTTCTATCCTGGTCGCTGCACCTGGGCAGGTCGCGGGATGGCAATGTAAAAAAAACCCTCGTAAAAATGATATAGCGGTCGTTCAAAACTGGGATTGAGAATGGTCCCTGCATTCTCTCATGCTAAATTAATATATCATCACCGCATGAATTTAGCAATATGGAAAGCTCGGCTAGAAAAAGAGAGCGGGTTGTCCGCTCTCTTTTATGAAGCAAAACATTAACGGATTTGCGATTTCAATTTCTGGGCTGTCTCGCGATATCCTGCCAGCTTCTGCCGTTCTTTATCCACCACAGCAGGCGGAGCTTTACCGGCGAAATCGCCAGCCAGTAACTTTTCAAGCCGCTCAATCTGGGCTTCTGTCTCCGCCAGCTCCTTTTGCAGACGGGCGCGCTCGGCTTCGTCTTCGGCCTGTTCAGACAAAGTTAAGAATATCTCCACACCAGAGACCACCAGCGATACACTGCCTTGGGCGGGTTTATCGGTCAACGCATCGACCAGGCGCATCTTTCCGGCATCCAGGTGCGCCAGGGCTGCCAAGGTGGCGGCTTGTTCCTGCAGCAATGCCAGTCGTTCGCCAGCCGCGAAGACCGCTGTAATGCGCTTGCCTGCCTGCACCTTCTTTTCGGCGCGAAGGTTGCGGATGGCGCGGATGATGTCCATTACCAGATTGAAATCAGCCACCTTTTGTTCTTCCCAACCTTCGACCGGATGCGGCTGCGGCCATCGGGCGATAATTAACGCCTCTTCCCAGCCGTCTTTAGGAGCGCAGTCATCTGAATACACCTGGGCGGCAGCCTTGAGATGCCCCCAAAGCTCTTCGGTGATGAAAGGAGTGAAGGGATGCAGGAAACGCAGGCAGGTGTCCAGGACGCGCGCCAGTGTGGCGGCGGTGGTGTGGGCGCGGTCGCCGCCCTCGGCCAGTTGCAGCTTGGCAATTTCCACATACCAGTCAGCAAATTCGCTCCAGAAGAACTCATAGATTTGCCGGCCTGCCTCGCCATACTGGTAGGTTTCGAACAGATGATTGACCTCCTGCACCAGCGCGCGCAAACGCGCCCAGATCCACGAATCGGCCAGCGTCCATTCTGTGGAGGCTTGAGCGGTTTTCGGCGCCTTTTCCAATGCGTTGATCACAAAACGCCCGGCGTTCCAGATCTTGTTGACAAAGTTGCGGTTGGCTTCCACTTTCTTGAGGGATAGGTTCATGTCGTTGCCAGGGGTTGAACCGACCAACAGGGTGAAACGCAGTGCATCGGTGCCGTATTGATCCATCGCCAGCAGTGGGTTGATCACATTGCCCTTGGTCTTGCTCATCTTCTGGCCGTGTTCATCGCGAATCAGGCCGTGTAAATACACGGTGTGGAAAGGAATCTCGCCGGTGAACTCCACACCCATCATGACCATGCGCGCCACCCAGAAAAATAGAATGTCGTAACCCGTTTCGAGCAACGAAGTAGGATAGAAGTAGCGCATGTCAGGGGTGGAATCTGGCCAACCCAGCGTGGAGAAGGGCCATAAGCCGGAGGAAAACCAGGTGTCCAGCACATCCTCATCCTGCTCGATGCTGGTTGAACCGCAATGGGCGCAATGGGTGGGGTCCTCGCGCGCCACTGTCATGCGGCGGCAATCCTGGCAATGCCACACCGGGATGCGGTGCCCCCACCACAACTGGCGGCTGATGCACCAATCCTGGATATTTTCCAGCCAGTTGTAGTACACCTTGGTAAAACGTTCCGGCACGATGCGGATACGCCCATCGCGAACAGCTTCCAGCGCAGTCTCAGCCAGCGGCTGGATGACCACGAACCATTGGGTGGAGATCATGGGTTCGATGATCTCACCACCGCGCTGGGAGCGGGGCACATTGAGCGTGTAGGGCTGCTCTTTGATCACCAGGCCAGCCGCTTGCATGTCCTGCCAGAGAACCCTGCGACATTCGAAACGGTCCATGCCCTGATAAGGCCCACCGTTGGCGTTAATGGTGGCATCCTGGTTGAGGATGTTGATCATTTCCAGGTTGTGGCGCTGGGCGATGGCATAATCATTCGGATCGTGGCCGGGGGTGACCTTGAGCGCGCCGCCGCCGAACTCGCGGTCTACGTATGCATCCGCGATGATCGGGATGGCGCGGCCGAGGATCGGCACCAGCACGTTGCGTCCGATGAACGCCCGGTAGCGAGGGTCTTCGGGGTGAACGGCCACGGCCGTGTCGCCGAGGATGGTTTCGGGGCGAGTGGTGGCGACCGGGAGATACTGATTGGGATCGTCAGCGAGGACATATTTGAAAAAATACAACGTGCCGGGTTCTTCGGAGTATTCCACTTCCAGATCCGAGACAGCCGTGCGCAATCCGGGAGACCAGTTGATCATGCGCGGACCGCGGTAAATCAGCTCTTTTTCATGAAGGCGCACGAAAGCCTCGCGCACGGCGCGCGACAGGCCTTCATCCAGGGTGAAGCGCTCGCGTTCCCAGTCGCATGAAGCGCCCAGGCGCATGATTTGTTGGGTGATGATCGCGCCGTATTTATTTTTCCAATCCCACACCCGCTGCACGAACTCGTCGCGGCTGAACTGATCGCGTTTCAAGCCTTCCATGGCCAACGCCTTTTCAACCTGGAGCTGGGTGGCGATGCCGGCATGATCGGTGCCCGGTACCCAGAGGGCCGGCACACCGCGCATGCGCTGGTAGCGGATCATCAGGTCTTCCATGGTGACGTACATGGCGTGCCCCAGGTGAAGCTCGCCGGTGACGTTGGCCGGCGGGATGGAGATGACATAGGGCTGGATGCTAGGGTCGTGCCCGGGCAGGTTGGGATCGTTGGTCGGACGAAAATAGCCCCGCTCCCGCCACCAGCGGTAAAGCCGCTGCTCGGTGGCGGAAAAATCATAGGCTTTGGAAAGAGTTGTTTCGGACATGCTTCACCTCGCTACATAAGAAAATTTAAACAAAAAACCCTTTCATCCTGAGGACGAAAGGGACGCCTTCCGCGGTACCACCTCACTTCGCCGGTTTCTCTCCGGCGCTCTCCGCCTGGACCATCATCCAGGCCTCGCGCTAACGGGCTCACCCGTGCCGTTCTACTCTCGCGTGGATTTCTTCGGCAGTTGGGTCAGACGACTTCGGGCGGTTTGCGCGGTGGAGGCTCTCAGCCTGGGCCTTCCTTCTCTGTCCGTTTTACCCGCCGTACTCCTTCTGGCGTGTGGTGTATGCAATTGTTGCCCTGATTATACGGCGGTTGTGGGTGAAAGTCAACATTTTTTGGCGGTGCTATAATCGAACTATTCCCTTCGATTTCCGGAACCAAGAAAATCACCATGCAAACAATCAGCGTTGCCGCAGTTTCGACCCGCAATTTGCTCGCCCAACCGGACCTCGCGCTGGCGGACATGCGCCGCTGGACAGCCGCGGCAGTGGCGCAGGGGGCTGAGCTGTTGGTGTTTCCCGAGTTAAACCTGACTGGCTACATCCAGCATACGGCGGCGCACCAGTTTGCTGAAGAAATTCCCGGCCCTTTGACTGCCAAAGTGGTTCAACTGGCGGGTGAGTTCGGGGTCACGCTGGCCTGCGGGATGTTGGAGCGCGCGGGCGACCGCTATTATTGCACGCACATCCTGGCTAACGGGGACGGTCTGATCGGCAAACAGCGCAAAATTCACACGCCCGCCCAGGAGCAGCCGTTCTGGGGTCTGGGCGGCTCGATTGAGGTCTTTGACATCGGCAAGGCCAGGGTGGGCATCACCATCTGCCGCGATTCTTTTTTTGACGAGATGACCCGCACGCTGCACTTCAAGGGCGCGGAAATCCTCTTGATGCCGTTTGGTTATTATAATGTCCCGCGCAGCCAGTACTTGAAAGAAAGTATCCACGGCATGTCCATCATCAAGACCTGCTGGAGCAACGGCTGCTATGCAGCGGTGTGCAACAGCGCCGGCGACCGTCCGCCCAGCCCAGCGGAGCCGAAAGGCAACCGCTTCCCGGGCTGGGCGGGGCTGATTAACCCGTGGGGGCGGGTGCTGGCATTCGTCGAGGATGAGGGTAACAACGAAGCGATGGTGGTGGTGCGCCTGGAGCCGGGCGAATTGCAAGACCGGCGCGGCCATCCCAATTTCCTGGCCGTGGAATTGCGCCCGGAGCTGTACCAGTTCCAGGCACCATCCGAGTCTTCGATCCAGCCCAATCCACAGTGGCTGCGCTGGGCGCAGCGCCTGCAGGCCACCGCTGAGAGCGGGATCTCTTATGCCAAAGACCCTTACGATATCGAACGCTATCACCAGATGATTGCGCTGGCAGCCGAGATGGTGACGGCACACACCTCCATTGAACCATCCATTGTTGGCGACCTCTACGCAATGCAAAGCGGGTATATCACCCCCAAGTTGGACGTGCGCGGGGTGGTGTTCAAAGATG
>CAZCBJ010000243.1:0-5588 GCA_964496705.1 uncultured Anaerolineaceae bacterium | reverse complement strand
CCCATCTTCGAGTGGTCCATGCCGGTGGTGGAGCGCTTCAACGCCGCTTTCGCGGATACGAAAGTGGCCACCGGCTGCGAGCATCACTACCCGCCCAAGAGCGAGGACGTGGGCGGCGACCATGCCGCCAAATGGGAAACATCTTTCCTTTGGTACCTGCGTCCGGACTGCGTGGATATGAGCGTTTATCTGGGGCGCGACTCCGACCAATTGGTGGGCATCATGGGCAGCGACCCGCGCAACACCGCCTCGGTCGAGATCGGGCGCAAAGCCACTGACCTGGTGGTGGAGGCGATGATCGCCAAAGCCCGCGAGCTGCTGCAGGCGGCGAACGGGTAGCCGGCAAGCCAGCCTTGTGTGTGATGAGATGAACAATATTTTTGAAAAGGACGGTGAAAATATGGAAAAACTTCAAACTCCCTGGTTCGGCGCGCATGTGCTGATGCAGCGCGGCAGCGCGGACGCGCAGGCTCTGACGGCGGCTGTGCCCGCCCTGCGCCGGGTGGGAATCAATACCCTGGTGGCGGAGATCAACTACAACTACGCCTTTGAGTCGCACCCCGAGCTGCGCGACGATCAAACCGCCGCCAAAGCCGATGTTCGCGCCCTGCGGGAGGCTTGCCGCGCCGAGGGCGTACGCCTGATCCCCCAGTTCCAGTGCATCGGGCACCAATCCTGGGCCAAGCACACCTTCCCGCTGCTGACCCGCTACCCGCAGTACGATGAAACCCCCGGGCAGTTCCCCGACAACGAGGGCATCTACTGCCGCTCCTGGTGCCCGCGCCACCCGGAGGTCAACCCGATCATCTTCGACCTATTCGAGGAGCTGGTCGAGGCTTTTGACGCCGACGCGCTGCACGTTGGGCTGGACGAGATTTTCCTGATTGGCTCGGAGCACTGCCCGCGCTGCCGCGGCGCTGACACGGGCGAGATTTTCGCCGCGGCGGTCAACGATTACCATGAAATCCTGGTCGGCAAGTACGGCTTGCAGATGCTGATGTGGGCCGACCGGCTGCTCAACGCCGAACAGACCGGCTACGGCCTGTGGGAGGCGGCAGAAAACGGCACCGACACTGCCATTGACCGCGTCCCGCGCGACATCGTGATGTGCGACTGGCACTACGAGATGCTGCCCGCCTACCCTTCAATCGAAATATTGACCAAAGCCGGATTCGCAGTGTGGCCTGGCGGCTGGCGCGTGGTCGAAAACACCCAGGCGCTGATCGCCGCCGCCCGCCCGTTCTGGGGGAAGGGCGTCATCGGCCACCTGTGCACCACCTGGGGCGCGGTGCAGCCGGGCGACCTGGCGACCTGGCCGCCGGTGTTGAAGGCGGAGGAGAACTTGAAGAACTGGTGAGGGGCAGCCCATGCGCATCCAACACCAACTCGCCGGCGGGATGAGCCCCGACCAATTGGAACAATTTCACGCCAGAGCCATGCAGGTGCTGGAGACCAACGGCCTGGAAGTGACCAACCCGGCCATTCAGGATTTCTTCCGCGCCCGCCCGGGCTACCGCCTGGACGGCAGCCGCCTGCGCTTTGAGCGCGGGTTGGTGGAGGAATGTGTGGCCGAGTCGCGCCGCCTGGCTGCCCGGCGCCTTCAGCCAGAGCAGGAAGCCCCGTGGAGGATCACCATCCTCAGCAATTATCCCAGCCACCTGGCTGACTGGCGCCTCGGCGGTGTGCGCCCGTTCACCGAGATGGATGTGGTCGAGCTGACCAAACTGGTGGATGTGCTGCACGCGCAGAACGTGTACGGCGCGGCGCCGGGTGTGCCGCAGGATGTGCCGCCGGAGATCCGCGATGTGCGCTGTTACCAGATCGGGGCGAAGCACTCTCGCTCGGGCGGCGAAGCCACCATCTCCACCGAGGCGTCGGCTGAATGGCTGTTCCGCATGGAGGAGCTGATGGGCAAGGAGAAGAGCATGGCGGTCTTCCTGGTCAGCCCGATGCGCGCCGAGGGGGTCACCTTCGATGCGCTGTTCAAGCACCGCAAGGAGCTGAAGCACGTCGAGGTGGGCGGCATGCCGATGATGGGCATTTCTGCGCCTGTGCAGTTCCTCGGCGGTTTCTGCATGGCGGCCGCGGCCATCTGGGGCGCCTACGTGATGGCGCGCGAGATGACCGGCCTGGAGCAAATCCATGTCGAATGCCGCCTGTGGCCGGTGGACATGCGCAGCGCAGAGATCGTCTACGGCACGCCGGATATGCTGATCAGCGACCTGATCCTGGCTCAACTGCGCGAGTTCTACGGCTGGGAGGGGCTGGATTGCGACGCCTACCACTCTTCCGCCAACCTCGCTGACCAGCAGGCCGCCGCGCAGCGCGCCGCCTACGGCATGGCGATGGCGCTGCTGGGCAAGCGCAACTACCGCTTCGGTGGGCTGCTGGGCGTGGACATGGTCTTCAGCCCGGTGCAATTGCTGATGGACCTGGAGCTGCTGCGCTACTATCAGCACGTTGTGGCGGGATATGAGTTTTCCGACGAAGCCTTCTGCCTGGACGCCATTCAGGAGGTGGGCCCTTCGGGCAGCTACCTGGAGCATCCCACCACGCTGAGCGCATTCCGCCGGGTGCTGTGGACCTCCAAACGCTGGACGAGCGAGTCGCTGCAGCGCTGGCTGGCCAGCGGGCAGCGCACCTTTGCGGAGATGGCCGGCGCCGAGGTCGTGCGTCTGATCGCGCAGCACGACTATCACCTGCCGGAAGACAAGGCTCGCGAGCTGGACAGGCTGTGCCGCGCAGCCGAGGCAGACCTGCTGGGCGGTTGAGCGTGGAAGAGCTGCCGCGCCTGCCTGGAACGTATGTGCTCGTCCTGCGGGCGCGGCAGTCCGGCGGGGTGCCGATCGGGCGGCTGGGTGTTCTTGACATCCGGCCTGGCTGGTATTTGTACATCGGCAGTGCGTTCGGCCCGGGCGGGCTGCGCGGACGGCTGCTGCACCATTTGCGCCCGGCGGCGCGTCCGCGCTGGCATATCGATACGCTGCGCGCGTACGCGGAGGTGCGCGAAATCTGGTTTACGACCAGCGCGCAGCGCCTGGAGCATGCCTGGGCGCAGACCCTCTGCGCTCAACCTGCCTGCACGGTACCGCTGCCGCGCTTCGGAGCCTCCGACTGCGCCTGCCGCGCCCACCTGGTGTTTTGCGGCGAGGCGGCTGCCCTGCCGGGATTGATGGAACTTCTTCCAGAAAATCAACGTTTTGTAGTATATTGAGGCGAAAGGGAGTAGAAGAAAATCACGAATGTCACGTATGGACGAATGCCCCGAATTTTTTAAGGTTTCCCATTCTTCCTCATCACGAATGCCTGATCTCCGTCTTAAGAATTTACTGCTCACGGATAACTTCTCACTCATCCCTCATCACCCATCACCTCTTCCCCCAGGAGCCTACCCATGATTGACCTCAAACCCTATGAAATCTGGTTCGTCACCGGCAGCCAGCACCTCTACGGCGCCGAGACGCTGCGCCAGGTTGCCGAACATTCGCAGACCATCGCTGCCGCGCTGGACCAATCCGCCCACATCCCCGTGCGCGTGGTGTTCAAACCCGTGCTGACCACCCCGGACGCCATCCGCCAGTTGTGCCTGGATGCCAACTCCGCTCCCGCCTGCGTTGGGCTGATCACCTGGATGCACACCTTTTCGCCGGCCAAAATGTGGATCGCCGGGCTGAGCCTGCTCAAGAAGCCCTTCCTGCACCTGCACACCCAGTTCAACCGCGACATCCCCTGGGCTGAGATTGACATGGACTTCATGAACCTCAACCAGTCGGCGCACGGCGACCGCGAGTTCGGCTTCATCGGCACGCGCCTGCGCCTGGAGCGTAAGGTGGTGGTCGGGCACTGGCAGGCGGAGGACGTGCAAGCCGAGATGGGCGTCTGGGCGCGGGCGGCTTGCGCCTGGGCTGACGCCCAGGGCGCGCGTGTAGCGCGCTTCGGCGATAACATGCGCGAGGTGGCGGTCACCGAAGGCGACAAGGTGGAAGCGCAAATACGCTGGGGCTACTCGGTCAACGGCTACGGCGTGGGTGAGCTGGCTGTCTTCGTCCGCCAGGTGTCCGACGCCGAGATCGAGCGCCTGACCGCCGAATATGACCAATCCTACCGGGTGGCGGCAGACCTGCGTTCGGGCGGCAGTAGGCGCGCCGCGCTGCGCGAGAGCGCGCGCATCGAGCTGGGCATGCGCGCCTTCCTGGAAAACGGCGGCTTCAAGGCCTTCACCACCACCTTCGAGGACCTCTACGGCCTGGCGCAGCTCCCGGGGCTGGCGGTGCAGCGGCTGATGGCCTCCGGCTACGGCTTTGGCGCCGAGGGCGACTGGAAAACCGCCGCGCTGGTGCGCGCGATGAAGGTGATGAGCGTTGGGCTGCCGGGCGGGGTGTCCTTCATGGAAGATTACACCTACCATCTCGACCCGCGCGGCATGAAGGTGCTCGGCGCGCACATGCTCGAGGTGTGCGCCTCGATCGCCGATGACCAGCCGGCGTTGGAGATGCACCCGCTGTCCATCGGCGGCAAGGACGACCCGGCCCGGCTGGTGTTCAATGTGCGCGGCGGACCGGCGATCAACGCCAGCGTGATTGACATGGGCAACCGCTTCCGCGTGATCGTCAACGAGGTGGACGTGGTCGCGCCGGATGCGCCGCTGCCCAAACTGCCGGTGGCGCGCGTGGTGTGGGTGCCGCGCCCCAACCTGAAAACCGCCGCAGCAGCCTGGATCCTGGCGGGCGGCGCGCATCACACCGGCTTTGCCCATTCCGTCACCGCGCAGCACATACAGGACTTTGCCGAGATGGCGGGGATGGAATTCGTGGTCATCGGCAAGGACACGCAGGTCTCCGGGTTCAAGAAGGAGCTGCGCTGGAATGAAATGTATTACCACCTGGCGAAAGGGTTGTAATTTACCCTCGCGCAGGTCCGCACCTGCGGGAGGATGGGGCGGGTCTGGGCAAAAAGTGAAATCGGTTATGGATGGCTCAGTATTGTGTCAACAAAGTTCTGCCAAAAAAAAGCCCGCAGTCCCTGAAGGAGCGCAGCGACTGAAGGGACTCACGCGAGGTGATTCCCTGAGCGGATTTGATCAGAGCTTCTCATGCGCAGCACCCCAAAGCGAAGGGTCTGTCCGCGCTTGGATAGCAAAACTTTGTTGACAGAGTACTCAGACCCGCTTCCACACCGGTCAGACGGTGGTGAGGGTTGCGGGGGGGAGGTGGCAGATGAAACGCAGCACCGGATGGGTGTGGATCGGGGTGATCGGGGGCATCGTCTTGCTGTGCATCGCCGCTTACGCGGTGAAGCCGCCGCCGCTGGAGCAGATCAACGCCTGCAGCTCCGACGCCGACTGTGCGCTGGTGCGTTCGGGGGTCTGCGGCGGAGCCGAAGCGATCCAGGCCAGGCAGGCGCCGCTGTGGAATTTCATCCGCGCGATCCAGCGGCTGCGCTTACCGCTGGCGGTGTGCACCCCGATGTTCCCCGACGCGTGGTACCAGGCGCGCTGCATCAACACGCGCTGCAACGCCTTCATGACCCGCCAGCACGCGAAGCTGATCTTCAGCCAGCCGCCCGCGCTCAACCAACCGGTCAAATTG
>CAZCBJ010000242.1:0-5597 GCA_964496705.1 uncultured Anaerolineaceae bacterium | reverse complement strand
TCGATAACCGCTACGGCACCGGCCAATCCACCATTGACGGTGTGATCCGCGCCACCAACATCCTGCTCGCCGGGCGCACCTTCGTGGTGGCTGGTTACGGCTGGTGCGGACGCGGATTGGCGATGCGCGCGCGCGGCATGGGCGCCAACGTGATCGTCACCGAGGTGGATCCCATGCCCGCCCTCGAGGCGGTCATGGACGGCTTCCGCGTCATGCCCATGGCTGAGGCCGCCAAAGCCGGCGATATTTTCGTCACCGTGACCGGCGACCTGAACGTGCTCGACCGCGCTCACTTCGAAGTGATGAAAGACGGCGCAATCGTCGCCAATTCAGGTCACTTTAACGTTGAGATCAACATCCCTGCGCTGGAAGAAATGTCCCGCCAGAAAAACCTGGTGCGCCCCTTCGTGGAGCAGTACGAGCTCAAAGACGGTCGCTCGATCTTCCTGCTGGGCGAGGGGCGTCTGATTAACCTTGCTTCAGCCGAGGGTCACCCGGCCAGCGTGATGGACATGTCCTTTGCCAATCAGGCGCTCAGCGCCGAATACATGGTCAAGAATTCCGACAAGCTGGAAAAGAAAGTGTACAGCGTGCCGGAGGAGATTGACCGCCAGATCGCGCGCATCAAGTTGGACGCGATGGGCGTGGCGATTGACACGCTGACTGCCGAACAGGTCGCCTATCTCAGCTCCTGGCAAGAAGGCACCTAAAATCCATTTGTATTCCATGCATGCCTGCCGGACTTGCTGCGCCATTTTTGCCTGCATCCGGCAGGCATTGGCTTGCACATTAGCCTGCCGAAAGGGCCATCCATGATCAAAAAGATCCCGCTCCTGCTTCTGCTGACTGCTCTTCTGGCGGGTGCGCTGGCGGGCTGCAGCTCCCCCACGCCCCTGCCCCCCACCCCTGAGCCGCCCAGCCCAACGCCCACTGCCGTCCCGCCAACACACACGGCGGTCCCCAGCCAGACACCCCTGCCCAGCGCCACAGCCAGCGCCACACTCACCCCTGAACCGACCCTCACGCCAACCATCACCCTCACCCCCACCCCGCTGGCCGATTTCACCAAATTCAAAATGGTGTCGGTTGCCAAAAAAGATTACGGCTTTCAGATGGCCATTCAGGTGCCAGGTCTGCAGAACCCCACCAAAGTGGTCATCGGCACCCAGGAATACATGTGTATCATTGACCCGGCGTATCCAGAGCGCATGTTCTGTTCAGGCCCTGAAGTTTTGTTGAATACCAACATGGATATCTTCTTTTACTCCCTGGCTGACAATGCGCTGCTGCACCAGGGCGTGATTTATATCCCCAGCAGCATTTTCTTCTCTTATCCGCCGGGCATCGACTGGGGCGCTTGCCCGGATCGCGGCAAGAACGTCTCCTGCGAAACCGAAAACCGCGTCTGGTTTGACCCGCCCTGCATCGTGTCCACCTGCGTGGACGCCTGCGGCTATTTTTACAGCATCGACACCTGCCAGATGTCCACGCCACCGGCCTGGTTCCCCAATCCTTAACGAGACTTAAGTTAACCTCTCACGGCAGCCCTTCCTTTGAAGGGCTGTTGTTTTCGGAAATGTCTCCATTTTTGTGTTTTTCTAGAAACAGGGTTACAATTCGGATATATCTTGTCTGAAATCAGGAGAAATCAGATGCTAGACTCTCAAGAAAATTCCATCCTAGATATGGTTGCCCGCCAGCAGGATGCCTGGAACCGCGGAGATGCGGCAGCTTATTCCGTTGATTTCGATGAACAGGGCACCTTCACCAACATCATCGGGGATACACAATTCGGCCGTGAGGCATTTGAATCAAGACATGCCCAGATCTTCGCCACCATCTTTCGAGGCAGCACACTCACCCTGCAGGTGCGTAGAATTCATTTTCCATCGCCAGATATCGCATTGGTGGATCTGGATACCCGGCTGAGCGGTTATCAGACCCTGCCGCCAGGCGTTCTACCGCCCTCAGACGGCATCCTGCACACGCGTTTGCTGCAGGTTTTTATCCGCCAAGACCAGCAGTGGCGTGTGGCGGCCTATCACAATGTTGACCTGAAATTGGCCCGATGAGCCCGCTGGACGACAACGCAATCCGCAGGCATTTACACTGCCTTCTACAGAAAGTACAGCCTGCCGATCAGGTGATCATCGGCATCGGCGGCGGCAGCGGCTGCGGCAAGAGCACAATTGCGCAAAGCATCTGCGCGGGATTGCAGCCTTTGCATGTCCATCTGCTTGGCCTGGATCGGTTTTTCAAGCCAGAGGATGAACTGCCGAAATATTGGTCAGAATATCACCTCGAATGGCGCCCGAATTTCAACCATCCCGACTCGCTCCGCGTGGACGAAATGGTCTCGCATTGCGCAGCCATCAAAGGCTATGATGTGGTCATCCTGGACGGACATTTTTGCCTGTATTATCCCCAGATGCGCAACCTCATGCACATTCGCTGCTATGTGGATATTGACATCACACAAATGCTGGAACGCCGCAAGCAGCGCAACCTGGCGGTTGGTTACGGAGGCTCAGCCGAGGACATCGACCACTACAACCGCGAAAATGTCGCCCCGCAATACTTCCGCTACCTCGCACCCACCCGCGAGTTTGCCGACCTGGTCATTCCGAACCACGAGCACAATCCTGCAGAACGGGATGGCATGATTCAGATCCTGTGCGCCTCAATTCTGGCGTATAAGCATTAAGAAAAGTGCGCCCCTGCTTTCACAGGAGCGCATCATCTTTTTTATCTGCGGTCGCGATTGAACCCGCCGCCGCGCCGATCATCGCGCCGGCCGCCGGGTCGGCTGCCTCCGCTGCGGTTCCCACCGCCGCCGGAAGGCCGCCCGCCGCCGGAGCGCTTGTTGTCGCGTTCCTGGGCTTCTTGCAGACTGAGCCCTTCTTCCACCGCCACCCGCGACAGGCGAATCTTGCCGGCATCATCAATGCCGATGATCATCACCATGATCTCATCGCCCATATCCACCACATCCTCCACCTTGTTGACACGGTCTGAGGAGAGCTGCGAGATATGCACCAGGCCGTCGATATTGGGCAGAATCTCAACGAATACGCCGAAATCTGCAATCCGCACCACCTTGCCGGTGTAGATGCGCCCCAACTGCGGGGTTTCGGTGATGGCTTCAATGCGCTCGCGCGCTTTGGCTTCGCTCTCGCCGTCGAGGGCGGCGATGAACACCGTGCCGTCATCGTCAATATCGATCTTGGTGTTGGTCTCTTCCTGCAGCGCGCGGATGTTCTTGCCGCCGGGGCCGATGATCGCGCCGATTTTGTCAATCGGTACTTTGACGGTGGTGATGCGCGGCACATGCGGCTTCAGCTCGGGACGCGGGGCGGCGATCACCGCCAGCATCTTGTCCAGGATGGCCGAGCGCGCGGTGCGCGCCTGCTCCAGCGCCTGCGACATGATTTGCGAAGTGATGCCCTTGATCTTGATGTCCATCTGCAGCGCGGTGATCCCCTTTTCGGTGCCGGCCACTTTGAAATCCATGTCGCCCAGGTGATCCTCGGCGCCCTGAATGTCGGTCAGGATGCGGTAAGTCTCGCCTTCCTTGATCAAGCCCATCGCCACGCCCGCCACCGGAGCCTTGATCGGCACGCCGGTATCCATCAGCGCCAGCGTCGAGCCGCACACCGAAGCCATTGAAGACGAGCCATTGGAGGATAGCACCTCGGAGACCAGGCGCAGGGTGTACGGGAATTCATCCTCTGCGGGGATGACCGGTTCCAGAGCGCGCTCGGCCAGCGCGCCGTGACCAATCTCACGCCGCGACGTGCGCAGCATTTTGGTCTCGCCGGTGGAATAAGGCGGGAAATTGTAATGGTGAATATAGCGTTTGCTGTCGGTCGGGGTCAGCGTGTCCAGCTCCTGGGCTTCCTTGGGCGTGCCCAGGGTGGCCAGGGTGATCACCTGCGTCTCGCCGCGGGTGAACAGGCCCGAGCCGTGTGCGCGCGGGCTGACATCCACCTCACACCAGATGGGACGAATCTCGGTCAACTGGCGACCGTCGGGGCGTTTGCCCTCGGCTAAAATGCGCTGACGAACCACCTGCTTGACCACCTCGTCGTAAGCCTGAGCGGCTGCGGTGGCTTTTTCAGCATCCTCAGCCGTAATCTCGGCCGCCACGGTTGCGCCCAGCATGTCCAGACCGCCGTACAACTGCGCTTTGTCATGCGGCGCTTCCAAAATGGCGGTCACTTCCGCCGCGGCGCGCTGCATGATCTGCTCAACCAGACTCTCGTCCAACGGGAACAGCGCCACTTCGCGCTTGGGCTTGCCGCAGGCGGCTGCCAGCTCTTCCTGGACGGCGATCATCGGCTGCATGGCTTCATGCCCAAAGGTCAGCGCGCGCAGCATATCCGCCTCGGACACCTCGTTGGCGCCGCACTCGACCATCAGGATGGCATCCCGGGTGCCGGCAATGCGCAGATCCATGTCGCTCTGTTCGACCTGGGCAAAGGTGGGATTGATCACAAACTCGCCTTCAATGCGCCCGATGCGCACCGCGCCAATCGGACCACCCCAGGGGATATCCGAGATCATCAGCGCCGCAGACGCGGCATTGATCGCCAGAATATCAATCGGGTTTTCCAGGTCGGCAGAGACCGAGAACATGATCACCTGCACCTCATTGCGCATGTCCTTATTGAACAGCGGTCGGATGGGGCGGTCGGTGAGGCGCGCGATCAACACCGCCTCGGTGCTGGGGCGCCCTTCGCGGCGGAAAAACGAGCCGGGGATGCGCCCGCCGGCGTACATGCGCTCTTCGTATTCGACCGTGAGTGGGAAGAAATCCTGCTGAGCCTTGGGCTCCTTGCCCATGGTCGCAGCAGCGAAAATGATGGTGTCACCCAATTGCACGGTGACTGCGCCACCCGCCTGACCGGCCAATTTACCTGTCTCAAAAACAACAGGACGGCCGCCGACGGTGGCGGTGAAACGTTTTGCTACGGGTTGCATATTCTTTTGTCCTTTTTCTAAATTCCCACCCGGTCAGGGACTGAAAGCAGGCGAGGACCCGTGTCCCAGACTTCTTTCAATTCCCGACGCTGATGGGTTGATATCAATTGTATTACAACTTACCGCTTAAAGCGAGCAAATGTCCAACATGTGCCAGGGATTGCCAGGCTAAATCCGGGCAATCACCGGCTGAAAAGTCGTGTTGCGCTTATTTCATGCGCAGCTTGAGGCGCTCTGCCAGCGTCAGGTAGCGCTGGTAATCCTTGCGCCGCAGATAGGTGAGCAGCGCGCGGCGCTGACCAACCATCTTGAGTAAACCGCGGCGCGACGATTCGTCGTGCTTGTTGGCGCGCAAATGCTCGGTGAGCTGCTGGATGCGGGTGGTCAGAATGGCGATCTGCACTTCCGGCGAACCGGTATCGCCCTCGTGGGTGCGGTACTGGTCAATCAGTTTGCTTTTTGCTTCTTTTGTAATCATGACGTCTTCTCCATATCGTTTTTCGGGATCAGGTCTCCATATCCGCAGCGTTAACCGCGAATAGGACCAGTCAACGGAGGAGGATTATACCACAAAAATGGTGGGATTTTCACCATCGAGCGGCGCTGCCCAAGCGGGC
>CAZCBJ010000241.1:0-5601 GCA_964496705.1 uncultured Anaerolineaceae bacterium | reverse complement strand
AGCAGCAGTCAGGATAATCCACTGGCGCGAACCCGTGCAAACTATCTGGCCTCTTCCCAAAATCGAATTCACGCCGTTTGCCGAACGCGAGGAAAGCCAACCGGTTGCCATCCTGACTAGCCCGCCCGCCTGGAACGCGGTCGGGCACCTGCTCCGCTTTCCAGCCGTCTACCGCCTGGAAGTCGGCGAGGCCAGCCTTAGCGCGTGGGATGCGCTCATTCCGCGCATCCATGCCGGGGTGATCTACGCAGTCGGCGGTGGATTGACCGCCGACGCGGCCAAGTACTGCGCCGCCCGTCTGGAGCTGCCGCTGGTCTGTCTGCCGACAGCGCTCTCGGTGGATGCGTTTCTCACCTGGGCTTCCGGCATCGCCCATGAATTGGCTGCATGAGGATTGCGCCAATTTAACGAACCCATCAAACTGCCCTCAGACTCTCGCCTGCCAGTTGCAGATACTGCGCTGACATCTCCCACAGGTCCCAAGAAAGCGCCAGCCCGGCGGGTTTTTCGCTGAGGATGACCGCCAGGTCGGTGCGCATCTGCTCGGGGCTGAGTGAGGTGACGCCCGGGATGTCCACCAACTCGACCCCCGCCAGGATGGGCGCGCGGCTGCTTTGCAGCGCCCGGCGCATCTCGATCTGCAAGCAGCGGGCATCCAGGCCTGGGCTGACCAGCCCTTCCCGCCGGTCAGGCAAGGGCAAACCGGAAATATCAGATAATAATGCCAACCCATCCGGCGAAGGCACGCCTTTGCGCGCCAGCCAATCGTGCAGCGCCAGAAATTCGTATGGCAGCCCGGCTGGCCCCAGCGTGTGTGCGTACACCATCACTTTGACCCAGTCCGCCAGCCGCCCCAGTTCTTCCAGGTCCTGGCCCACCATGCGGGTCAGCGCAGGCGAAAAGCAATCCAGGCCCACCTCCAGACCAGCATCGCGCACACGCGAAATCACTTCCGCCAGTAGAGCGCTGATCTGACTCGAGCGGAAACGCATGAACGCATCCAACAGCGCATCCCCGGTCTGAAACAGCGCCCGCGCCAGCCGCTCACAGCCGGAAGGTGTATGGCACAAACGGAAAATTTCGCGGCGCACCGCGTCCAGGTCCAGCCCCTGGCTGTCCGCTTCCGCCTGGCAGAAACTGCAAAAACAACCCAACTGCCGCAGCGGGTCGGCAGCGGGCGAAGGAAAGCGGATGCGGTCCAGGAACAGGCCCTGATATTGTCCGCCCGCCAGAATTTGCTCCAGGCGGCGTAAAACGGCCTCGCGGGGTCGGGGATGGTTCAGACAGGTGAAGGTGAACTCCGGCATGCAGCGAAAGCCGGGGATGGGCTCCTGGCTGGCTGAAATGTTCAACCAGCCAATTTGCGGTCGAAACACGCCATCGCCCGCCAGCAGCGGGTGCCAGCGGAAGAAAGCAGTCCCCAGTCGGGCTGCCTCCTGACGGCAGGCATCCAGCAGGTGCACCGGCAGACGCCAGCCCAGGAGCAGATGTGTCATGGGCAGCCACCGGCCCGCGCCCGCCAGCTTCTCGCCTACTTTTTCTACCGGATAATCAGCCAGCTCTGGGCGGAATTCCAGATACTGTACGGCAAGCATTGCCATACAGGTATTATACAGGAAGCCTTTCTAGGAAGGGGGCCAAAGGCACGACGGGTGTGCCGGGAAAAGGGCTTGGACCAGCGCCTGCCGGTTATCCTCCACCCAGCAATCTGGCCGGTTACGGCGGATCTCACGCCAGGTGCGGTAGCCGAACAGCACCTGCAGGAAGGTCAGGTCAGGAAATGCGGCATGCCCCCACGCATCCGTGGAAGGCTGCCAGGGTTCCACCTTCTCCAGTCTGCCTGTATTGAATTCCATTCGCACGCCGCTGCGGTAAAAATTCAAGTCCAACGCGCCCGTAAACCCCTGGCAGACCGATGCGTTCAGCCGCGCTTCCAGCGCCGGGGCGATATGGCACAAGAAAGCCGGCAAATCTGCCACGCGCAGATACCAGCCGTAAGGTTGATTACCGGGGCTGATGGGCTTGCCCAGCAGGGTATAAATGGGGTGATTCTCATAGACTTTGAACCCAAATGCGTGACATTTCTTGTTCTTCTCCTCGGCTCGTTTCTGCCCGGTCTGCCACAGAAAACGGATCACGCTGGGCGTGACATCCATCCACGACACGCCAGCTTTCAATTCATACCAACTGGCATACTGGGTGGCGCCAAAGAGTATCAAGGGTATGGCCAGGAAACCGACTGCCTCGCTGGTATCATTTTCTATGATAAAAAGCATTTGCCGGTTGATGTTGTTGGGGCGTTTGGACAGCTCATAAGCGAACAAACCCTCATCCCACACACAGGCGAGCAAATCGCGCTGAACACCGTGTTGGTAGACGGCGGTGATGAAGGGCACATCCGATAACTGAGCAGGTCGAAAATGATATTTCTCAGTCTGCCCCTCCGCCAATTCAGGCACCTGCGGCGCATAACCCACCCATCCTTCCCCGTCCAGGTCCACCGCCATCTCATAGCCAAATATCCGGTAATACCAGGGAATGCCGGTGATGACCTGCATCAGGTGACCGCGCTCGCAGCTCCATGCGTGGATGACGTCAAATATCTGGCGAATCAGTCCGCGGTTGCGATAAGCGGGCAGCGTCCCCACCAGCTCTGGACGCCCGACGCCAAACGGTATGCCCGCATAGCTCCAGGTCTGGTTGATCAGGCAAGTGCAGGAGATGATTTCGCCGCTGGCCGTGTTTTCGATCACCGTGAAATCATCTTCGCCGTGCAGGGGATGACTGCCCGATAAAAGATCAAGAGTCCAATCCGCCACCAATTCATCATTGTGAATGGTTGTGTTGAATTTGGCCAGCTTTTCAGCATCCGCGCGGCTGCTGCGGCGCAAGACCAGCCCATCAGGCAATATTTTCAAAATTTGGTTAGGGGTCATGAGTTTTCCTTTGAAAAAAAAAGACCTGAAACGAATTCAGGCCAGAAAACATGGAAAAATTGTTGATTTATCCGCGCTGGACCTATTCGCGCTTGCCCTCATTGGCTGCGGGAGTGGATTTCTCAGCCACGGGCTTGGTTTCCTTGGATTCGGCAACCGGCATTTCTCCATTGGATCTGGACTCGCTGGAACCGCTGTTGCGTGGGGCGCCAGAGGGTGACTTATGATCTGTGGCATAGAAGCCGGAACCTTTGAAGACAATCCCCACAGGCAGGTACACCTTTCGCAGCGCTTTTTTGCCGCATTCCGGACATTGCTCCAGCGGTAGATCTGTAAATTTTTGCGCGATTTCAAACTGCACACCGCAATCCTGACACCGATAGGTATAAACCGGCATACAAACACCTCAAACCATAACGTCGAAATACAGATTGGTCATTATAGACCTTTATAGGTGGACTGACAAGGGCGATAAAATTCAGCCCTTGTGATACACTTTGAGGCATCACACCCTCAAAGGAGACCTGTATGCCTTCAGAACAATTGCGGATATTGTTTTTTGGCGCTCACCCGGATGATTGCGAGTGGTTCGCCGGCGGGACCTCGCTGTTATACACTCGCCTGGGACACAAGGTGAAATATGTTTCGATGACCAATGGAAATGCCGGCCATAATCAAATGTCCGGAGCCCCGCTGGCGCGCCGCCGCCGCGAAGAAGCCGCCGCTGCCGCAAAAATCCTGGGTGTGGAATCACTCATGCTGGACCACGACGACGGCTATTTAATGTCCACCATCGAAAACCGCAACGAGATCATCCGCATCATCCGCGAGGTTCAACCCGACCTGGTGTTGACCCACCGCCCCAACGATTACCACCCCGACCACCGCTACACCGGCATCCTGGTGCAGGACGCGATCCATTCCGTGATCATCGGCAACAACCTGCCGCTGGTCCCGGCCATGCCGCGCATGCCGGTGATGATGTATATGTGGGACCGCTTCAACAAACCCTACCCCTTCATCCCGGATGTGATTGTGGACATTGACGAAGTGTACGAAACCAAGATGGACGCGATCCACTGCCACACCTCCCAGATGTACGAATTCATCTTCGGCATTCCGGATGTCCCGCCCGCCGAATGGAAAAACTGGCTGAAAGAAAAAGCCGAAGACTGGATGGGCGCCACCACCCGACTTTATCCGCAGCGCCTGGTTGAAACCTACGGCAAAGAACGCGGGGAAAAAGTGCGCCATTCGGAGGCCTTTGAGCTGTGTGAATACGGCTCACCGATGGACGACGCCGAACGGCGCAGATTGTTCCCCTTTCTGCCCTGAGCCATGTCCCCCTTCCGCGCCGCGCGCATCCGCTGGTCGCGATTATTATTGCTCTTTGTCAGTTCCTTTCTGGTCGTCTGGCTCATCCTTGTGATGGGGATGAGCCAGACTTATTTGGCAAAAATCACCCAACCCGCCTGCCCGTCCACTCCCGACCAGCGCCCGCCCTATACCGCCGTCCAATTAGCCACAGCCGACGGCATACGACTGCGCGGCTGGTGGCTGGCGCCGCAAAACCGCGCCGTCATCCTGTTACTGCCCGGCAACGGAGGCAGTCGGGATGCCATGCTGGCTGAGGCTGAACTGCTCGCCCGGCACGGCTACGGCATTTTGACCCTGGAATCGCGCAACTGCGCCGCACAGCCGACCACTCTGGGATATCGCGAAACGGACGACCTTCTGGCGATGCTGGATTATGCCCTGACCCAGCCAGACGTGGCCTGGACTGCCGCGCTGGGCTTTTCAGCAGGTGGCGTGGCAGCCATCCGCGCCGCAGCGCGCGACCAGCGCATTCAGGCTGTGGTGGCGCAGGGCAACTTTTACAGCCTGGATGAAGAGATCCACAACGCCCCAAGCATCCCTTTCTCGTTGGAATGGCATATCCAGCAGACGATCAGCCTCAATTACCGCTGGCAGACCGGCGTCTGGCCTGCCCAGGTGAATCCGGCTGCAGACCTCCCCAGAATAGCGCCGCGACCGGTACTGCTCATCGCCGGCGAGGATGAGGCCGCCAACAACCGCATCCTTGACCAATATCAGGCAACCGGCGAGCCACGCCAGATGTGGATTGTCCCCGCCATTGGCCACGGCGGGTATTTGCAGGCGCAGCCTGAGCAGTATGAGCGCATCGTGGTTTCGTTTCTGGATCAGGCCAGGCAGAATTCCGGACAGCTTATTCAGCCTTGAAATATTGGGCGATGAGGTCATCCGGCGGGGAGATGTAGTTCGGCAGCAAGGCGAAGAAATCCTTACTCGTCGCGCGCGACTGCCGATAGCGGGCGGCATATTCTTTCAAAAAGGCATTGAATTCCTTGTCGCCCATCTGACCGCGCAGCGCCTGTAAAAACAGCGCGCCCCGCAGGTAAACCGCGTCCACATACGGCCGGAAGCTGTTGAATTCCTCGATGCTCCCGTTCACCCAACCCTGCGGGTGGAATCGCCCGATGCGGAACCCCCACCACCAGGTGGTCTCACCCGGGTAGAACTCTTCATAGAACAACAATTCGCTGTAGGTGCAAAGCGATTCATCCAGCCAGGGTTCATGCACCGGGTCATTGGCCACCAAGCCATACCACCATTGATGGGCAGTTTCATGGACGCTCAAAGTCAC
>CAZCBJ010000240.1:2158-5661 GCA_964496705.1 uncultured Anaerolineaceae bacterium | reverse complement strand
TAGGGGGGTGGATACTGCGGAGGATATTGGGGGTATTGAGCCATAAGTTATTCCTTTCTAATAAATTACCCAGTCGATGAACGCCGAGCGCGTTTCCACAGCAGGAAAACGACCCAGGCGGTGATGACGACCAGAAGGCAGGCGATGATCACTGGAACGATGACTGAAAGAATCGAAACGACAGTTGAGGTGATGTCTTCCAAGATGCTGACCGGGACGTTCCCAGCCCCGCCGGTGGTCGCAGTGACGGCAGGACGAATGGCGGCAGATTTGACCACATGCACTCCACCTGCGACCAATAATCCAAGCAGCAAAGAAATGACCGGATGCACGTTGGTGATGATATGCGCGCTTGCGGCAAAAGCGATGGCGCCGGCTGCCGGGCGGATGATGGTCTGGATGACATCATTAATGTGATTGACTGCTGGAACCTTGTCGGCAAAGAATTCAACCAGCGACAAGACAACCAATATACCAATGCTCCACCAGCTCTCCAGCACATTCCAAGGCTCATTGAGTGTGATCAGATTGGTGAACCGTCCCAGCAAAGCCACCACCAACAGCGGTATATATGCGTTCAACCCTGCGCTGGCGGATAAACCAAATGCGGAAAGAATTCCTAATATCTCCATTTTTTATTCAACGACTGAAAGATATAGTCATTATCATAGCATAAAATAGTAAAAAAGATTCATGCCGGGAATTTTTTTCCATGAACAGAAATGACAAGTGAACGGCGAGTAACAGGATAAAAAATAAGCGCCGATCAGGAAAAAAAGCCGTTCCAGGTGCCGGTGATGATGAAACGTCCATAATCCATGATCGCGATTTGGAGCAGCGCGGTGGCAAAACCGCCGATGAGCAACGGCACCAATTGTCGGAAAGATGTATAGCTGTTTTCCCGCTTGCCGATCATGGTCCACACCAGGCTGAAAATCATGGCCAGCATAATCAGGACTGTGGCGGAGCTGAGCAAAGCCAATGGATAGAGGAGGAAAGGCACCTCAGAGTATAACGCCAGGCCGGCGACGATGCACAAGATGATAATTTCAGCCAACTGTCTCCAGGTGGAAAACATCGGAAGGTTGTTCCAATCTTTCCACACGGTCTGATGAAAAATGGGCAATAACATCGAAGTCATGCCAATCCCTAAGCCCATGCCGGTAGCGAGGCGCAGGGCATTATGGGGCGGGTAAAGTCCTCTAAAACCTGGCACGAATTTACGCCGTCAATGCCAAAGGCGATGACAAATATTCCCAGGGCGATCAGTATTTTCAATGAAGGAGTTCCGCCTTTCTTCCCCAGGCGGAGCTGGTAGATCAAAGCCACCAATGCCCCCAAGTACATTCCAGAACAGCGCGCGCATAAAGGCGTTTGACGATCTTCCAAATAAAACGAACGTTTATCAATGCGATGGCAGACTGCATACCCCACAGCATCCGCTTTGCCCAACAGGCCGGGAGGGGTCAAAACCAGCCAGACCGCAAAGATTACACCGGTGAAGAAGTAGAGCAGGTATTGTTTATTCAATTTTCGACGGGGCGGTCGGTCTGGTTGCATGAATGGATTGATTATATGGGTTTATACAGCACGGCGCAAGTGCTTGACAAAAGTCTCGAAGTATGAAAAAATAATCTCATTATTATGAAGTACTTAACAACCCAGCCATCTTTAAGAAGAGGAGGTGGTGCTAAAAATGTGTGACAGTAGTAATTTACACAGCGCTGCAGCATCCCTCCTCGGTTTATCCTGAAGGAAGCTGCAGCGCCAACCGAAGGTCGCCCATCCGGGCGGCCTTTTGTTTGGGAGGTATCCATGCATTCTCCCGTTAATATTTGGTGGATCCGCCGCGACCTGCGGATCGAAGATAATCCGACGTTGATGACTGCACTACAGGCTGGTCTTCCGGTCCTGCCATTGTTCATCCGTGACCCAGCGCTTAACCGTTTGCCAGCCCAAAATCGACAAAATTTCCTGTTTTCCGGCATCAGGAGGCTTCAGGAAGATTTGCTCTCGCAGGGCAGCCAACTGGTCATCCGCTCCGGCAGACCGGTGGATGTTTTTACAGGGTTATCTGCAGAAATCGTGATCCAGAAAATTTTTGCAGAAGAAGATTATTCTCCTTATGCGCGCAGCCGGGACCGTCAGGTGTCAGAATCTTTTCGGCTCATCCTGGTACAGGGCATCTCTTTGATTCACCCTGCGCTGGTGCGCAAAGCGGACGGCTCTCCCTATACCGTCTTCACCCCATTCAGTAAGGCATGGAAGGCGCTGCCGCAGCCCTCTGAGGTGCACAACCTCCCCTTGCCCCAATTTCGGTCTTCTCCGCGCATCTTCTCTGAGCCTTGGGAGGATTCGCGGCCAACCGCAATGTTCATTCCCGGGCAGAAAGAGGCGCGCCGGCGGCTGCAGACCTTTATAAACGGTCCGATTTACCAATATCGCGAGGGGCGCAACCTTCTGGATGGCGAGGGAACATCTGTACTTTCGCCGTATATGCGTTTTGGGATGATCTCGGCGCGCGAGGCGCTCCTCTCTGCGCGGCAGGCAGTCCAATCGGCCAGGGATGAAGAGGCCATTTTGGGGTGTGAGACATGGGTGAATGAGTTGATCTGGCGCGATTTCTACCAGTCGATCCTGTACCATTTTCCACATGTGTTGAAGGACGCCTTCAATCCTGCTTTCCGCAGCATACCGTGGCGGGATTCGCCGGCTGATCTAAATGCCTGGCGGGATGGTTTGACTGGCTATCCGGTGGTGGACGCTGCCATGCGCCAGTTGCGAGAGACCGGATGGATGCACAACCGGGCAAGGATGATCGTGGCTTCATTTTTGGTCAAGGACCTGCTGATCAACTGGCAGGAGGGAGAGGCGTGGTTCATGCAGCATTTGGTGGACGGCGACCCGGCGACCAACAACGGCGGCTGGCAATGGACGGCGGGGGTGGGGACCGATGCGGCGCCGTACTTCCGCGTGTTCAACCCGGTTTCCCAGGGTCAAAAACACGATTCTGCCGGTAATTACGTGCGCCGTTGGGTTCCGGAATTGCGAAAGGTAAAGCAGGAGTTCATCCATTCCCCCTGGCTGATGCCCGAGGAAGAGCAGTCTCTGGCTGGCTGCCGGATCGGCAGGGACTACCCACATCCGATTGTGGTTCACGCTGCTGCAAAAGAGCGGGTTGTTCAGGTATATCAGCGAGCTATGCAAGCTTATCGCGCGAGCAAACAGGAAGAAAAATGATCTGCGGGTCGCAATGGGGTAATCTGCAAAGCCATGACGGTTGCCCGTGCTGCGCGACACCGAAAACCGCCCTGCGCAGGGCGATTGGGCGATCATCACTTATCGCAGACGGCGCAAGGCCCTCAAAGATGCAGCGGGAGAGGAAGATCAGACGATGGGTTGAGTCTTGCGTTTGCGGATCAGCGCCATGAAACTGAAACTCAGCGCGCTCAGCAGACCGATGATAAATGCTCCATACCAGGTGGCTGTGGGTCCCAGCAGGT
>CAZCBJ010000240.1:0-2147 GCA_964496705.1 uncultured Anaerolineaceae bacterium | reverse complement strand
GACCGGCCCGATTCCCGAGGCGATGGCCCAGGTGAGACCGTAGATGCTCATGTAGCGACCGCGCATGTCCGCTGGAGCGCGATTGGCCACCCAGGTGGTGCCGGTGGGGGTGATGATCAGCTCGCCGATGGTCATCACCACCATGCTGACCCAGAATGCCCAGAAGCCCTGTCCAACCGCCACACTGCCCACCCCAAACGCATAGAAAAGTGTGCCCAGTGCCATCATCCAGATGGGCGGGCGGTGTTTGGTCCATTGGGTGACGGCGAATTGCAACAGAACCACCATGAGTGCGTTGGTCATGGGGATAAATCCGTATTGAGATTCCTTTACACCGAACTGGTTCTGCGCGTAAACCCCCAATAAAATCCACATGATCGAGGCGGTCAGCATGGTGATTGAAGTGATCAACGTGAATGCGATGAAAGACCTGTCCCTGGTGATTTCTGCGTACCCGCCCAGAGCCTCGGATGCGGTCGTCTGGTCGGCTTTGGTCGGTAAAGTTTCACGACCGATAACCAGCATCAGGATGCCGTACAGCGCCATGCAGGCGGCGGCGGCGAAGAAGGCTATGGTGTAAGATGAACCGGTCAGGAAACCGCCGATCACCGGGCCAATGGCGATGCCGGCATTGTTGCTGGTGCGCAGCAACGAATAAGCATCCACCCGTTTTTCGGCTGGCACCAGGTCGGCCATCATGGCGTCCGAACCAACCTGATATAGGGGATTGCATGCACCGCGAATGATCATCGCCAGTGCCAGCGCATAATAGCTGGTGGCCTGGCTCATCAGAATGAAGCCCAGGCTGTTGAGCAGCAGGCTGGCAACCATGACCCCTTTACGCCCCACGCGGTCAGCGATCTGACCGGAGACGATTGCGGCCAGAATGGCGGCAACGGAGTTGAGGGTCATCATGGTGGTTGCGGTTGAGAGGGGGATGCCCAGAACTTTGGTGGCATACAGCATGATGAACGGCCAGATCATGCTGGCGCCGGTGCTGCTGAGCATCACCCCCCAGAACAACAGCCAGAACTGACGCGGATATTGAGCGCTGGCGTTGCGTATACGTTCAGCAATATGGTGCATAGGATCCCGGGGCAATGACGGCGTATAGAAGGGCTATTTTATCACACAAGCGTCAGCGAAGGCGCCTGGCGAATTTCATTTGCCGGGCTGTCGAGTCATAGTAGCTGACAACGGCCAGATCGTTCCCATCCAGCGCCAATGAGGTAAATAACCCCGTGTTAGCGTTGGAATCCACGGTTTCGATGATCCAGTTTGAGCCGTCCCGGGCTGCCAGTTTGAGATCGCCATTGGATTGATCATAATAAGTAATCCTACACGCGCCGGTTGAAGAGAGCCGCAGAGATGGATACAGCCCCACCGTGCCGGTGGAATCGACCACACTGATGGACCAGGTGCTGCCGCTCGGTTGGGCGAGCATCAGATCCTGGTTGCTGCTGTTGTAGTAGGCAATCCAGGCCCGATCATCAGCATCCAGAGCGAGAGAAGGATACAAGCCGGTGGAACCCTCCGCTGAAACCAATGTCAATTGCCAACCGGCGCCGTTCCAGGAAGCCAGCCGCAGATCGGCGTTGGTAAAATCGTAATAAGCAATGCGCGGCTGCCCGGCTCTGGTCAAGGCGATGGATGGGTAGAAGCCAGTGATGTTGCTCGAGTCAACCACCGCAATCGTCCACTCGCTGCCGGTCCAGCGCGCATATTTCAGATCGTCTGTGTTGTCATCGAAATAGGCGATGTGAGGATGGTTATTGCCATCCACCACAATCGAGGTGAATACGCCGGCTTTGAGGGCATTGTCCACGGTTGTGACCTGCCAGGCGTCGTTGATCTTCTGCGCATATTTGAGGCGTTTATTGGTGCTGTCGTAATAGCTGATATGCGGTAGGTTATTCGAATCCAGAGCCAGCGAGGCATTCGCGCCGAGATTAACACCGGATATGCTGTCCACAATCTCAATCTGCCAGGAAAATCCGTCGTGGCGGGCATAAAGTAGCCTATCGCCCCCGAAAGCGAGATGAGGAAGGCTGCTGGCATCCAGACTGAGATGACGGTTGCTCATGCTGTTAAAGGCCCCGCTGGCGGGAATGACCTCGACAGTCCAATCTGGATTGCCGGGGGTGCTG
>CAZCBJ010000239.1:0-5718 GCA_964496705.1 uncultured Anaerolineaceae bacterium | reverse complement strand
CGACCATCTGAAAGCCAGCCTGAATGCGTTCGCGCGCGGCCAGTTTCAGACTGCCCTCGATGATCCAGCAGGCAAACGGCCCCTGCGGCGTGTCCACCCAGCAGTCCAGCGGGCGGGGCAGGTCTGCGCCGGGCGCCGCTCGTTCCAGGTCCACCCGGCCGGGGTATTGAGCAGAAAGCCAATCGAACAGCGCGGCCCGAGCTGCCAGAATTTCGGGCGACTGGCTGCCGTACAGGCAGCCCTTGAGGTGTTTATGGGCAAAATGCGCCCGCCGCCGCGCTGAGCCGCGCCGCACGCGCACCGGCTGGCGGCAGCCCTGGCAGACCAGCTCGTCCCCACGGTCCATCAGACGCAGCACATCCAGCCGGCCGTGCCATTCTGGCTGCAGGATGATAATTTCCGCGCCGCTGTCCTGGTGCAGACATTTGAACATGCCGTTATTATAGCCTGTCCGTATGGGTGAGGGTATAATCGGGCGCATGTCCGCAGACCGCCCACCGCTGTCGATGCGCGACCAGGTGATCTTGTTCACCATTGTGCGCCTGGTGATGAACATCGCCAGCCGCATGATTTATCCATTCCTGGCGGTTTTTGCGCGCGGTATGGGCGTGGAGCTGACTCAGATCACGTTGGCTTTGACCGTCCGGCAGCTTTCAGGTGTGCTGATCCCCTTCCTTTCGCCGCTCGCCGACCGGCGCGGGCGCAAGTTCAGCCTCCTGCTGGGATTGGGGATGTTCATCCTGGCGGCAGGCGCGGTGGCGCTCCGGCCGGTTTATGGGGTGTTTTTCGCCGCTACCGCCCTGGGCTTTCTGGGTGTTTTCACCTACGTGCCCGCCATGCAGGCGTATCTGGGCGACCATATCGCCTATCACCAACGCGGCCAGTCGTTGGCGATGACCGAGCTGAGCTGGGCGCTCAGTTTCATTATTGGCATGCCGCTGGTCGGCCTGTTGATCAACCGTCTGGGTTGGCAGTCGCCGTATGCCGTCGTGGCGCTGTTGGCGTTGGGCGGGTTTGGGCTGGTTGCCTGGCTGGTGCCGGCCGGCAAACCGACAGCCGCGGGCAGGGAGAGCACCTGGCAGAGTTTTCGCAGGTTGCTGGCGCATCCTTCCGCGCTGGCCATGTTGGCGCTCAGCGCCTCGTTCACCAGCGCCAACGAGGTGATCAATGTCGTCTTTGGGGTGTGGATGGAAGGGCAGTTTGGCTTAAAGGTTGCCGCGCTGGGTGCGGCTGCCGCGGTGATCGGCGTTGCCGAACTGGCCGCAGAACTGCTCACCGCGCTGTTGGTTGACCGCCTGGGCAAGCGGCGCTCGACCATGATCGGTGTGCTGGCCAACGCGCTGGTGGCGCTGATGCTGCCCTGGATGGGCGCCCAGTTGTGGAGCGCCCTGATTGGATTGGGTCTGTTCTTCCTGACCTTTGAGTTTGCCATTGTCAGCAGCTTGCCGATGGCTTCGGAGGTGATGCCCGAGTCTCGCGCCACGCTGCTGGGCTTCAACATCACCGCTTTTGCGATTGGCAGGGCGCTGGGCTCGGGGTTGGCGCCTTTCCTGTTTACCTGGGGATTGCCGGCAAACGCCGCAGCGGCAGTGGTCTTTAACCTGTTCGCGCTGTTGGCGCTCTCGCGCATCCATGTGGCGGAAAAGCGTCCGGAACCCGTCGGCTTGGAGTAAAATAGATATAACCCATCAAAGGAGGCTGCCATGTTGAAAGAGTTCAAGGAATTCGCCATGCGCGGGAACGTGATTGATCTGGCCGTTGGTCTGATCATCGGCGGAGCGTTTGGCAAGATCATCACCTCGTTGGTCAATGACATCATCATGCCGCCCATTGGCCTGCTGCTGGGCAAGGTGGATTTTTCCAATCTGTTCATCAATCTGTCCGGCACGCCATTTGCCACCCTGGCGGCTGCAAAGGAAGCTGGCGCGGCCACGTTGAACTACGGTGTGTTTCTCAACACCATCATTGATTTCATCGTTGTGTCGTTCGCCATCTTTTTGCTGGTGCGCTGGGTCAACAGGATGAGAAGACCGGCGCCGGAACCTGCGCCCACCACCAAGGATTGCCCGTTCTGCTGCACCGCCATCCCCATCCAGGCTTTGCGCTGCCCCAATTGCACCTCGGAACTGCCCAAGAGCTGAGCCGCCCTATCCATGAAACCTGTCTCCCACAGCGCTGCGCTGCTGGCGCTGATCATTCTTCTGTTGGTTCTATCTGCCTGCCGGCTGCCCTTTGGATTGGGTCGCCCGGCTGACACGCCGACGGCCACCACCGATCCTTCCACCCCCACGCAGAGCCGGCTGCCCACCTGGACCTCCATCGCCCGCTCGCCCACGCCCGCCCGTCCCACCAGCACCCATCCCTATCCCAGCGACACCGCCACACCGGCGGTGTTGGAAAGCCCGACGGAAACCCTTACCCCGCGACCCAGCGAGACCTATCCCGCGCAGATTCTGTCGCCCACCCCCTCCGCGCTCGGCATGGGACGCAGCAACCCCTTCCCGCGCAGCGCGTTGGTCCCGGCGCCCAACTGGGATGTGCAGGTGCTCGAATACCGGCGCGGCGATGCCGCCTGGAGAATATTGCAGGATGCCAACCCTCTTAATGAAG
The DNA here is from genome assembly GCA_964496705.1 of uncultured Anaerolineaceae bacterium. GTDB lineage: Bacteria > Chloroflexota > Anaerolineae > Anaerolineales > Anaerolineaceae > CAZCBJ01. The sequence goes on along the minus strand of CAZCBJ010000239.1, from coordinate 3,108 downwards.
AGCCGGGCGCAGACCAGGAATATGTGATGGCCAGGCTGCGGGTCAAGTGCACTTATCCCGACCAGGATATGCACGCCATCATGGCATTTGACTTTGAGTTGACCGGCAGCCGTCTGCAGGTGTACGAAGCCATGCTGGTGGACGCGCCCGGGGATGAGCTGTACGCCGAATTGACCAGCGGTCAGCAGACGGAAGGCTGGGCGGTATACCTGGCCGGCAAAGAGGAGAAAAACCTGATGCTGGTGGTCAACGAGATGGCCAACTTCGATGAAGACCGCTACCGCTACATCGCGCTGGATGACGGCGCTGCCATCTTTGTTGATCCGCAACTGGCTGCCATTCGCCCCACCGATCTGGGGGTGGAGGCGGATCGTCCGGCTCGGTTCAGCGACCGCCTGGTGACCCGCAACTGGGAGGTGAGCATGCTGGAGCTGCTGCGCGGTGAGGCGGCCATGGAGCGCCTGCGCCAGGTGTGGTTGGATAATCCCGTGCCGGCCGACGGCATGCAATACCTGCTGTTGCGCGTGCAGGCGCGTTACATCGGCACCGCCGACCGCCCCGAGCGCATCGACAGCTTCTATTTCAGCACGCTGGACAACGAGGGTTTTATCAGCGATTACGGCAACGCCGTCCCGCCGGAACCCATCCTGGATGTCGGCCTCTACCCCGGCGGCACAGCCGAGGGCTGGGTCCTGCTCCAGGTGCGCAGCGTAGCCAGGGGTCTGGTGCTGGTTTTCCAGCCGCTGGTGGATGACAGCACCGAGAATCAGCGCTTTGTCCGCCTGGAATAAACGCATGCCTGATTTCATCCCTGGTCTGCGCCTGAGTGAACTGTTCTACCGCGAGGCGGTGGGTCCGCTGCTCGACTCCCACTTCCCCGGCTTGCCGCACAGCGCCGCGTTGATCGGATTCGGCTCGGACGTGATTGGGCTGGACACCGAGATGTCCACAGATCACTGCTGGGGTCCGCGCCTGGTGCTGTTTCTGCGCGAGGAAGACAACCCCCGGCTCAGCCCGCAGGTGGACGCTGCGCTGCGCCAGCACCTGCCCCTCTCTTTTTACGGTTATTCAACCAACTATTCCGCCCCCAGCCAGATCCCTGGAGACCTGGGCACTTACTGGCAGCAGCCGATACAATCCGGGCCGGTCAACCACGCGGTGGAGATTGTCACCCTGTCCGGCTATCTCCGGGCGTATCTGGGCATCGATCCGCGCGGGGAGGTGGGACTGCGCGACTGGCTCACTTTTGAGGAGCACCGTCTGCTGGCGGTGACCAGCGGCGGCGTGTTTCGCGACGATCTGGGATTGGAGGCGGTGAGGTGCAAGCTGGCTTATTATCCGCGCGATGTTTGGCTGTACATCCTGGCGGCGCAGTGGAGCAAGGTTGACCAGGAGCAGCCTTTCGTGGGGCGGGCGGGCAGTGTGGGTGACGACCTCGGTTCGCGCATCCTGACTGCGCGGTTGTGTCAGTATGTGATGCATGTTTGGTTTTTAATGGCGCGGCATTACCGTCCATACAGCAAGTGGTTCGGCAGCGCCTTCCTGCGCCTGCCGGGCAGCGCAGAGCTGGCACCGCTGCTGGGGGCGGCGCTGCGCGCCGAAACCTGGCAGGAGCGCCAGCAGCATCTGGCGGATGCTTATCAGCGCGCGGCCGAAGCGCACAACGCGTTGGGACTCACCCCGCCGCAGGATACTTCGATCGGCGATTTCTTCGACCGACCCTTCCGGGTGGTGGGGGCGGGCGCCATCGCGGCTGCGCTGTTGGCGGCAGTCGAGGATGCTGATGTACGCGCACTGCCTGCCGGGGTCGGCTCGGTCAACCAGTTTGTTGACGCGGTGGATGTGATTGACCGGGTGGACCTGGCGCGCCGGCTGGGGGCCGTTTTTGGGTAGATGGCTGGCCATTTTCTAATCTTGGAGGTATTGTCCAATTGCCCGATTCAGTGTATAGTATAGCAGTATTAAAAATCTCGTTCGTGGAAAGCAATTGATGCAGGGGAATCCTCGACCCACACAAGTTGCGTTGATCATGGTCCTTCTGCTGATGGTGGGGGGATTTTTGCCTATTAAGGGACAGGTCAAGGCTGCCCCGGCGCAGCCTGGTTTGCCCGCTGCGGTGACGGGTTCCATTTGTCTGAGCCGCCCGGAAATTCCTGATGCAGAGATGCATTGGCTGTATGTTCCCCTGTCGGCCAGTGAGCTGCGCACCGAGGTCAATTACGGCTACCTGGCCGCCCAGTTGATCTCCAACGGCTACGTGGATGCCAAATCCTGCCCGGCGGGCGGATTGGGGCTTTACGGTTATGCCAACGCCTGCGGGCTGGCGGCCGCCAAGCCCGCCGTGGTGCGCATCCAAAATATGTTCGACGAGGCCATCCTCAACGGCTTCAAAGAAGCCGGCGTTCCTCCGGTGATGCTCAAGCAGTTGATCCGCTACGAGAGCCAGTTTTGGCCCGGACAGTTTGGGTTCCATTACGGTCTGGGGCACATGACCTACCTGGGCGCCCACGCTGCGCTCAACTGGAGCCCGATCCTCTATCAGGAAGCCTGCAATATCGCCTACGGCGGCAATTGCCAGCAGCAGCCGGTGGATGATCTGATGATTGGCGCTTTCCTGGGTCTGATGGCCGCCACCTGTCCCACCTGCGAGTTGGGCATCGACGAGGCCAAGGCCAACCGCAGCATCTTCTATCTGTCACATGCGCTGCTGGCCATCTGCCGCCAGACTGCCCAGGTGGTGGTCAACGCCACCGCGAAGAGTCCCGAGGTGGTGGTGGATTATCCGATGATCTGGAAGCTGACCCTGTTCAATTACAATGTCGGGCCGACCTGCTTATACAATGCCATCGGCAAGGCGTATGAGTACGAAGATAAAAAGGTGGACTGGAAGTTGTTCACCAAGTATGTCGAAGACGAGGACTGTCAGCGTGGCCTGGATTACGCCAACCAGATAATCGAGCCGTTCTACAACTTCCCTCCGCCGCAATAAAAAGTTGATTCTCTGAGTGAGTCGGTCAGAGAATTCGCTATATGTATTGCCAGCGAAGTGACTCACGGGGCGGTGATTCCCTGAGCGGGTCTGTCAAGCAATCAACTTAATCAATCAAT
>CAZCBJ010000238.1:0-5737 GCA_964496705.1 uncultured Anaerolineaceae bacterium | reverse complement strand
GTTCTTCGATCGCCTTGGCGGCAGGCACCGGCGTGGCTGTCAGCGCGAAATTGGTTATTTCTGCGGGGATCTCGGTCGGCTGCACCTCGACTTCCCTGGTTACCTCGACAATCACTTGTGTCTCCTCGACGATGATTTCGGGTCCGGAAGCCGCAGGCTGCTCCAACACGCGCATGGGAGCAGGCCCATCAACGTCTCCACCGCCGATGCCTTCGGCCTCCTGCTCACCCCATTGGATAATCGGTGGAGATGTCGCCTGCGTATCTTGAGCCATTTCCATGGCCTTTTCCATCGGCGCAGCTGCGGGCATGGCTGGGGCCATGGCCCCCAATGGGAGCAACTGGAACAGAAATAGACAGATGCTCAGGACGGCAGCCAGCCCGGAAGTCGCCCCCAAAACGCGGTACCAGGGTGTGCGCCCACGGGCGGCTTCGGCAGCCATGGCGCGGGTGAGGGTGAAATTGTGCGGCACCTTACGGCGCGGCAGGCGGCGCAGCATGTATTTCGTGCGCTGCAGTTCCGCCAACCCCGCCCTCAGCTCAGGTTGAGAACGCAAATTTCGCTCCATGCGTTCCACCTCTCGAGCAGGCAACTGCCCATCGAGGTAATCCGAGAGCTGCTGCCAGATGCGGGGTGTAGGCTGCGTCTTCATTCGCGTTCCTCGAATTTCAGACGGAATTGCGCGGGCAAAAGTTCCCAGAACCCCTGCAGGCAGTCGCGCAGGCGCAACCTGGCGCGCGCCAGGCGGCTCTTAATCGTCCCCAGTGGTTTTCCCACCGATTGGGAGACTTCGAGATAATCCAAGCCTTCCACATCCACCAGGACCACCACCACTTTGAAGTCCGCCGGCAAATCATCCAGGCAATGTTGGATGGCGTGTTCCAGTTCTTTCTGATCCACCAATTCCTCAGGCCCGGGTCCGTCATCCGCCAGCCAGGCAGGCGACTCAATTTCTTCTCCATCCTGGTTGTCCAGCGGTTCCAGCGGGGTGGTGGGGCGCCGCTTGCGCCGGCGCAGCTCATCGTAGCAGGTGTTGGTCACCATGCGCAGCAGCCAGGCACGGAATGAGCCACCGCGGAACTCGGGCAGGTGCCGGTAAGCGGACAGGAATGCGGTTTGCGAGGCATCTTCCGCCGCAGCTGCATCGGTCAGAATGCGGAAAGCCACATTGAAAACCAGCTCCTGGTAGTGCAGTACCAGGGCGTTGAACGCATCCAGGTCTCCCTGTCTGGCAGCAGTCACCTGGGTTAATTCATCATCCAGCGCCATGAAATAATTATAACCCAGCCCCTCTGATTCTTCTTTACAGGAGCGAGACCTCGCTTCGGCTTGATCCACAACACTTTATACAAAGAATGGACAACGCCCATGCTGCATGCTAAGATGATTTAATTATTTTTATGATCAAGGAACAAGAATGGAAGCTTTTACCAAGAACCGAAATTCAAATACGCCGATCTACAATATCAAAGCGATTTCAAAGATTGTGGGATTATTACCGGTTACATTGCGCGCCTGGGAGCGTCGCTACGGCCTGCCCACTCCCCAACGCGGTCAACAGGGATATCGGCTGTACTCTGAATACGATTTATTGACCTTGCGCTGGCTGAAAACTCAGATTGAGGCCGGGATGAGCATCAGCCGGGCGGTCGAATACTTGCAGGAACTGCGCGCGGCAGGCACAGATCCTGCGCATCATACGAGCGTCCAGACGCCTCCTGCGCAGTATGCTTCGCTGGATCATTTGCAGGGAGAGTTTTCACAGTCACTGATCAAACTGGACGATCAGCGCGCCTCAGATACGCTTCGACGCGCTTTTTCGTTGTATCCAATGGACGAGGTTTTGGAAAAATTAATGCAGCCGGTGCTGGTCGAGTTGGGCGAAGCCTGGCATCGCGGTGAGCTTCCCATTACGGTGGAACATTTCGCATCACATTTTTGCATGCAGCATCTGATGAATATGATCTCAGCAGCCGGCGCACCCATCCATCGGCAGGTGATCATTGCAGCCTGCGCGCCCGGTGAAACACACCAAATTGGACTGCTGATGCTGATCACTTCACTGCGCTGGCGGGGATGGGACGTTAAATACCTGGGCATGGATTTGCCGCTGGATCGCTATGAGGAAAAGTTGCTGCCGTTGAATCCCAGTCTGCTGATGTTTTCTGCCACGCGGGTCGAAAACGCCAACAGGCTGGTCGATCTTGATAGAGTATTGGAACGGTTTCCCGAACCTCGCCCTCATCTGGTGCTGGGCGGCACGGCTTTTCATACGCTGCGTTTGCCAGAGAAAATAAAAGCCGTCTACATCAACCACCCGCTGCCGGAAGCCATCCAGGCCATCGAAAAAATCCTGCTCCAGCATCGATAAATTCAGATGAACAAAGACTGCGATTGAGCATTTTTTTGATCGTGTTCATCGACCTGCTGGGTTTTAGCCTGATTCTGCCGCTGCTGCTCTTTACGCTGAGCAATTCGGAGCATCTGCCACCGCGATTGGACTGCTGGTGGCGGTTTACGCGCTGACCCAGTTGGTCGGCGCGCCAGTTTTAGGCCGACTTTCGGATAAATACGGGCGTCGTCCGGTTTTATTGATCAGCATTTTCGGCATCTGCTCGGATTTGTGCTGCTGGGCTTTGCGCAGAGCCTGACCGCGCTGCACATCGCCCGCGCTCTGGCGGGCTTGACCGGCGGAAATATCCCCGTAGCTTCGTCGGGGGGTGTGTCGATCGAGAGATTGGACAGCTCGGCGCCAGGCGTCTTCAGCGCCTTTGTGCGGGCTTTTCTTTTCATAACATATTTGGCGTTATGTGATTAGCGCCAGGCCGATGTTCCTGACAGGACATGCTGCCCCACCAGAGACAATCAGCCAGCCATAAAAACCAGTTATACTACCCAGCACACATCCAGTTCGGGAGAGTTGTATGAAAAAGAAAATCATAGTGATAGGCAGCGGCTTTGGCGGACTGGGAGCAGCCTGCCGGCTGGCGGCGCGCGGCCACGAAGTGGTGATCTATGAAAAACGCGACAAACTGGGCGGGCGCGGTTATCTATACGAAATCAACGGCTTCAAATTCGATGGCGGCCCCACCGTCATCACTGCCCCGTTCATGTTCGATGACATCTTCGCCGCAGCGGGGAAAAAACGCGAGGATTATGTCAAGTTCGTCCCGGTCAACCCCTTCTACCGCATCTTCGACCACACCGGTCAAGCATTTGATTACAACAACGATCCCCAATTCATTAGCCAGCAGATCGCGCAACGCAACCCGGCAGATGTGGAGAGCTACGCCCGCTTCATCGCCACCACCCGCGCCATTTTTGAAAAAGGCTTTATTGAACTGGCTGACAAGCCTTTCCTGCACATCAGCGATATGCTGCGCATCGCTCCGGACTTGATCCGCTTGCAATCCTATCTGAGCGTTTACCAGTACGTTTCGCAATTTGTGAAAGATGATTTCCTGCGCCGCGTGTTCTCTTTCCACCCCTTGCTGGTGGGAGGCAACCCGTTTGACTCGACCAGCATTTACGCCATGATTCATTCCCTCGAACGTGAATGGGGTGTGTTCTATGCGCTGGGCGGAACAGGCGCCATCGTGAATGCGCTGTCCAGATTATTCACCGAGCTGGGCGGTAAAATCCATCTCAACAGCGAGGTGGTTGAGATCGCCAGCGAAGGGCGCAAGGTGGCCGGGGTGCGCCTGGCAGACGGCAGTCTGCAGCGTGCCGATGGGGTGGTTTCCAACGCCGAGGTGGCCTACACTTACCGCAACCTGCTCCCCAGGCATAAATGGATGTACACCTATACCTCCAACTTGAAATACAGCATGTCGTTGTTCGTGATCTACTTTGGCACCAAGCGCCGCTATCTGGATTCCAAGCTGGCCCACCACAACATCATCCTCAGCGAACGCTACAAAGGTCTGCTCAATGATATCTTCAACCGCAAAGTGCTGGCGGATGACTTTTCGCTTTCCCTGCACATGCCCACCCTCACCGATCCGTCCATAGCGCCCGAGGGCTGCGAAACCTTCTATGTGCTTTCTCCCATTCCCAATCTGACTGCGGATATCGATTGGAACAAGGCTGCGCGCCCCTATCGCGACCGCATCATGCAATTCCTCGAAGAAAATTATCTGCCAGATTTGCGGGCCAACCTGGTGGCTGAGCATTATATCGACCCCCTGCATTTTCAAGGCGTATTGAACAGCTACCAGGGCGCAGCCTTCTCGGTGCAGCCCATTCTGACCCAGTCTGCCTGGTTCCGACCCCACAACCGTTCTGAGGAATATGACAACCTTTATTTTGTGGGCGCCGGTACCCATCCGGGCGCGGGCCTGCCGGGCGTGTTGTCTTCCTCGATCATCGCCGAAAACCTGATCGAGGGCAGCGGGTAAAAATGACCACTCCTGCACAATTGTGTTTCCTGAAATCGGAATTATTGGTATGAACACACACTCGGATTTCATGATGAGCGTCTTTCTCAACAATCCGATCGCGCGAGTTGAAAACGAGCGGATCATCCGTAAACATTCCAAGACCTTTTTCTTTGCCACCGGGTTACTTCCCGAAGCACCGCGTGCAGCCATTCGCGCGCTGTACGCCTTCTGCCGTGAAACCGACGACCTGGTTGACCGGCGGGAAGCTACGATGGCCGATGTGGAAAACTGGCAGTCGCTGGTCAAGCGGCCGTGCGCTGAACAGGACCACCCCACCTTGCTGTTATGGGCTTGCGTGCGCGATCAGTACGGTGTGAACCCGCAGTATGAGCAGGAATTGATTGACGGTGTGCGCATGGACTTGGAATTCAGTCCTTTTCAGACCTGGAATGATCTGCAGCTTTATTGCTATCACGTAGCTTCCACGGTCGGCTTGCTCTCCATTCCCATCATTGGCCTGGCGAAGGGCGTCAGCTTTGAACAGGCTACACCATTCGCCATCCAGCTCGACATGGCGCTGCAGCTCACCAACATCCTGAGGGATGTGGGTGAGGATCTGGATCGCGGGCGGGTGTACTTGCCCCTTGAGGATTTGCAGCGTTTTGACCTCAGTCTGGAAGATGTGGAGCAACGCGTATTTGATGAACGATTCATCCAGCTCATGCGCTTTGAAATCCAACGCGCCCGGGATTTATACGCGCAATCGCTGCCTGGCATCAACCTGCTGCACCCGGCTGCCCGACCTGCAGTTGGCGCGGCAGCCTTGCTCTATGCTGCCATTCTGGATGAAATCGAGCGCCTCCACTACCAGGTGAATAACAAGCGCGCCCATACCAGCGCCTGGCAGAAGATGCGCCTGCTTCCCGCTATCCTGTGGAAGATTCAACGCCTGCCCAGGTTGCGTTGAAATCTATCCATCAGACCTTCCCTTCCAATAAATCCATGTAAGCCCCGCGGATCAAGTCTTGCTCGGCCACTCCCAGCCGGGCCATCAGCTCCGCGGCAGTCTTCTCCCCTTCTGTCACACTCTGCCCATCTGCCAACATCACTTCCAGTTCCATGAAAGTCCCCAATCCTTCCACCTGATCGAGATGGATGCGCGTATTGCCAACCAAATACAAGGAGCGCGTCTTGCGCACCGTGCCCCTCACCCCCAGCGCCTTTGCCAGGACATCCTGTAACTCGGCGGGACGATCGGTTGTATGAATGAAATAATCCGAACGCTTCGGCGCGTCGCTGTCCGGGCGCTCGTAATAAATCAACTGTCCGTGCATCTCGCCCAGTATGCGCAGCTTCAG
>CAZCBJ010000237.1:3471-5758 GCA_964496705.1 uncultured Anaerolineaceae bacterium | reverse complement strand
ATGCAGGGCGTGTCCACGCTGGGCTTCGTTCATTGAAGGCGGAGTGTGTCCTGCGGACGCTGGTTCACCCGCCATCGCGCGACCACCACTGGAATCGCCTATACTCCATGGCGCCCGCCGGCGCCACTGGCTGTCGTCAGCGACGTACCGGCGGAGGTGACCCGGACTCCGGGAACGTACCGGCAGTCCCCAGGAGGATTCCAACAGCCATGATGATGTATTCGACACTCCTGTCCCCACGGTCCAGCCTGTTCCGGGCGGCGATCCTGGTCGCGGCCTGCTCATGCGCGGCGCCAGCGCTGGCGCGGCAGAACGACAAGATGACACCGATCGCCACCCCCGCTCAGCCGCATGCGATCGAGCTTGGCACCGCTCCGCTCCCCGACGCGAAGACCCAGGAGTCGTGGCACTCGCAATACGGCAGCATGTTCGCCCGCAACGTCACGGTGGCGACGATCACGCCGTTTCTGCCCGACCCGGCGAAAGCCAGCGGCGCCGCCGTCATCGTGGCCCCGGGCGGCGGCTTCAGGACCCTGTCGATGGAGAACGAAGGCTGGGACGTCGCCCGAGCGCTGGCCCAGCGGGGCGTGGCCGCCTTCGTGCTCAAGTACCGGCTGACCCAGACCCCGGCGGACATGGACGGGTTCGAACGTTCGATGAAGGAGATGTTCTCGGGCGCCGCGCGCCCGCGCCCGGCGTCGCCGCCCGATCCGCAGCAGCGGTGGGCCGGCCTCGCGCCGCAGCTCGAAGATTCCCGTGCCGCGTTCGCGCTCATTCGGCGCCGCGCCGCCGAGTGGAAGATCGATCCGAACCGCATCGGCATGGTCGGCTTCTCTGCCGGCGCCATGCTGACCCTGGCGACCGAGCTCGGCGGACAGGACGCCAAGCCGGCCTTCATCGGACTCATCTACGGTCCGATGGCCGCGGTGACGGTTCCCGCGGACGCTCCGCCGATGTTCGTGGCGCTTGCCGCCGACGATCCCCTCTTCGGCAACGGCTCGTTCGGTTTGATTGACAGCTGGCGTGCCGCCAAGAAACCCGTCGAGTTCCACCTCTACGAGCAGGGCGGTCACGGCTTCGGGATGTACAAGAAGACCACGACCAGCACGGGCTGGTTCAGTGCCTTCGTGAGCTGGCTCACGATGCACGGGATGGTCAAGCCGTAGTCTCGGCGCGAAGCCCGGCACGCCGCTCCTCGGTCGCCATCGGGACGGCCTTGAACCATGCGCTTCGCGTACCTTCGGCGCGTATCGCGGGCGCCCAGGTGGAGGCGAAGACCCGCGACGCCTGGTTCGATCGTGTCTGGGAGGCACACGAGACCGGCCAGATCCCTGTACATCGAGCGGCGTAGAGTCGGAACTCCGGACAGAGCGGCTCACGGTTCTGGCCTGGCGGCGATAGCCGTGCGGCTACGCGTCTTTCATGCGATAGCCGACGCCGGGCTCGGTGACGACCAATCGCGGACGCGCCGGGTCTACCTCGATCTTCTGCCGAAGCTGCGTCATGAACACGCGCAGGTAGTGGGTCTCATTGACGTACGGCGGTCCCCAGACCTCCTTGAGGATCTGTCTGTGTGTGAGCACCTTGCCCGCGTTCTTGGCGAACAGCACAAGCAGCCGGTACTCGATGGGCGTCAGGTGAACCTGGCGCCCTTCAACCGTCACTTCCCTTCGAACCTGATCGACGCGGACGCTCCGCACCTCGAGAACCGTGGCCGAGGTGTCGGTCCCGACCATGGCAGCGTGGCGCAGCGCGACGCGCATCCGCGCCAACAGCTCGTTCACCCCGAATGGCTTCGTCAAGTAGTCGTCGGCCCCGGCATCCAGTGCGGCCACCTTGTCGCCTTCTCGGCCGCGGGCGGAAATCACGATGATCGGCACGTGACTCCACTCCCGGATCTGACGGGTGAGGTCGATGCCGTCCCCGTCCGGAAGGCCCAGGTCCAGCAGGACCAGCTCGGGGTTATGGGTCGTGGCGGCGACGAGGGCGTCTTTGCAGGTGTCAGCCTCGACAACGCGGTAGTCTTGGGCGACGAGCGCGGTCCTGAGAAACCGCAGCATCTGCGTTTCGTCCTCAACGATCAGCACCAGCGGGGTGAGGTCGCTCATGGCTTCCTTTCCTCACCTGGCGCCTCCAGGCCTCCCTCGGGCACAGCAGGCGCCCCTACCGGAACAGGCAACGTGATTCGGAAGAGAGCCCCGCCGCCGACGCGGTTCTCGGCAGAGATCGTCCCGCCGTGGGCGGCGACGATGCGAGCGACCGACAGCAGCGCTTGGTCCATGGTGGC
>CAZCBJ010000237.1:0-3444 GCA_964496705.1 uncultured Anaerolineaceae bacterium | reverse complement strand
TCTCAAACACCTGATGCTCGGTGCCGATGGGAAGCCCCGGCCCGCGGTCGGCAACCTCGACCACGAGCGTCTTGTCCTCGATCCGCGCGCTAACCTCGATCGGGGTTTCCCGCCCGGCGTGTTTGATGGCGTTCTCGAAGAGGTTGACGAAGACTTGCTCGAATAGCACCGGGTCCACCGACAGAAGCGGTAGCCTCGAGGGGAGGCTTACATGAACCTCGCGGGAGCCGAGCTTGACCTCCAGCCTTGAGAGAGCCGAGCCGACGGCGTCCTCCAAGGGCACCCACTCGCGCTTGGGGACGATGCCCCCCAACTCGAGGCGCACCATGTCGAGGATGTTCCCGACCAGGCGCTCCATCCGCTCGGCCTCGCTGCAGATCGTGTCGCAGAGCTCAAGACGCTGCGCGGGGTCGAGTTTGCCGTGATCCTCGCGCAGGGCCGTGCCCGCACCGGTGATGGCACCGAGCGGCGTGCGGAGATCATGAGACACGGCTCCGAGCAGGGCGCTGCGGGTCTCCTCGGTACGAATCTTGAGCGCCGAGACCCTGGCTTCCTCGGTGAATCGGGCACGCTCGATCGAGAGAGCGACTTGTCGCAAGAAGGCGTCCAGAAAGCCACGATGCTCGACATCGAGCAGCTCGATGGACGGCGCCACCACGGCCAGCGCTCCGAAGGTCGTCGCACCTGCCTGGACAGGGAAGCAGCTCACCCGCGTTCCGGGGAGCGTGTCGGTCCCAACGCCGGCTGGGCGCCCATGCTCCGTGACCCACCGCGCAACCGCCATCTCCTGTTCGTCCAGCGTGACCTCGGGGTTGCTCGCACCCTTCACGGTCAAGTTGCCCGTGGCATCGCTCACAAGGACGAAGCTGTCACCGCCGAAGGCCTTGGCCGCGTGGGCGGCGGCAGCCTTCATTGTCTGTGCCTCGTCCTTGGCGGCGGCGAGCTCGCGGCTGAGGGAATACAGAGCCGACGTCCTGGCCTCGCGAAGTCTCGCCCCGCGTTCCTGGCCTCGCAGTCGGGACGTCAGGCTGCTGATGACGATTCCGACGACGAACATCACGCCGAAGGTCAGGAGGTGGCGTTCGCTCTCCACGCTGAAAGTGTAGTAGGGCGGAACGAAGAAGAAGTTATACGTCGCGACCGATAGGCCTGCCGCGACAATGGAAGGCGGTCGGCCGTAGCGATAGGCGACGAACATGATGATGAGCAGGTAGACCATCACCTGATCCGCCTGAGAGACGACGGAACGAATGAGGGCACCGGCAGCCGTCGCCGTCGCGACGAGGGCGATCGCCAGCGCGATGCCGGTGCGGGTGGAGGCTCCCTCTTTCCGCTCGAGCACCGGGCGGCTTGGTGCCTCTGCCTCGTCTCCCGAGATGAAGTTGACCTCGATGTCGCCGCTGTCGCGAACGAGCTGGTTGACGATCGAGCCCTTGAGCAGGTCCTTCCACCTCGCGTGCGTCGGCTTGCCGATGACAATGCGGGTGACGTTGCGTTCGCGGGCGTAGCGGAGAATCTCCTCGCTCACATGCGAGCCGACGAGACGGACGACCTCCGCCCCGAGCGACTCCGCGAGCCTGAGGTGCGACCGCAGGCGATCCCGATCGACCGTGGTGGCATGGTGAGCGTCGGGGGCATCAACGTAGGCGGCGACCAACTCCGCGCGCAACCCCGCGGCCATCCGCCGCGCACCGCGTAGGATCTTCGCCGATGACGGACTCGCGCCCACACAGACGAGAATCCTCTCCGCGGTCGGCCACGTCGCCTCGATGTCGTGTTCCCGGCGATGGGCTCTCAGGTCAACGTCGATTCTCTCGGCGGCCCTCCTCAGTGCCAGCTCGCGCAGGGCGAGCAGGTTCCCGCGCTTGAAGAAGTGATCAGCGGCTCGACGGGCCTGCTCGGGGAGGTAGACCTTGCCCTCGCGGAGGCGCTCGGCAAGCTCATCCGGGGACAGGTCGACCAGCTCGATCTCGTCGGCGCGCTCCAAGACCGAGTCCGGTACCGTCTCGCGGACCCGGACATAGGTGATCTGCGAAATGACGTCGTTCAGGCTCTCGACGTGCTGCACGTTGAGGGTGGTGTGAACCTCGATGCCGGCCTCGAGTAGCTCGAGCACGTCTTGCCACCGCTTCTTGTGCCGGCTGCCAGGAGCGTTGGTGTGCGCCAGCTCATCGAGCAGGAGCACCCTGGGCTTCCGGGCCAACGCCCGATCCAGGGCGAACTCCGACAGCATTGCGCTGCGGTAGCTGACCTCGCGGCGCGCGAGCACCTCGAGTCCCTCGACGAGCGCCGCCGTCTCGGCGCGGCCGTGGGTCTCGACACACCCCACCACCACATCGACACCCTGCGCCTTCAGGCGAAGGGCCGACTCCAACATCGTGTAGGTCTTGCCGACCCCTGGCGCGTAGCCAAAGAAGATCTTCAGGGCGGCTCGTTGCTCACGTTCTTCTTCGGCCTGCACGCGTCGGAGCAGCAAGTCCGGATTTGGTCTGTCGCGCTCCATCGTGGACCACTCTCAACATGCGGCAAGGGTTATCGTTGTTCCTTGCATTGTGCCATGCCTTTCAGGGTGAGGTTGAGCAGCAACACGTTCACCCTGGGCTCGCCGAGCATGCCCGGCCAACGACTCTCCACGTGCTCTTCGACGAGCCGGCGAAGGCTCTCTTCGGGCAGGCCGCGTGCGTGGGCGATCCTTCCGACCTGAAAGAGAGCGGCCTCGGGCGAGATGTGAGGGTCGAGACCGCTCGCCGAGGCGGTGACGAGGTCGATCGGGATCGGGAGCGTGTTCCCCGGATCAGCCTGCCGCAGAGCAAGGGCGCGACTCTTGGCGGCCTCCCTCAGCGCCGGATTCAACGGTCCGAGGTTGGACGCGGCGGACGCGGACGCATTGTAGCCAGTCAAAGCGGTAGCCGACGGTCGTCCCCAGAAGTAGTCGGGACGGGTGAACTCCTGCCCGATAAGGACGGATCCGACGGCCCGCTGCTCGGTCGTGACGATGCTCCCGCGGGCTTTCGACGGGAAGGCGAGCCGGGCGAACCCGGTCACAGCTGCCGGGTAGACGAGGCCGAGCCCAGCGGTGAAGAGCAGCAGCAAGGCGAGAAGGGGCCTGGCTATACGGGACATGGTTACACCCCCATCCAGCCGAGCAGCAGGTCGATCAGCTTGATGAACGGGAACGGCAGGACAAGCCCGCCGAGCCCGTACACGAGCAGGTTGCCTCGCAGGAGATGCGCGGCGGGCGCGGGTCGATAAGCGACCCCTCTCAATGCGAGCGGGATCAGCCCAACGATGATGAGCGCGTTGAAGATCACAGCCGAGAGCACCGCGCTCTGCGGCGAGTGGAGCCCCATCACGTTCAGAGTGCCGAGCTCCGGGTAGGTGCTCGCAAACGCCGCCGGGATGATGGCGAAGTACTTCGCCACGTCGTTCGCGATGCTGAACGTG
>CAZCBJ010000236.1:0-5794 GCA_964496705.1 uncultured Anaerolineaceae bacterium | reverse complement strand
TACCCCTTGTGGTTACCCATACCCCTTGTGGTTACCCGTACCCCTTGTGGTTACCCGTACCCCTTGTGGTTGCCCGTACCGATCATCTCCTCAACCAAAAACCGAAAACTGAAAACCGATCACCGATCACCGACCACCGATCACCCTTTTCTTGCCCGGATCGAAAACAGCAGCGGCAGCGAAACCCCCGGCAGCCGCCAGTTGCCGTCCTCGCCCTGCACCATCGCCGGGAACATGCGGTAGCCGATGAAGGGGAACTCGTGCAGAAATTCGATGGTCAGCCCGGCCTCGATCAAGCAGGTCACCACCTCGCCCAGCGGGTAGGCCCATTCGTAGGAGGTCGTCGCGCGCGTCTTGGCGGTGGGGTCGGCGTACGAACCCTGCACCGGGAATGCCATCACCCCAGCGTCAAAATATGGATAGGCTATGCGCAACGGCTCCGCCGCCTCGTCGAACACCAGCCCAAACGGGTGAATCTCGGCAATATAAAACATTCCCCCAGGCTTCACATAGCGCGCCGCGATCTGCGCCCAGCGCCGCTTGTCCGACAGCCAGGTCAGCACCCCGTACGAGGTGAACACCACATCGAACTGCTCATCCAGCTGCCCCGGCAGATCGTAGAGATCGCAGCAGATGAAGCGCGCCGGGATGCCCAGCTCCGCGCTCAATTCCCGCGCCAGCTTGATCCCCTCCGGCGAAAAATCCACCCCCGTCACCTGCGCCCCCAGCCGCGCCCAGTTGAGCGTGTCCTGCCCGAAGTGGCACTGCAGATGCAGCAGCGTCTTGCCCTGCACCTCGCCCACCTCCTCCACCTCCAGCCCGCGCAGCACCTTGCGCCCGGCTTTGAACCCTTCCAGATCATACATCTCTGAGCGGGCATTGATGCCCACCCATTCGTCCCACATCTCGCGGTTGGATTTTCGGTATTTGTCCATAGGGTTGTCAGTTGTCGGTGGTTGGTTATCGGTTGTCGGTTGTCGGTTGTCGGTTTTCAGTTATCAGTTGTCGGTTACAGGCAAAGAGGGCTGTCAGCTTTCATCTGACAGCCCTCAGTTGTCATCCTGCTACAGCGGGTATCTAGGCTTCACTCTTCACTTCTCACGAATCACTTTTCACGCTTCCCAATCCCGCCTCACTTCCCACCCATATACTTCTCCACCAGCGCCACATCCTCCGCCACCATCTCGGCCTTGTCCCTGGGATAGACCCCCACACAGACCGCGTCGCTCGCGCGCATGTGCCGTGCGGCAAAGGCGAAGGCCTGCTCGGGATCGTTGCGTCCGGCGGCCATGATCTTGTAGTGGATCACCGGCTTCGAAAGCCGCGCGATGCACGCCACCATCGCCTGGCGGTGCTCTTCCAGATAATATTCCTCAGCGGTGGGCACATGCTCCGGGCGGCTGCCGCGGTCGGTGGGATTGTAATAGCAGCACATGTAATAATCCACCGGCAGCCCCACCTCCTCGGCCCACTCGAAGACGTGCACGTTGTGCCCGGCGATGCCCGCCAGCATGCCGCGCTGGTGGATCAGGTCTATTGCCGGCGGCACGTCGTCCAGCTTGCCCTGCGCCAGCGCGTGATCCATCACCCCGCCGTGCAGGTGCACCGCTTTGGCGCCGTTGGCCGCCGCGCGCTGGATGCAGGCCGAATGGCTGCCCACTTCAGGGCAGGTCTGCGAGAACCACTGCAGCGCCCCGCCTTCGTCCCAGTATTCCATCAGCAGACGGATGACGTGAAAATCGGTGCGCGCGATCAGCGTGTTGACCCCCAGCGCCTCGGCCTGGCGCATGGTCTGCTTGATGTTGGCGGACGAGAAATAGCGGCGCATCTCCTGGTCGCGCGCCACGCCCTGATGCGAGAATCCGCTGAAGGGGTTGCTGCCCAGGATGAAACGGCTGACGGTCAGACCGCCGAGGGTGATGGTTTGCATGTGAATGCCTCCGGGGTTGGGAATGGGGTAATTGTATCACCGGAACAAGTCAGCGTAAGTCGGCTTGAACACACCCAACCTCCCCCAACTCCCCGCCCTCCCGCAGGGTTTAAAACCCTGCAGGAGGGTGAATTCGTCGAAAACCGATAACCGAAAACTAAACCCTGAAAACTATTCAGCCCGTTCGAACACCAACTGCTCGCCGGCAGCCGTCTCGATCACCAGCCGCCCGCCGTTGACCTCGAAGGTCTTGCCCTCGCCCAGCAGCGCCAGGTAGGTCGCCTCCTGTTCCATCGCCCCGGCCGGGTCCATGCAGGCCATCAGCGTCATCGCCATCTGACCGAAGGTCAACCGGCTGCCCTGGAGCTGGTAGCTGCCGCCATACTGATTGCAGCCCGAATTGCCGCCCACCTGCCCGTCGGCGAAGTCAACGGTGATGCTCGTCCCCGCCAGCGGCGCCTTGCCCGCATAGGAAACCAGCAACCAACTGCCCTCCAGCGCGCCTTTTTCGCCCGCCGGGCCGCACGCCGCCAGAATCAATTGCGCGGTCATCAAAACCGCCAACCAAAACGCCCGTTTCATCCTTTTCATCCCGGTCAGCCTCTTTTCTTTTTTTGTGATACATTCAATGATACAGACGATCTTTTCCAGCCGCAAGTTCCCTCAGATCGAGCGCAGAGAGTCAAATCACCCCGGAGGATGGAAGCATGAAAACCCAATGGGAAGAACACATTTTGAAACGAAAAGGCTGCCCCCTTCATTATTGGCTGGGCGGGCCAAAAGAACGGCCGTTGGTCGTTCTCACCCACGGCGCCGGGGTGGACCACCGGTCTTTTGATTTCCTCTCCCCGGTTGTAGCCGAAAAATATCGCGTCCTGAACTGGGACGTCCGCGGCCACGGCCTGTCTCAGCCGCTGGGAGAAGCCTTCTCCATCCCGCTGGCTGTCGAGGATCTGCTCGCCATCCTGGACCTTTTGGAGATGCACACGGCCGTCTTCATCGGCCATTCCAACGGCACCTACATCAGCCAGGAACTGGCTTTTCAGCATCCCGAACGCGTCCAGGCGTTGGTCATCGCCGACGGCACCTGTATCACCTGGCCGCGCAGCGCGTTGGACCGCTTCATTCTGCGCTCTTCGGCGCCCATCATGGCCCTCCTCCCAGAACAAACGCTAAAGAAAGCCGGCTTGCCGTATTTTTCAAATCGCAAAGAAGTGCGCGAATATATTTCCGAAGCCTTCGCGATGATCCCCAAGCGCCAATTCATCGCCATCTGGAACGCGGTCACCACCTGCCTGCACGACAAACCGGGTTATCACATCGCCCAGCCGGTGCTGCTGACGCATGGAGACAACGATCAAACCGGCGATATAAAGAAGATTGCCCCGCTGTGGGCAGCGGCCTTGCCGAACTGCCAGTATGAGGTCATCCCCAATGCGCTTCATCTGGCCCCGCTGGACAATCCGACCGTGTTCAATCGGCTGGTGATGGCCTTTTTGGAAAAATGGGCGCCGGTATAAAGCTTCCCGCAGGTTCCGAAAACCGAGCACCGAAAACCGAAACCTGATACAATCACGCGCATGACCTACACGCTCAGTCCGGTGCCCGAATTCGGCGCGCCGATCACCCCCGGGCGCGTGCCTGACTGCCCGATCATCCCCTTCGTCGCCGGCGACGGCATCGGCCCCGAGGTGTGGAGCGCCGCGCGGCGCGCGCTGGACGCGGCGGTGGCGGCGGCTTATCCCAACCGGCGCATCGCCTGGATGGAAGTCTTCGCCGGACAGACCGCCCAGCAGCGCTGCGGCGCCTGGCTGCCCGAGGAGACGCTGCGCGCCCTCCGCGAATTCCGCGTGGGGATCAAAGGCCCGCTGGCCACCCCGGTCGGCGGCAGCATGCGCTCGCTCAACGTGGCTCTGCGCCGCGAACTGGACCTCTACGTCTGCCAACGCCCGATGCGCTGGTTCGAGGGTGTGCCCTCGCCCATGCGCCGCCCCGATCAGGTGGACATGGTCGTCTTTCGCGAGAACACCGAAGACCTCTACGCCGGGATCGAATTTGAAGCCGGCTCGGAGGAAAGCGCGCGCTTCCTCAACCTGCTGCGCGGGCAATTCCCCGCCGAGTACGCCCGCCTGCCTTTCCCCGAGACTTCCGGCATCGGCCTCAAGCCCATCTCGCGCCAGGGCTCCCAGCGCCTGGTGCGCGCCGCGCTGCGCTGGGCGCTGGCCAATCAGCGCCGCAGCCTGACCCTGGTGCACAAGGGCAACATCATGAAGTTCACCGAGGGCGCCTTCCGCGCCTGGGGCTACAACCTGGCCGAAAGCGAGTTCGCCGCGCAGACCTACACCCAACGCCAGTGGGAACACACCCGCCAGGCGCAGGGCGAGCCAGCCGCCGAAACCGAGCGCCGCGCCGCGCTGGACGCCGGGCGTCTGTGGGTCAAGGACGTGATCACCGACGCCATGTTCGAGGCCGCCATCACCCGCCCGGGCGAGTTCGACGTGCTGGCCGCCACCAACCTCAACGGCGACTACCTCTCGGATGCGCTGGCGGCGCTGGTGGGCGGGATGGGCATGGCCCCCGGCGGCAATATCAACGATGAGACCGGCGCGGCTGTCTTTGAGGCAACCCACGGCACCGCCCCCGCCATCGCCGGGAAAAACATCGCCAACCCCTGCTCGCTGATCCTCTCCGGCGAGATGCTGCTGCGCTTTCTCGGCTGGGACCTGGCCGCCGACCGCCTGCTGACCGCGCTGCAGTCCGTTTTCGCCGCGCGCCGCTTCACCCCCGACCTGGCTGCCCAAACCGCAGGCGCGCAGTCCCTCTCCACCATGCAATTTGCGGATGCGCTCGTAGAAACAATTGTCAATCGTGAATTGTGATTTGGAAAGAAGTGATAAGTGATGGGTAATTGTGAAGAAAGAGCCGCCGACAAGGGCGAATGCCTGCATTGTGTTCCCACGGATAGCTGACGGCTGAGCGCTGAGAACTGCCAGATGAGAGCCAAGAACTGACAGCGTCCGCCAACCGATAACCGATAACCGATAACTGACAACCGATAACCGATTACTGACAACCGATAACCGATAACTGATAACTGATAACTGACAACCGACTACCGATAACTGACAACCGACTACCGACAACCGATAACCATGTCCACCCTCTCCGTCCACCACCAGACCTACACCATCTTCCACCTGCGGGAGCTGGAAGAAGCCGGGCTGACCCGCCTGGAGCGCCTGCCCTATTCGATCCGCGTGCTGCTCGAAATGGCGCTGCGCCGCTGCGACGGGCAGATTGTGACCGAACAGGACGTGCGCAACCTGGCCGGCTGGCAGCCGTCCGCCTCCGCCCGCCCGGTGATGCGCTTCTTCCCCGCCCGCGTGCTGCTGCAGGACCTGACCGGCGTGCCGGTGATCAACGACCTGGCCGCCATGCGCGCTGCGCTGGCCCGCCAGGGGGGCGACCCGCGCCGCATCAACCCGCTCATCCCGGTGGACCTGGTCATTGACCATTCGCTGCAGGTGGACGTCTTCGGCGCGCCCGACGCCGCCGAGCGTAACGCCGCCATCGAATTCGAGCGCAACCGCGAGCGTTTCGGCTTCCTGCGCTGGGCGCAAAACGCCTTCCAGAACCTGCGCATCATCCCGCCCGCCTCCGGCATTGTGCATCAGGTCAACGTCGAATACCTGGCTTCGGTGGTGATGAGCCGCCCTGCCCCGCAAGGAGGGGCCATGATGACCCCCCCTTTGGCTTCCGCGCCCCCCCTGGCTTACCCTGACACGCTGGTCGGCACCGACTCGCACACCACGATGATCAACGGCCTGGGCGTGCTGGGCTGGGGCGTGGGCGGCATCGAGGCCG
>CAZCBJ010000235.1:0-5819 GCA_964496705.1 uncultured Anaerolineaceae bacterium | reverse complement strand
ATGTGCACGCTCTTGGGCGGGTGGCAGTACTGCACCTTGCGACCAAGGATGGCGCGCGAGCGGTCGAAGATGCGCTCCTTGCCGGGGGTGAAGTAACGCACGGTGTCGTCCTTGTCGACGAAGGTCAGATCGAAGGGCAGGGCGCCGAGCGCGGCGATGAGCTCATCCAGGGTGAAGCTGCCGGTGGGCATTTGCACCCGCCCGCCCGCCGCGGTGGGTTTGCTGATTTCCTTGTGAAAGCCGCCCTCGGGCGTCCACTCGAACTGGGGGGCGTAGAGGCAGTAGCCGTATTCGTCACTCTGCAGGTAGACCTCGTACCAGTCCTGCTCGGTGAGCAGGTCCAGGGCGGTGGGAAAGAGGATTTTTTCTTCTTTGTAGATCATATCGTCCACCGCTTCGATGGCGGGGGCGACGGTGAAGAGGTTGTAGGCTTTGGCTTCGGCGGCGGTCATGCTCTCAATTTGCTGCAGGCCGGCGATGGTCTCGCGCAGCAAGCCGCGGATTTCATCGTGTTTGCCCCACATGACCATCGGCGGACCGGGCAGGTCGTTTTTCTCAAAGTAGGGGAAGAGCAGGTATTCCTTGCGGCGGTAGTGCTTGTCCACATCCATCAGGTTGTTGAGCTGCTGCTGGACATCGCGCATGAGCAGGATGGCATCCTCTTCGTCGGGCAGGGTTCCGATTTTTTGCATCAGCACGCGGACCTGGCCGGTGGTTTTGAACAGCTCGCGGTTTTCCTGCACGAAGGTATGCACAGGATGGCCGGGGACGGTTTCGGGGGTTTCCTGCAAATCGAGATGCTTTTTCAACACGCGGGTGTGCGTATCGCACAGCTCCTGGATGCGCTCGGCGGTGATGCCTTCCTGGATGAGCTGCACCTCCATAATGAAAACGTCGCCGTAGTCGGCTTCGTCCAGCATGGTTTCCAGTTGGTATTTGACCTGTTCTTCAGCCACGCCAGCGTCCAACTGGCGGATGAGGGTTTTCATGATCTCAATGCGTTTCTGGCGATTGTTGATGACCTCGCTCATCGGGTGAGTCCTTTTCAAAAATGGGTTGGATTGATGGGGGAATTATACTGCATTATTTGGGTAAATATCATAAAAATTGTGTGAAATAAACGAGAAATGAATCTCTCGCATATGGAATCCGCGGCAAATTGAGGCTGGATGTATAATTGATCCGTCATACCCATCCAAAGGATCCCTCCGCGCATGACCCTCTCCGCCCCTCCCGCGCCCGCCTGGAAACTGTGGCTGGAGCGCGCTTTTAACCTGCTGCTCGTCATCCTGCTGTGCATCGGCATCCTCTGGCGCTTCCAGTGGGTTAACTGGAACCAGGATGCGCAGCTGCATCCCGACGAATACGGTTTGACCAACACGCTGACCTTCCTCCGCCTGCCGGACGGGCTGGAGGGTTATTTCAACACGCGCCTCTCACCGCTCAGCCCCTACCCGCAGTACGACGAGAGCGGTCAGAAGCTCTCCGACGGCCCCGACAACCGCATGCGCTGGGGGCAGTGGCCGATCATCCTGCTGCGCTGGGCGGGCGAATTGACCGGCAACACCGGCTACAACGAAATCCGCCTGACCGGGCGGAGGTTCTCGGCGCTGATGGATGTGCTGGGCATCCTGCTGCTGTACCTGATCGGGCGGCGGCTGTTCAACCCGCGCATTGCGCTGTTGGCCGCGGCGCTCAGCTCGCTGGCGGTGATGCAGATCCAGCAGTCGCATTTCATGACGGTGGACAACTTTGGGGTGTTCTTCAGCATGCTGGCGCTTTACGCGGCGGTGGGCGCGGCGCAGCACCCCTTGCTGCGGCGCGGCGCCGGCGGGCGCTACCGCCCCGCGCGCGGCGCGTGGGGCTGGTACGCCTTCTTCGGCGCGGCTTTCGGCATGGCGCTGGGCTGCAAGATCAACCTGCTGCCGCTGGCCGGGCTGGTGCTGGTGGCGGCTTTCATCGCGGTGGCTGACCTCAAGCTGAAGGAGAGGCGCGATCTGTATGCCATTGCCGCGGCGGCGGCGGTTCACCTGGCGCTGGCGGGGCTGGTGGCGCTGCTGACCTTCCGCGTGTGCCACCCAATGGCTTTCCGCGCGCCGGTGGGCGACACCACCTTCTTTACCTGGCAACTCAATCCGGACTGGAGCGAGAGCATGAAGGTGGCCTCGCAGGAATCCAGCGGCATCGGCGGCGGGCCGCCCGGCGAGCAGTGGGCGCACCGCCCGGTGCTGCTCTTCCCCTGGCTGAACATTGTGCTGTGGGGGATGGGTCTGCTGCTGGGGCTGGCCGCCTGGGGCGGGTTCGCCTGGGCGGCGGCGCGCTTCCTGCGCAGCGGGCAGGACTGGCAGAAACAGCTCATCCCGCTGGTGTGGGTGGGCGGCTATTTCTTCTTTATGGGCACGCGCTGGGTCAAGTCCATCCGCTATTTCCTGCCCATCTACCCCTTCCTGTGCCTATTTGCCGCCTGGGGGCTGGTGATGCTGTGGCGGCGCTTCGGCGCCGGCAGGCTCACCTGGCGGCTGGGCATCCCGCTGTTGGCCGGGGCGCTGGTGCTGGGCGGGACGCTGGGCTGGGCGAATGCCTTCACCAGCGCGGTGTACCGGCAAGATCACACGCGCATCCAGGCGACCAGGTGGATTTACCAGAACATCCCCGCGCCGTTCCACCTGGGGCTGGAGACGGAGCGGGGCGCGGATGCCGTTGCGGTTGGCGCGCCGGACGGGCTGATGATCACCGCCCAGGCGCCCTACGTGCGCTCGTTCACCCCGCAGGTGGGCGGGACGCTGCGCCGGTTGAGCCTGCCGCACGCCGCGGCGCTGGGCGGGGACGGACCGGCGACGCTGCGTGTGGTGATCGCGACGGACGCGCTGGGCAGCCAGGTGATCAGCCAGGCGCTGGTGCAGGTGGCGCCGATCGGGCAGTTCATTGAGCCGGGCGCGCGCGCCGAGGCGGTATTTGAGCCAGCCGCGCTGCAGGCGGACAGGCTCTATTTTCTGATCGCCGCTCCGCTGGA
Source organism: uncultured Anaerolineaceae bacterium (assembly GCA_964496705.1). Lineage (GTDB taxonomy): Bacteria > Chloroflexota > Anaerolineae > Anaerolineales > Anaerolineaceae > CAZCBJ01. Next base: position 2,806 of record CAZCBJ010000235.1, on the reverse strand, counting down.
TGGGCAGACCGTGCGCGTCAACCGGGCGGTGATCGCCAATGAGCACTGGGACGAAGGGCTGCCGGTGTATTACGCCGGTTACAACCCTTATGGCGACCTGTACCGCGGGCTGAGCAACCAGGTGCGCTGGTACGATGATGAGAACAAGCGGGCGATGTTCATGGAGATTCTTGCTGAGGCGGACTACATCATCCTGCCCAGCCAGCGCGCCATCTGGAGCGCCTGCCGCATCCCGCGCACCTATCCGATGACGCTGGAATATTACCGCGCGCTGTTCGACGGGCGGCTGGGCTTTGAGCTGGCGGCGCATTTCCAGGCGCCGATGCGGCTGGGGCGGCTGTATATTTCGGATGTGGGTGGGCGGCTGGGTTGGGACCGCGCGCCGGAACTGCCGCTGTTCAACCGCAGCCAGATTGCCGCCGAGGAAGCTTTCAGCGTGTACGATCACCCGCCGGTGTGGATCTTTGCGAAGCGCGGCGATTTCGACCTGGAGAGGGCCGCGGCGGTGCTGTACGCGGTGGACCTCAGCCAGGTGGTGGTGCAGGGGCCGCGCGAAGCAGACTGGTAGAAAATGAGGGTAATTTCATGAACAGTGAACCGAAAAGGGCAACCCAGGCAGGTTTCTTATTCAGTGCGGTGGTCACTGCGCTGATCTTTCCGGCGGTGATTTTGTTTGCGGCGGGCACCTGGCGCTGGATAGAAGGCTGGCTCTTCGCGTTGTGGTTTGACACGATGGCACTTTCGTCTATGATCTACATGTACCGGAAAGACCCGGCACTGCTGGCTGAAAGATCGGGCGCATCCGGCTCTGCCAATCAGAAGAAGTGGGACAGGTACCTGCTCACTGTCATTTATCTGTTGGCGGTGGCGTGGCTGATCTTGATGCCATTGGACGCCAGGCGGTTCGTGTGGTCGCCCTCGTTCCCGGTCTGGGTGAAGGTAGCGGGCGGGGTGGCGTTGCTGCCCGCTCTCTATTTCATCTACCGTTCAACCGTGGAGAACACGTTCATGTCCACGCGGGTGAGGATACAATCCGAGCGGAAACAGCAGGTTATTTCCAGCGGGGTGTACGGCCTGGTAAGGCATCCGCTGTATCTGGGCTGTGTGCTGCTGCTATTGGGTGCGCCGCTTTTGCTGGGCTCGCTATATGGCATGGGCATCAGCCTGATCGGGGTCGTCACCCTGGTGGTGAGGATCATCGGCGAAGAGAAGATGCTGCTCGCCGGGCTTGTGGGCTACGAGGAATATCGCAAGAAAGTGCGTTACCGTCTGATTCCGTATGTGTGGTGAAGGTCTGGCGTCTTTTCTGTGATGGGGGCAATGCAGGGTGACCCACTCGGGTTACCACAAGGGGGTTACCACAAGGGTGACCACAAGGGTAACCACAAGCGGGTTACCACAAGGGTAACCCCTACAAACGCGCGCGCTGCAGGGCGGCGATGTCGAGCTTTTTCATCGGCAGCATGGCGGCGGTCACCCGCGCGGCCACAGCCGGATCGGGACTGCTCAGCAGTTCGCCCAACACGGTTGGCACAATCTGCCAGGTGATGCCGAACTTATCCTTCAGCCAGCCGCACTGGATCTCCTCGCCGCCGGCGGTGAGTTTCTCCCACAGCTCATCCAGCTCGGCCTGGGTTTCAACGCTGACGAAGAACGAGATGGCTTCGTTGAAGCGGTATTCCGGCCCGCCGTTGAGGGCGATGAAATCCTGGCCCTCAAGCTGAAAGTCAATGGTCATCACCGACCCGGCCGGGCGCGGCGCGCCTTCGGCGTAGCGCGAAACGTTGAGGATGCGCGAGTTCTTGAAGATGGAGACGTAGAAGTTGACCGCCTCGGCGGCGTTGTCGTTGAACCAAAGGAAGGGTTTGATCTTTTGCATGGTTGGTTTCCTTTGACCGGATTATAGCCGTTTGAAAGGCGAAATGCAATTTTTGATCCTCGGCTGCCAGGATTGGCGCGCGGGCGGGTCTTGGGGAGCTGCAGAATGTGGGGGTTTGGCATGAACAGACCCGCCACTACGATGGTGTGTCAATTCCTGAGGTATGTGGGTGAGGCGTCGTGCTCTTGGCGACTTTTTTTGGATAAACGTCCGCGATCTGTGCTATAATATGTACAGAAAAGTGTACATAACGAGAGGAAAAGATGACCATCTTGAATTCAACCACCGCGCGCAATAATTTTTTCCAGGTGATGGATGAGGCGTTGGATTCGCACGAACCCATTGTGGTGACCACGAAGCGCGGTAATGTGGTCATCCTGTCTGAAGAAGATTACCGCGCCATCCAGGAAACGCTTTACTTGACGGGTATTCCTGGGATGCGCGAAAAATTGCTGGCTGGCAAAGATACGCCGTTGGAGGAGTGTGTTGAGGATGACGACGAATGAGCGCCGGTTGGCGAATTGTCTACACGGCGGCTGCGCGCAAGGATAAACGCCGGGCGTTCGAAGCCGGGCTGGGGGACAAAATCCAACGCCTGCTCGATTTGCTGCATGAGGATCCGTTTGCACCCTACCCACGTTATGAGAAATTGGTGGGGGATCTGACCGGGCTGTATTCGCGGCGCATCAACCGCCAGCACCGGCTGGTATACATGGTCTATCCCGAGGAACGGGCGGTTAAAATAATCAGTCTATGGACGCATTATGAATAAAAGGTGTTCAGGATCATTCCCCACCTGATCGGCGAAACTCCACTGTTGGCGCAGGCGCGGAGGTTGGCGCAAACAGACCCGCCCCTACGATGGGCACCGCGACAACCGACAACCGACAACCGATAACCGATAACCGATAACCGATAACCGATAAC
>CAZCBJ010000234.1:0-5826 GCA_964496705.1 uncultured Anaerolineaceae bacterium | reverse complement strand
ATCTCATGTCAACATTATATTATATTACGCTTAATAACTTAAGTAGGTACTAGATCAGCTTGGCGGTGTGAATGGTAAAAAATAAAGATCAACCGGTTAGGGATTTACTTCTCTCGATAAGGGGAACTGGTAACTTTTCCAGTAGAAAACATCGAAAATAACAAATTTCCCCAATTAGTAAAATGGTTTAAAAACACCGCAGAAAATGTGGCCTGAAGCGTCGAACGATGGTTATCCTCAAGCCGAAGAGTCTTAATTCAAAACCTGTTAACCTGCTGCCTAACTCGCTCAAATTGGCCACTCCGGCAGCGGCGCACCTGTCGGAGTGGCCAATTTGACCGAACAGCCGGCCGTTTTATGAACGAACACATGGCCGATTTACCTGAGATACGCAGTTCGTGATTGTTTCTATTCTCTTCCCAGACAGCTCATATTAAATACTATGATTATTTCCTTGGTATTTTCGGGTATGGAAGTGAAGTTATTTCGATTAAAGACATTTTGCTTTTGATGGTCGGAAGCAGTTCCATTAAACCCTCTTTACCGAAGAAAAGTGTCTCATCAGGAGACGCAGCCTCAGCGATTGAAACAAATATACTATTTCCGGCAACTACCAGTTGGGCAGTTTGTACGGGGGTCTTTCTCTCCACAATAGCGGTTATAAATTTTCCATCCTCCTGAATGGAAATTCCCTGCTTGCGAAGTGTATCGAGATGCTCATCAAACTCTTTTTGGGTATCGAAATACCACATGAAGATACTGATATTGCGAACGCTGTTTCCTTCCGTCAGTTTATTTACCACACGTGCAATCATCCACATCGCCGGAGAATTACTGTCTAAAGCAATGAAACCACCAGCATTTCCCCGGCCCATATAAGCTTCCGCTTTTTGGTATTTCGTATAGTCGTTCATATCGGGACACCGGGCCGAGATGGTATCCCAGGGGATAATATATTCGAGGTCCGGTAGATTATGAACTAACTTATATGTGCCGCCAGCAGTTGCTGTGGAAGCAGTTTTTCCACAGGCTGAAACTCCTGTAACCAGGATTACCGCTGATAATACCAGGACAAATATTTTTGTCAGCAATCCTGTTGCTCTTTTCATATTTATACAACCGTCTTATAAAATTTGTATACCGATTTTCTTCAGGTAATCTTACATATCCTTCTCAATTATATAATAATGTCCGGCAACACGAAAACCCGCAACCTCGACCTGACTTTTACAGTATTGAAACAAGTTAGAGACAAAAAAGAAGCCCGCGGGAACACAAAATACGGGCTTTTTTCACAGTTTGATCATATAAAAATATTCCGAGTTAAAATACAAGTGTATTTGGTGGCTTGGACTTGAAATTCAGGGTTTCACTGACACATCAAAGCGTACTACCACATAAACTAACAATTCCACGGGAAACTCATCGAAAAGATTTCAACACCGGAAAATCGGTTACTGAGGAATTTGGTTCTAGGTATCGTCCCCTTTGGTGGACCACAGGGAACAGTCACCGAACTTTTGTTTGAGAAGAAAGAGCTGATTCCGGAGATACGGCAGTTGCTTACAAGAAAAAAGGTATGATAAAATGTGATACCGGGAGGCCAAAATGGATAAGGAAAAGATAGCCATTACATTGGATAAGAAGGATGTCGGCGAACTGGACAGGCTGGTTAACAAACGTGTTTTTCAAAGCCGCAGTCAGGCCATCCAGGAAGCGGTCCGTGAAAAACTCCTGCGTCTGAAACGGACGCGTCTGGCTGAAGAGTGTGCCAAGCTGAAACCGTCTTCTGAGAAAGAATTAGCCGAGGAAGGAATCGCTGAGGATATGAAAGAATGGCCGGAATATTAAGAGGAGAAATCCGCTGGGCGGACTTAAATCCTGCCAAAGGTCATGAACAATCCGGCATGCGTCCCGTCCTGATTCTGAGCCATGATGTCTTTAATGAACGATCTGGAACTGTCATAGGGGTTGCCATTACCAGCCAACCACAAAAAGCTGGCTTCCCATTGACTCTGGAACTAAAAACCGGAGATTTACCCAGACAGTCCTGGGTTAAAATCAGCCAGGTCCGGACTCTCTCCACAGAAAGAATTGGACAATTTATCGGTAAAATATCTCAGGAAGAATTGGTACAGATTATTGAAGGACTAAACGAGATTATTGCTTAAAACAGGACGTACCCAACTTGTTACCTAAAAAGTAAGAACCAATTCCTGAGACACCGGAATTTATTGTCTCCAAACGATAAAATATTGCACGTATTACTATTGGTTAGACATCGAGATCTTTATTTTTTATGGGTATGTTTCTTTCAGACAATAAAGTATGAATTTTCTCCAGCGAATTAACAGTGCAGGTTTGGCCATATTCAGGTTGAGTTTCATTTCGAACAACCAGTACAGAAATCATACCGCAATTGTTGGCACCCACTATATCCTTTTGTTCATCACCGACAAAAATACATTCCGAAGGAATAACAGATAATTCACCGGCCATTTTCCAATAACCCGCTGGATTAGGTTTTCGAAAACCTACTTCTGCTGAGGTAATAAAACAATCCACGGGACAATGTAAAGAGAGAGAGTCCTCTTTAATCGTTTCATCCGGCATTCCTGTTGCCAGATCGGTAAGAATCCCTGTTTTAAGACCCCGGTTTCTCAAAACAGGTAATACACATCCTGCATCAGGGTAGGCTCTCACATATCGTTGAAAGAAACTATAAAATTTGCGTGCAATTTCATATGGAGAATATTGTACTGTTGACCATGAAGAAATTGCTTCTGAAAATATGTGGTTGCTGGTATACTCTTTCTCTCGTGGGTGCAGACGCGCATTATATTTTTCCAATACTGCTATGGCCGCCTGGATCTGCGATTCGTTCAACTGAAGACCGAGTGAAGCGACAACTTGATTGAAGACCTGGGGATAGTAACTTGACCAGTTCAAAGGCAAGCCCTGATACTCAATAAGTGTGCCACCTAAATCAAAAATTGCGGCTTTAATATTCATTTATTTAACGCAACATTTAGAGTATCTATTGTGTATCGACTAATATTAACACACTGGTGAAAGAAAAACTATCCACGGTTCAGAAGCGTCAATCGCGAGTTAGTCATGCCGGTGCCTAACTCCGTCAGGCGCAGCATCTCAGGGTGGGGCTGGTGAACTTCGAATTTTATTATTTCCGGAGTTAACAAAATTGCTTTTTGGTTGGCCACAGGGAACAATCACCGAACTTCTGTTTGAGAGGAAAAAGCTGATTCCAGAGATAAAGGGGCTACTTGTCAGATTAGTGCATTAAAAAATGTGAAACTGTTTTTATTCAGTGTTCTTGATGATTAGACCAGCTAGAAATTTTTTTACGGAGTTCACGGAGTCCAAGATATCTCGTTTCCCAGGTCTTATCCAGGAATGTTTGCCAATCCGTAGTAAGTAGGGGTGACGGATACACTACCTCGTCTGCAAGGTCATCTTGGCTGTACCACTTAGCCTCAATGATACCTTCTTTCCTGGCTTCTTGTGTCTTGGTAATTTCACCTTTTATCAGAATGCAATGTAGCCATGTCTTGATATGTCTATATTTACGAGTAAGAAACTCCTCAACGAACAGTACTCTGCAAGGGTAGGGGTTTACTTCCAGCCCTGTTTCTTCCTTTACTTCTCTAATGGCCGCATCTGGAAGACTCTCCCTGATATGTACACCACCCCCAGGTGCGGCGAGAAAAGTATCTCCATCTCTATTGCTGTATCTGACAAGCAATACCTTCCCCTGTTTCAGAACTATCGCCCCGGCAGATATCCTGTGTGTTCGACGCAAACCAGCTCTCCTCTAAATTTGAAAAGTTTCCCTATTATATGCCAAAAAAAGAAATTAACCAATAGGGTATTGCCAAAATCCGCCATCTGATTAGTTTGAATCTTGTTTCAGGGCGCTAATAGAGGTTTTTATTAAGGAGTTGCGCCCACCAAAACCACCTGGATGATTTTGTTCTAATCCAGGCGGGTTGTTTCTAGCTCATTCCCGCCACTTTTTAAGGTAAAAACAGCATTTTACTACCTCAGAGGATAATTTCTTACCCCAGTGCTTATTTAGCAATGTATTGTTATTCCGATTAAGATCCTTGTCGGCGTAATCTTCAGGCCGTATCACATTCCATCTGTATTTGTCTCAGCCGCTGACGTAGCCCTACCAATATCAGATAAGCTGGATTATTACGGCTCAAACGGATAAATAGTTGGCGGGAGTGCTGCACTACCCGACCAGCCTGGCTAATCAGTCCGAAGCGGAGAGCCTTAAGCCGTTTAGAGCCCCAGCTTTCAGGCAGCGCCAGGCGCTTCATCAGCGAGTTCAGATTAAAGGCCAAAATCATGATCTGCCACCAGGCGGCATTGGCTCCAAACTGGGCGGAAGGGAACTGGCCGCCGGCCAGATCACCCTTCATAATGGCATGCATCTCTTCGCCCTTGCCACAGCGCTCACGAGACCACCAGATCAACTTATCCCCGGCCAGGTCGCGGTTAGTAACCAGGCCGTGTAATTTATAATGCTTCTCTCCCTGATGATAGGTGGGGAAGGGTAATTGGACTTCCATACCCGGGAACTCCTGCTGCCGCAGCAACTCCCGGATAGCCATAAAGCGATAGGTCGGTCCATTCTTACTTGTAGCTGTCCAGGCGGGCACAAAGCAGACTTCCGCCCACTCTTGTCCAGTCTCTACCTGCCTCCCGTCAATCTCACGCTTTAAGGTCTGCCAGTCCGCTTCTTCGACTTCGCCGACCGCTTTGCGAAACTCCGCTGTGACATCCACCCCAATCGCAAATTCAATCACCCCAAAACGTTCATTCTTGCCTTCCGCGCAATAGCTCAATAGTTCCTGCTGGTAGGCCGCCGTATCACTCCTTAGAGATACTTTCACCACTCCGCGAGGTAGTACTTCTAAGGTCTTCTGGAAGGCCTCCAGATTCTGAAAGGCCGCCGGCACATTCCCATCCCGAAGCTCCGAATAGGCCACTAAATCCTGTTCGCCCCAGCGTAACGACAGTGGTTGGTAGGACTGGCTGCCTTGATAACTGAATAGAGCATCTTGCTTGCTGGTTTCCACGATACTGGCATCCATATCCAGGGTAGCCTCACTTTGCCGGGAGTGCTTTTGCGCAAAGCTGAGCAAATCGGGATTGATTCGTTCTAAGGCGCACAGAGACTCATTAGCTGCCGGAACATAGGCCCTGCCCATGGCGCGCTGTTTTTCAGCTTCTACATTTACAAAATTCTTCAGATAACGGAAAACCACCGGAGCAGAGGGAAAGGCCCGTTTACATTCCTTGCGCCAACGCCGTGCTTGCTCCCGCCTTTCTTGGCGGGGATGCCCCGTGAATCCAACCCGCCGTAAGACCTTGACCACTCCTTCATCCCCCTCCAGAATTCGTAAATCATCCACACAATCCCCTCCGGCAATATTCAGCAAGATTAGACTCATGATAATCTGGGTATCCGTCCAGCCTTGTTCCTTGAGATGGCAGCCTTCCATACACTTCTGAATTGAATCAGGTAACTTCGCTACGGCAGCCAGTTCCAGATAGGCTGGTAATCCGGCTAAAGCCGTCATCCCGGATTCTGTCGGCTCGCATTCATAACTAAAGGGAAGTACTCCTTGTTTGAGCATCGGCTCACCTCTTTGGTGATTATTCTGTTGCTTCTCTCTATTTTAATTTAGCTTCAGAATATATACCAATGAGGCTTTCTGGGAGTTTTTGATGACGGATCATGGCATTTTCAATTTATGCAACAAGGCGTCCATCGGGGAAATTGAGCTATACTCGTGA
>CAZCBJ010000233.1:0-5882 GCA_964496705.1 uncultured Anaerolineaceae bacterium | reverse complement strand
GCGCTTGCTGCGCGCGATATTTGGCGAGAAAACCAGGGATGTGAAAGACACATCCCTGCGTATGCCCCACGGCGAACGCGGGAAGGTTGTGGATGTCAAGGTGTTTACCCGCGAAGAAAGCTCCGATTTATCAGCGGGTGTGGATATGATGGTGCGCGTCTCGGTCGCCCAGCGGCGCAAAATCACTGCTGGCGACAAGATGGCCGGACGTCACGGCAACAAGGGAGTGGTTTCGCGTGTTGTTCCGGTTGAAAATATGCCCTACATGAACGACGGCACGCCGGTGGATATCATTCTCAATCCGCTTGGGGTTCCTGGCCGCATGAACATTGGTCAAGTTTTGGAAACCCATCTGGGCTGGGCTGCCCGACGCCTGGGCTTCCGCGCTCTAACGCCTGTTTTCGACGGCGCAGATGAGTTTGAAATTGAGGCCGAAATGGCGCGAGCATGGATGATTGACCGCGCCTGGGATGAGGTGGGCAATCTCGCCTGGGAATGGATTAAGAATGAAGATTACGATCCAGCCACCATTCGAGATGATGATGAAGTGAGGATGATTTTTGCCGAGCAATGGCTTGGTGGGCGGGGTTACGATTTGTTGAATCTCTCTCAGGATTTGATTGCGGTGCGTCGGGCTGTGGTCAGAGAATGGCTGCGCGACAACGGTTTTAACCCAGATCAAATTCTCAACTTTGGAGATATCCCCGCCTCTTCACCGAAGGTCCTTAAGCGAGATCAAAACGCCATTAATGCCTGCTTAAAAATCTGGATGAGCAGAAATGATCAGGAAGTCAGCGCCATAGCGGATGAAGAGATACGCGGGGCGGCTGAGGCGTATGCTGCGAGTCACAACCAGGCATTGCCCATCCTGGGAAAACAAACGCTGCGGGATGGACGCACAGGCGAGCCTTTCGACCAGCCGGTGACCGTTGGAGTGATGACCATGCTCAAACTTCACCACCTGGTGGAAGATAAAGTGCACGCCCGCTCCACCGGTCCGTACAGTCTTGTCACACAGCAACCACTTGGCGGCAAGGCTCAGTTCGGAGGTCAACGCTTTGGCGAAATGGAAGTGTGGGCGCTCGAAGCCTATGGCGCTGCCTACACGTTGCAGGAGATGCTCACGGTAAAATCAGATGACGTTCAAGGCCGTGTGAATACGTATGAGGCAATTGTCAAAGGCGAACAAATCGAAGAACCCAGCCTACCGGCTTCCTTCCGTGTGCTGGTGAAAGAGCTGCAGAGTCTGGGACTCGCGGTAGAAGCGGTAATGGACACCGGCGAGGTGATCCGCTTTGGCAAGGACGAAGAACGCATCCGTCCGCTCAAGATGGATACTGGCTTACTGGGCCTGGGCGAGTCAAGCGAGGATTTGTGAGCATGAAAGCGGTCAGCCTGAGAGCGGCGTTGCTGCCGTGGGAGAGATAAGAACCTATGATTTTCTTGACCGAGCCTAATCGTCGTGATATAATCCACTCTCGCTGCCTTGTTGGGAACGGGTTTACCAAACCTGCGTAACGAAAAGTAAGGCCATCATCAGAGGTTCGATGGCCTTGCTTATTGAAAAAAACAAACCTTGCATAATCAAATATTTGGAGAAAAGAAGTGCCCACAATCAATCAATTGATCCGAAAAGGTCGTCGGACCCCAAAGGCGAAGAGCAAGGCTCCTGCCCTGCAATTCACGTTGAACACGTATAAGCAAGCCCGCGTGCGGCAAGATTCAGGCGCCCCGCAGAAACGGGGAGTATGCACCATCGTTCGCACAATGACGCCCAAGAAACCCAATTCGGCGCTGCGAAAGATTGCCCGTGTGCGTCTGTCCAACGGTATTGAGGTGACGGCTTACATTCCGGGTGAGGGTCATTCCTTGCAGGAGCACTCTGTCGTGTTGGTTCGCGGCGGAAAAGTGAAAGACCTGCCTGGTGTGCGCTATCATATTGTGCGCGGCACGCTGGACACAACCGGTGTTGCCAAGCGCTCGCAGGGCCGTTCAAAATACGGTTCCAAGCGTCCAAAATAAGATCAGATTCGTGGAGTTTTTGAATGCGACGTACCAGACCAGATAAAAGGGAAGTTCCTCCCGATACCAAATTCAATAACGTGATGGTGCAAATGTTAATTGTGCGCATCATGCGGCGTGGGAAGAAAAGCACGGCTGCCAGCCTGGTGTATGATGCCCTGGATACAGTCCAGGAGCGCACCGGTAAGCATCCAGTGGAAGTGCTTGATCAGGCATTGAAAAATGTAGGCCCGGTCATGGAAGTTCGCCCGCGGCGAGTGGGCGGCGCCACCTACCAGGTGCCCATGGAAGTTCCCTCACAACGCCGCTTGACACTGGCCATGCGCTGGATGATTGATGCCGCCAAGGCGCGCACCGGCAAATCTTTTTCCGAAAAGTTGTCGGGCGAAATCCTCGACGCTGCCAACAACCAGGGCGCAGCTGTGCGTCGGCGTGATGAGACTCACAAGATGGCAGAGGCCAACCGCGCCTTCTCGCATTATCGCATGTAGGTCGATTCCAGTTCTTTCTATTGGTGCAAACACTTCTTGATCACTGGAAAATCTGATGGCGCGCGCATTTTCTCTGGAACAGTATCGCAATATAGGCATCATTGCCCATATTGACGCCGGAAAAACTACAACCACCGAGCGGATATTGTTCTACACCGGGAAGACCTACCGGTTGGGAAATGTGGATGATGGCAACACCGTCACAGATTGGATGGATCAGGAGCGCGAGCGGGGCATCACCATCGTTTCAGCGGCGGTGACCGCTGAATGGAAGGGCTATCAAATCAACATCATTGATACCCCGGGCCATATAGATTTCACAGCCGAGGTGCAACGTTCGCTGCGTGTGTTGGATGGTGGGATTGTCATCTTCGACTCGGTTCAGGGGGTTGAACCGCAAAGTGAAACCGTCTGGCGGCAGGCGGACCGTTACCATGTTCCGCGCATATGCTTCGCCAATAAAATGGATCGCACCGGCGCCTCGTATTATGACACCATCGAAAGCATTCGTAATCGCCTGGGCGCCAACCCAATCGCCATGCAGCTGCCGATTGGCAGCGAATCGAATTTCAGGGGAGTTATTGATTTACTCAGTATGCAGGCTGCATATTGGCCGGATGAAATGGGCAAAGAGATGGTCTTTGATGCCATTCCCGAAGACATGCTCGCTGAAGCAAATGAAATGCGCGCCCAACTGGTTGAGAAAATTGCTGAGCACGACGATCATTTGATCTATAAGTATCTTGAGGGAGAGGAAATCAGCGTAGAAGAGCTGAAGGCAGCTCTGCGCCGGGCAGTGATTGAAAACAAAGCCACACCGGTTTTCTGCGGGTCCTCTCTACGCAACAAAGGGGTGCAACTTGTGCTGGATGCGGTGATTGATTATCTACCATCCCCGCTGGATATTCCGCCGGTCACTGCGATAAATCTCGACAACGACAAGGCAGTGACCCTGCCCTGCGATGAAAACGCTCCACTCAGTGTATTGGTCTTTAAAATCGTCAGCGACCCTTATGGTCGGCTGGCATATTTCCGTGTATATTCAGGAACGCTGAAGCAGGGGGAGATGGTCTACAACCCCGGCAAGGACAAGAAAGAGCGTATCGGGCGTTTGTTACGCATGTATGCAGACCGCCGCGAAGACATCACCGAGGTATACCCGGGAGATATCGTCGCGGCCGTCGGTTTTCGCGAGACCTTCACCGGTGACACGTTATGCAATGCCCATCATCCGGTGGTCTTGGAGAATATCACTTTCCCCGAACCAGTCATCTCGGTCGCCATCGAGCCAAAAACCTCGGCCGACCAGGATAAAATGGTGGATGCGCTGCGTAAACTGTCCGAGGAAGATCCCACGTTCAGGGTTCATTCGGATGAGAACACCGGGCAAATGATCGTATCCGGAATGGGTGAGTTGCATCTGGACGTGTTGATTGATCGCATGCTGCGTGAGTTCCGCGTACAGGCCAACGTTGGCCGCCCGCGCGTATCGTATCGCGAAACCGTAACCCAGCCGGTGGTTAATTTCAATTACAAATACGTTCGCCAGACGGGCGGGCATGGAATGTATGCGCATGTGGTGATCAACCTTGAACCGCTTCCGCGAGGAAATGGGATCATTTTTGAAAATAAAACCGTGATGGGTGCCATCCCACGCGAATACATCCCGGCGGTTGAGAAAGGTATTCGCGAAACTTCTGAAAGCGGTATTCTGGCTGGGTATCCGGTGACGGATGTAAAAGTGTCACTGGTGGACGGCTCTTTTCATGAGGTGGATTCTAGCGACATGGCCTTTAAAGTAGCTGGCAGCCTGGCTTTCAAAGAGGCTTTTGGGAAAGGTCAGCCCGTTTTCCTTGAACCGATCATGAAGGTGGAAGTGGTTTTGCCAGAAGAGTTCATCGGTGATGTTCTTGGTCAGTTGAGTTCCCGGCGGGCCGAGATTCTGGGAATGGACCATCGCCCTGGCAATGCCCAGGCAATCCGGGCGAGCGTGCCATTGTCTGAGATGTTCGGATATGCAACTGAATTGCGTTCTGGCACACAGGGACGCGGTGTTTTTACGATGGAATTTGGTCATTATGCGCCTGTGCCAGATTCGGTTGCAGATAAGATCATGTTAGCTTAATTAAGTCATTATATAAATCATTCATGCAAGGAGAGATCACGAATGGCGAAGCAAAAGTTTGAGCGGAATAAGCCGCACTTGAATGTGGGCACGATTGGGCACATCGATCATGGCAAGACGACGCTGACGGCGGCGATCACGAAATACTGCCAGTTTTTGGGGCGGGCGCAGTTCAAGGCGTACGATCAGATTGACAATGCGCCGGAAGAGAAAGCGCGCGGGATCACGATCAACATCGCGCACGTGGAATACGAGTCAGAGAAGCGGCACTATGCGCATGTGGACATGCCTGGGCACCGGGACTATATCAAGAACATGATCACCGGGGCGGCGCAGGTGGACGGCGCGATACTGGTGGTGGCAGCGCCGGACGGGCCGATGCCGCAAACGAAAGAGCACGTGTTGTTGGCGCGGCAGGTGGAAGTGCCGAGCATCGTGGTGTTCTTGAACAAAGTGGACATGATGGACGATCCGGAGCTGTTGGAGCTGGTGGAGCTGGAGCTGCGTGAGATGCTGACGGGGTACGGTTTTCCCGGGGACGCGACGCCGGTGGTGCGCGGGAGCGCGCTGCATGCGTTGGAGAGCGCCTCGACGGATCCGAATGCGCCGGAGTATGAGTGCATCAAGGAGCTGCTGCGGGTGGTGGACGAGTACATCCCGGAGCCGGTGCGAGCGGTGGATCAGCCGTTCATGATGCCGGTGGAAGATGTGTTCTCGATCAAGGGGCGCGGGACGGTGGTGACGGGGAGAGTGGATCGCGGGCGGGTCAAGGTGGGAGAGCCGGTGGAGATCATCGGGCTGCGCGAGAAGAGCATGAACTCGGTGGTGACGGGAGTGGAGATGTTCCACAAGCTGTTGGACGAGGGCATGGCTGGGGACAACCTGGGGCTGCTGCTGCGCGGGATTGAGCGCACGGACGTGGAGCGGGGCATGGTGGTGGCCAAACCTGGGAGCATCACGCCGCACACGAAGTTCATGTGCCAGGTATACGTGCTGAAGAAGGAAGAGGGTGGGCGGCACAAGGCGTTCTTCAACGGGTATCGACCGCAGTTCTACGTACGGACGATGGACGTGACGGGGACGATCACGCTGCCGGAAGGTGTGGAAATGGTGATGCCGGGCGACAACATCAACATGCAGGTGGAGTTGATCGTGCCGGTGGCGTTGGAGCAGGGCTCGCGCTTCGCCATCCGCGAAGGCGGCTTGACCGTCGGCGCTGGTACTTTGACCAAAATTTTGGAATA
>CAZCBJ010000232.1:0-5931 GCA_964496705.1 uncultured Anaerolineaceae bacterium | reverse complement strand
CTCTTCTTCCGCCGGTGAAGAGGGCTGGGATGGTTTGGACGGCTGGCTGGGCGCCACGCCTCCGCCGTCCGAGGGCGGTGGGGGCGCTTCGGCCAGCACCGGTTGGACCGCCCCAAACATCAGGGCCAGGATGATCAGCACAGAAATCAACAGTCGCTTCATGGGTGCACCTCTAAGTTGTCAAAACGAAATCTATTGAGGACGATTGGATGATAAGCGTATTATACAAGATATTACGATAAAGTCAACCCGATTTATCATATTTACCCAAAAACCTATGCAAACCCTACGCTACCCGGAGGATAACTGTAAGGTCACAAAAGGTTGCCGGTTTAGTTTTTTTCCACCTATAATCAGCTCTATTCATTATTGGTAAGGATTGAAGCGACGTATGCTGCGCGTACTTTTCATAGCCCTTGCGGTTCTGCTCATCCTCGGTCTCGGGCTGGGTGCAGCCAGCATCCAGGCAATCTCCGAGAAGCCCATCGCCCAACCCGGACAGACGCTCTTTTTTCTGCAACGCCTGGGCGAACAAACCCGTACCGCGCTGGCGACTTCGCCGCGCGAGAAGACGAATTACCTGATCAAGCGGCTGGAGCTGCGCATGGATGATGTGCGCTACCTGGCTGGATCAAGCGCAGAAGCCCGCGCCGTCGCCGAGTTGAACTGGGTGCTGGATCAGCTCGCTCTGAGCGCAGCCGCAACGCCCAACCGCGATTACCCGACGCTGCCTTTGGAGCTGAAGCGCAGCCTGCAAGCGGCCCGGATTGTCCTGTCTGGATTAACCATTCTGCCCGTCGAGCAGCCCACCGCACACCGCCAGCTCATGGACAAGCTGGATGCATTTGAGCGGCTGCTCAACGCTGGCAGTCTGGAACTGCGCGACCTGCCCCGCGTGGTGGGTCTGCGTGTGTCCTTCGATCGCCAGACCGCCGCACCGCAGGTCATCGCCGCCAACGGCCGGGCAAGAACCATCAGCGTTCCATTTCCCAAAGATGCGCCGGATATCTTCCACACCCGCTATCCGCTGCAAGGCAAACACATCACCGTGCGCTGCGAGACCTGTCATGCCAACGCCGGCAACGCGCAGCCTTCCACCGAATGCGCCGGCTGTCATGCCGCGCTGACCCCGGCCGACCATTTCCCCGGCGAATGTGGCGAATGTCACAACCCGGTCAACTGGAGCAGCAGCCGATTCAGCCACCCCATCAGCAACGACTCCAGCCTGGACTGCACTGCCTGCCATGAAACCAGCCGCCCGGTGGATCATTTCCCGGGCAACTGTGCCACATGCCATTCCACCAGCAGTTGGACCGGCGGCGCGTTCCCGCACACCAACCAGGAGACTCTGGTCTGCCAGGACTGCCACGCCCGCAGCCGTCCGGACGGGCACTACGACGGAGAATGTCAGGCCTGCCACTCACCCACGGCTGGACAAGGCTGGAAGCCGGTGCGCTTCGATCACCTGGTCGCCCAAGCCAGCGACTGCCAAAGCTGCCACGCGGATCTGCGCCCCGCAGCTCATTTTCCCGGGCAATGCTCCGACTGACACACCACCCGCGCCTGGCAGCAAGCTGTCTTCTCTCATCCTGAAGCAAAATTACTGGATTGCGCCGGCTGCCATGCGGCCTCCAAGCCTTTCGGGCATTACCTGGCCCAATGTTCCACCTGTCACACCACGACTGCCTGGAAACCGGCCATTTTTGACCACAAAGCCGCAGGAGCCAGTGACTGCGCCAACTGCCACGCCGGCGCCAAGCCAACCAACCATTTTGGCGTCCAATGCAGCGCCTGTCACACCACCCAGAGCTGGCGGCCAGCCATTTTCAACCACTCAGCCGCAGGAGCGGTCAACTGCTCTGGCTGCCATGCCGCCCAACAGCCTGCCAACCACTACAACCTGCAATGCTCCACCTGCCACAACACCAGCGCCTGGCTGCCAGCCAATTTCAGCCATCCCTTCAATATGAACCACGGCGGCGCCAACGGCAATTGTTCCACCTGTCATCCGAAAGGCCCGCCGGCAACCGACTGTAAGAGCTGCCATGAGAGTGAAGGTGGTGGCGATGATGATGATGATTAGTCCTGCTTGAGCAGGCCGTTATAAAACGCCACCGCCTCAGCGCCCAGCGCCAGACACACCGCCTCCTGCGAATCGGTCATGCGGCACCAGGTCTCGGTCGGCTGCAGGCTGAGCAGCGTCAGCAGACCCGAGCGACGGCTGAGCAATTCCGCCAGGGTCAAATCTTGAAGGGCGGTATCGTAGATGCTGCGCGCGTCCAGCCAGATCAGCGAAGGCAGCTCAGCGGTCAGCCGGGGCTCCTCTTCCAGGTCGGCGAGGAACATGACCGCGCATCCGTAACGACCTGACCGGCTTTTCCAGGGCTGGCGCGGCGGGGTGTGGTGATCGCGAAAGACCACCGCCGCCGGGCGCTCTTCACCCGCCAGCCGCAGCCGCTCGAACTGCCCCGGACCGCGCACCACCAGCGTTTGCTCGCAGGGGCGCAGATGCACCTGGCATTTGATCTCCTCGCGCACCTCGCGGCGCAGGGTATCCAACAAGCCGGCATCCCCCGGCTCACTCTTGCCCCCGATACCGGTGATCTCCAAAATGCGGCGCCCATGCTCCATGCGCGGCGGGCGCATGCCAAACAGGAAGCGCAACTGATGGCGCAGGATGACGCCCGCGCCGCGAAATACGCCTGAGGGAATCAAATCCGCCAAAAGTTGCCCACTCATCCACCCATTTTAACCCAAAGTGCTGCACCAACAAGAATTTGCTAACCAACCGTGCGCGGTCGCTTCCTGCAGGGATGCTTCGCGATCGCTGTGGGGTGCCGCGCATGGGAAGCTCTGCCAATCAAGTTCCGATTACATTGTAGAGGTGGGTCTGCTCCATATCAAAAACCGTATTCATTATTCGCACAGACCCACCTCTACAGGGTCTCCAGGCTTTGGTTGGCAGAACTTAATTAGTAGAGGTAAAGCCAATCATCCCGGTTAAGTTTGGTTAAGCGATATAATCCCGTCAACGTATGGAATTCAACCGCACCTTTCACGCTGCCAACCTGGAAGAATGGCGCGCCTGGTTGCAGCAACATCAAACGGATCAGGCTGAAGTCTGGTTGATTTTCGACAAAGCCCACACCGGGACTGCCTGCATCAGCTATGAAGATGCCATCCGGGAGGCGTTGTGTTTCGGATGGGTGGACAGCCTCATCCAGAAGATCGACGCCGATCACTATGCGCGCAAGTTCTCTCCGCGCCGGATGAACAGCGCCTGGTCAGAGCTCAACAAGCGCCGCGTGCGCGAGATGGTGCGCCAGGGGCGCATGACCCCGGCTGGGCTGGACAAGGTCACCTTCCCGCTGGATGAAAAAGAAGATCAACCACCACCGCTGCGCCAGATCGACCTTCCAGATGAAATGCTGGCTCGCATCCAGACCAACCCGAATGCCTGGGCAAATTTCAACCGCTTGCCGCCCTCTCACCGCCGGCGCTACACCGGCTGGGTGATGAGCGCAAAGCAGGAGCAAACCCGCCAGAAACGGCTGGATGAAGTAATCGATGTTCTGGCACAGGGCAAACCCTTGGGAATGAAATGAAGATCAAGTTGCTGGCAGCGGTATTCCTTGCCGTCCTGATCTGCACCGGATGCCGGCCGCGCCAGGCTGATGCGCAGGCGCTGGCCAGCCTGCGCAAAGTGGACCCCTATCCGCTGTATAGCATGGCATACCACGGCGATATTGCAACAGACCCGGTCGACCTGCCTGCATCCGCCAGCCCCGCGCGCTGGTCCTGCGCACTGTTTGCCGCCCTGGGCGATCCCCGCAGCGCCGTGTATGGGCGCAATTTTGACTGGCAGTACAGCCCGGCGCTGCTCCTGTTTGTCTATCCGACGGAGGGTTATGCGTCGGTATCCATGGTTGACCTGGCTTACCTGGCCGACGAAGACGATTTTCAACGTTTGGACAGGCTGCCGACCTCGCAGCGCAGGTATCTGCTCCAGGCGGTGCAAATGCCGTTCGACGGCATGAATGAGGCCGGACTGGCCATCGGCATGGCAGCCGTGCCTGCGGCGCGCGCGCCGGATTCGCCCGGCCTGGCGCCCATTGACTCACTGACGGTGATGCGCGAAGTGTTGGATCATGCCGGGGATGTAAACGAAGCCGTGTCCATCCTGGGGAAATACCGCATCCAATGGGGCAGCGGACCGCCGCTGCATTACCTGGTGGCGGATGCCTCAGGCAGCGCCGCGCTGGTTGAATTTTTGGACGGCGAGATGGTCGTGATCCCCAACACCCAGCCCTGGCACCTGGCCACGAATTTCACCCTGACCGGGCAAGCCTCCGCCGCGGGGAACTGCCCGCGCTACGACCGCATCCAGGCGAAACTGGAGTCCACCGAAGGCGCCCTCAGCCCGCAGCAGGCGTTGGAGCTGCTGGCAACAACGGCGCAGAAGATCACCCAGTGGTCGGTGGTATACGACCTCAGCCAATTGCAGGTGCAGGTGGTCATGGGACAGCAAATGGAACGCGTGCACACCTTCAAGTTGGCCAAAACGCAATCATTGTCGCCAACTGCTTTCGAGCGCGGATTTGGGCTGCGCCTTCCCCGCCGCCAGTGAGCATCACCGCTCCGCGCACTTGCGCGCGGTCAGCACATAGTTGTAATTCATCTCGCGCAGCACGCCGCCCAGCGCCAGAGGCTCGAATTCGCGCAGGATCTCCTCGCGGTAGGCTTGACGCTGCGCAGGGCTGAGCGAGGCCGTTTCTCCACTGGCCGCCCATCCTTCGGCGTACACTTCCAACGGGATGACCAGCTCAGCCGGGAAGACCGCCCGCTCATATTGCTCAAAGCCCGCGCGCTCAACGCCCAACAGGTCGCCGACCGCCGTTGCCTGGGTCAGGCGCGCGGCGGGCTGGGTTTGCGGCAGGTATTTCTCCAGGATGCGCGTGCGCAGCACCGCTGAAGGCAGGCGCGGGTCGGGGTGCTTGGCAATCGCGGCCAGCCAGCCGCCCGGTCTGAGCACGCGGCGCAGCTCGGCCAGCAACCCATCCAGCTCAAACCAGTGCAGCGCCTGTCCGATGGTCACCAGATCGAATTGCCCGGCGGGGAAGGGCAGCCGATGCCCGTCGCCGCGCAGCCAGTGGATTTGTTTGTGCGCGGCAAAGCGGGCATGCGCCTGGCGCAGTATATCCGCCGAGCGGTCCATCCCAAACAGCCCGGCCGCGCGCCCGATGAACTCCTGCAGTACCAGCCCGGTGCCGCAGGCCAGATCCAAGACGGTCGATGCGCAGGTGACCCCGGCAGTGTTGAAGATATGCGCAATCGCCTGATCGGCATAGCGTCCGCGCAATTCATGATAATAAGCCGCCAGCTCCTCAAAGGCGCGCCGGATGCGTTTTTCGTGCTGAATGGCAGTGGTACCGTCCGGCATCAAGACCGCCGGACCAATTGGAACGTAACCCATGCGCTGCCAGAAGCGCAGCCCGTGCGCATTATTGGCCTGCACGCCCAGTCGTATGGCTTCCAGATGCGGATTGCGGCACAGGTCAACCTCCACCGCGCGCACCACCCGCCCGCCCAGACCGCCGCCGCGCTGCGGGGCGGCGATCATCAGCAATTCGATACAGGCGTGCGCGGGATTCCGTTCAAAACCGTCCGGCACCACATCCAACACGCCCAACAGGCGGTCCTGCAGGTCATAAATGCCGCAGAAGATGCCGCCTGCCTCGCGGGTTAGCGCCAGGTCGGCCAGGACCATCTTTTCGGACGCCTCCGCCACAGGGCCCAGCGCCAGGAAATCCTCACACTGGCGGTATACCTGCAGCAGCTCGCCCAATTGCTGCGCACCCACCGGTCGCAGCTCAAACCCCTCGCCGCGCAGGCCGGGGTGTTCGCGGGAAGGGTGCAAGAGGGGTAAGAACC
>CAZCBJ010000231.1:0-5939 GCA_964496705.1 uncultured Anaerolineaceae bacterium | reverse complement strand
TCCTTTTCCCATACCCGCGTCTCCCCCGCCCGCGGCGTGGGGGTTTGACTCGGCGTGGGGCTCGGCAGCGGCGTGGGGGTGATTGTCAGGGTCGCCGTGACCGTCAGGGTCGGCGTGAACGTCAGGGTTGGGGTATATGTGCCGGTCAGCTCTTGCGTCGCCGCCGCCCGCGTGGTTGCCGTCATCCCAGCCGCCGCCTGCGCTATGCGCGTGCTGCGCTGCTCCGCCTGAAAATTCTCCATCCCCTTCACGCCCAGGACAATCAGCACCACCAGCCCAATCAGCCCCGCGGTAATCCACGGCCACCAGCGCCCCAGTGTATACCCCACCCGGTAGGCTGTGGAGCGTTTTGCCGGCACGGGAGAGGCCGCATTCTGCACAGCGGGTTTCTCTACTGGCGCGCCGATTTGCGCGGGTACTGGTTCGGGCAACTCTCCACCCGGATGATGGCTGCGCTCCGGCTGCAATTCTTGCTGACCTGCTTCTTCGCCTTTGAGCTTGCGGGCTGCGTCCTCCGCGCGCTCTGGCAGCCCCAGCGCGTTGCGCACATAGTTCCACAGGCGCCCCAGCGCGTCCTGCTCGCTGTGCTCGATGACCGTGTACTCGCGCAGGAAATAGGGCAGCTTCCCGATGGGAATGCCGTCCACATAGGTGAAGATGCGCCCGTTGGGCTTGCGCCCGCTGACCAGCTCGATGCGGAAGGAATTCCACTCGCTGCGCACCCAGCCGGTGGAAATGTGCTGCGCCTTGGTGCCCACCACCACCAGGATCTGCGCCTGGTCCAGCGCCTCTTCAATCGCCTGGCCGTAATTGGCCACCCCCAGCCCCTCCAGCGCCACCGGGGCAAAGAACACCTGCGCCCCGCGCGCGGTGAGGTAATCATAGACACTCCGCGCCAGTGCGCTGTCGCGGGTCGGCTCGCCCTGCTCATCCGACTGCTTGTAAGAGATGAAAACCTGATAAGCAGCCAACGTCTATGATCCTTGCGTGGGAGGCAATGAGGATAAGAAATTATAGCACAGCCAGAAATTCACCACATTTCGCCCCGCGCTCAAGAAGAAGATTTATTGGAATAAATAGAAAAAAATCCTGCCCATCCTGTTCATCCTGTTCATAAAGCAGGCAATCCGCGATACACGCGAAATGCATTTCCCTGGCTGTTATTCGTGATAGTTATTAACCAGGCGCCTGTAATCCAGTTTCCGCGTCCCAAAATTGAGGATCACAGCCCGCGAATATCCGCTGACCTTGAGGTAATTGATCACCTGCGCTTCTTCTATGCCAGCAATCTGGGCAAGCGCTTAAGCTCTACAATTATCTCTCCGTAACAGACAAAATCAGTC
The DNA here is from genome assembly GCA_964496705.1 of uncultured Anaerolineaceae bacterium. Taxonomy (GTDB): domain Bacteria; phylum Chloroflexota; class Anaerolineae; order Anaerolineales; family Anaerolineaceae; genus CAZCBJ01. The sequence continues at coordinate 4,596 of CAZCBJ010000231.1, read as the reverse complement.
CGATAACTGACCGGTAGAATAGTCCCTTTGTAATTCACAGCAAGTTGAACTTCGCGCTCAAACGGAATGCCTCGCTGAAGCAGCTCGGCTGCCAACGCTTCCTGATATACAGCTTTGAGGAACCCGGAGCCCAAGTGATTGTGAACTTCCATCGCAGCACCAATGATTGCATAGGTTTGTGGATCTTTAGAGTCGGTCATGGGAAAAATGTATTCTTCCCTTATTTTCTTATTTTATCTGCGCTTATCTGCGTAATCTGCGGATTCTCTGCTTTATGAACAGGATGGACAGGATGGGCAGGATTCTCTTTTGTTTAATTCCAATCAATTTTCTTCATCTGCGAGCATCTGCGTCATCTGCGGATTCTCTTCCTCCGGGTTCTCTTACCCGGTACAGGATCTCCCCGGCGTGGGGGACGAGCAGGAGGCCCTCCTCCTCGCGCCCGGCCCACTCCTGCGGGCGGATGCCGGCCGGATCGCGGTAGCCCAGGTTGACCGCGCGGCAGGCGGCCTCCGGGATGGCAGTGGCCAGGGTGACCTGGATGCGCGCGCGCTCCACCCCGTTCTCATACGTCCCCGCCCCGCGCAGGTGGGTGGAATGGGCCAGCACGCCCCAGGGGTAATCCTTGAAACGCTCCCACTGCGCGGTGAAATAATCGCGCACGTGATAGCCGACCTGCTCGATCACCCGCCCGTGCACCTGGCTGAAGCGGCGGATGTGCGGCGCGTAGAGGATCACCTCGCCGCCGTCGGCGACCACCGGCTCCAGCTTGTACATACCCTTCGCCCCCACCCACATCTCGTCGTACATCTCGGGCAAAACGGAAAGCACCTGGCGGTAGGGGCGCGCGCACCAGCGGATGTGGCGCTGCGCCGAAAGATCAGCCGCCGCCTCCCAGGCAGTCTGCACCGCCCCGCCGAACAGCCCGTCCACCTCCCCCTCCGCCACCACCGCGCACAGCGCATGCTGCGCGCGCGGGATGCAGGCCGCCGCGCGCTCGATCAGCTCGCGCACCGGGGTGTGCTTCGTCCCGATGATGCGGCTGGAGGTGAGCAGCGCGCCCAGCCAGTGGGTCAGCGCGATGATCTCCGGCCCGGCGATGCCCGGGAAGAGGTACTTGCTGCCGCCCGAAAAGCCCACCACCTCGTGCGGGAACACCGGCCCACAGATCAACAGGCAGTCGTAGTCCAGCGCGCGGCGGTTGGCGCGCACCACCGCGCCCTGTGCCAGCAGCCCGCCGCTGGCCGCCGCCACCTCCTCCGCGCTGAACGCGCCCACCTCAGCCAGCGCGCGCGGGTCATCCCAGGCGTGATTGAACAGATTCACCGCCGCATAAGGCCCGGCTTTTTCTTCGGGGGTGATGCCCACATGGCGCAGCAGCGCCGCCTCGCTCATCGGCGGGTGGGTGCCCAGCGCAACCATGAAATCCAGCGCCCGCGCCCGCCCCAGCAGGTGTTTGCACAGCAGGCGGAAGAACAGCGCCAGCGGCATGCTGCGCGTCCCGTCGGGGATGATCACCAGCACGCGCTGCCCCGCCAGCCCCATCCCTTCCAGCGCCTCAGCCAGGATCGTCTCCACCTGGTCTGCGCCCAGACAGCCCTGCGTCACACCGTAACCAGAGAATTTCATGGATCACCTCTCAAAAATGTGCTGAAACCATCACGCCGTGTTGAATTATGACCGATAGACCCCTTTACTCTCATCATCCGCAGTTCGCTCAATTTACCCCTTGATATTCAAGACGGTATCTTGGCTTTGGTGTGCTGCGCATGGAAAGTTCTGGTCAAATCCGATCAGGGAATCACCCGCCCCATGAATCCCTGAATGCACCGCTCTCTTCAACCGACAACTGAAAACTGATCACCGATCAACCGACCACCTCGAAGCGGTACACGCCGCTGCCCACCTCCACCAGCGTGCCCTGATCCATGCGCGCCACCAACTGCACCCCGTCGGCCTGCTCCAGCGGCAGCCCGCCCTCGCGCGGCTCCCCCGGCGGCAGGTGGACGCTGGCGCTCGTATTGGCCGGCACCTCCACCTCCAGCGCGAAGCGCCCCTGCGCCTGCTGCCAGGCGCTGCGGATGCGGCCGTAGGGCGAGAGGTGCTCGGCGCGCACCCATTCCAGGTCAGCGGGCAGGTGGGGGCGCACGCTGAAATGCTTGAAGCCCGGCTTATCAGGGTCGGGGCGGATGCCCGCCAGCACCTTGAAACACCAGGCGCTGATGTCGCCGAACATGATGTGGTTCTGCGAAGCCGAGCCGTCCCAGTTCTCCCACAGCGTGGTGGCGCCCTGTTCCATCCACCAGCCCCAGCCGGGGAACTGGCGCTGCACAGCCACGCGGTAGGCGGTCTCCTCGGCGCCGCCCTCGGCCAGCGCGTTGAGCACAAACTTGGCGCCGTGGATGCCCACATTCAGGCGGCCCTTCTGCTGCTGAATCTCGGTCATCAGCTGCTCCAGCACCCTGCCCTCGTCGCCGGGCGGCACCAGCCCCAGGTGCAGCGCCGCGCCCAGCGCGGTCTGCGACCCGCCGGCATATAACCCGCTGATTGGGTCGTAATAGCGTTTGTTGATGGCAGCCCGGAAGCTCTCGGCCAGCGCAGCGTAGTGCCCGGCGTCGCTCATCTTGCCCAGCAGCGCCGCCGCCCGCGAGAGGATGCGCGCATCGGCGCAGGCGTAGGCGGTCAGCAGCAGCGCGGCGGGGACGGTGTAATCCTCCGGCCTGCCGTAGGGCGGCACCCAGTCGCCCAGCCCGTTGATCACCAGCCCGTCCTGCGCGTACAGCTCCAGGTAATCCACATAGCGCTTCATCATGTCGTAATGCGAAGCCAGGATGCGCTCATCGCCGCAATACAGGTACAGGTACCAGGGGATGAGGATGCAGGCGCTGTCCCAGCAGGCGCCGTTGCCCCATTCATAGCCCCAGCCGCTGGTGGGCACGATGCCCGGCAGCGAGCCGTCCGGGCGCTGCTCGTCCTCGATGTCCTGCAGCCACTTGGTGTAGCCCGCCGCCGACTGGAAATTGAACAGCCCCGCCTCCGCCGCCAGGTGGGCGTCGCCCGTCCAGCCGTTCTTCTCGCGCTGCGGGCAATCGGTGGGGTAGCCGTGAAAATTGCTGGTGTAGGAATTGAGCGCGCAGGCTTGGATGCGGTTGAGCAGTTCGTTGGAGCAGGCGAAGCTGCCCGCCGGGGCAAAATCGGTGTGCGCCACCTGTCCGCGCAGGTTTTCCAGGCGCGGCTCACCCGGAAAGCCGCTCACCTCCACGTACTGGAAGCCGTGATAAGTGAAGCGCGGGTCCCACACCTCCTCCTCGCCGCCACCCCTGAGCGTGTACTGGTCCACCTGCACCTCGCCCTCGAAGACCAGCCCGCTGATCTCGCTGCGGTCCAGGCGCCCGTCCGCGCCCAGCTTTTCGCCAAATGCCAGTCGCAGCGTGGCGCCCGCCGGGCCCGAAACGCGCAGCTGCGCCCATCCGGCGAAGTTGCGGCCCATATCAAACACATGAATCCCCGCAGCCGCCGCGCGCACGCTGACCGGCGCGACGGTCTCCTGCACGCGCACCGGCGGCAGCATCTGCGCGCTCAGCCTGCCGGGCGGCCCTTCCACCTCGGCAGCCGCCTGCCATCCGGAGTCATCGAAATCGGCTGCCGCCCAGCCCGGCATCTCGCGCCGCGCATCGTAGAACTCGCCCAGCCGCGTGGCGTCGAAGGTCTCCGGCCCGCGGGCCGCCTTCCAGCTCGTGTCGCTGACCAGCACTTCTTCGCCGCCCAGGTAGCGCACCCAGCACTGCAGCAGCAGGCAGGGGCTGGCGCGCCAGGGCGCGTCCTGAAAATTCCAGGCATCCGCCGCCGCCTGGTTGTAGAGCCCGTTGCCCAGCATCACCCCCAGCGCGTTGGGGCCCGGGCGCAGCAGCTCGGTCACATCGTGGGTCACGTACAGCGCGCGCCGGTCAAAACGGAAGGCCGGGTCCAGGTGATGATCGCCCACCCGCGCGCCGTTGAGGTACAGCTCGTGGTAGCCCAGGCCGCAGATGTAGACGCGCGCCGCCTGCACCGGCTTGCGCACCTCGAAAACCTTGCGCAGCAGCGGCGCCGCGCCGGGACGATCTTTGTCGGCGCCCGGCATGCCGATCCAGCGCGCCTGCCAGTCCTTGCGGCGCAGCAGCCCCATCTCGAACCAGGCCGGCTCCGACCAGCCGCTGGTCTGCCCGGCGTCATCCCACACGCGCACCTGCCACCAGGCGCGCTGGCGCGAGCTGAGCGGCTGACCGGCGTAAGGCACCTGCACCGACTGCGCCGAGGTCACCCGCCCGCTGTCCCACAGGTCGGGCTGGCTGCTGAGCAGCTTGACCAGCGTGCTGGCCGCGCGCAATTGATAAGCCTCCTGGGTGGTAGCGCGCCGCGCCGCGTTGAGCGTCCAGCTCAGCCGCGGATGCGGCTCGTCAATCCCCAGCGGGTTGGTCTGGTATTCACAGCGCAGGCGGGTCAGGGAAATCATGGGCTTGCTCCGGGGGGAGATTTGGGGGATGGATTCATTATACACCAGGGGGGTGGTCGGTCGTCGGTGGTCAGTCGTCGGTGGCCAGTTGTCGGTTGAGG
>CAZCBJ010000230.1:0-6089 GCA_964496705.1 uncultured Anaerolineaceae bacterium | reverse complement strand
CCAAAGGGCGCAGAACCTGCGCCAGCGTTTCCGCATTCAGCTTGGACGCTCAACCCGCGCAACTGGACAGGCTGGTCAGACGAATCTGTTTTCCGGATGGATGAACGCTGTCATCAAGGAAAGTCATGCTTGAAATTATATGACAATATTGTCTTCTTTGCACTCATCTCAAAAATGGGGATAGCTCCTGGACCAGTAAACATGGTAAGATTTCCATAACCACTCAATTCATCTACCTCAATTCCTGATTTCGAACGTTATTTTTTTAGCATGCCCAATTTCCTCGGCGAGATCACTCAGCTATGGTTGGCGGAAAACGGCCAGGCGGGCGCCAGAATCAGCGTCCAGCCCGCTGTGCGCCTCGAACCGGGTCAATATATCCTGGCTTGTGAACGAGAAACCCACCCGACAATACCCACCATCCTGTTCATGGCCGGGCTGCAAAATGACACCCTGCTCACCGTTCCGGGCATCGCGCCCGCCTGGCAAGTCGGCACGAAGTTGAGCCTGCGCGGACCGCTGGGGCACGGCTTCACCCTTCCGCGAGACGCGAGCAAGGTAGCTCTGGCCGCGCTGGCGGATCACCCCTATCGCCTGATGGGATTATTGCTCCAGGCGCTCTCGCGCGACTGTGAAGTGGTCCTGTTCACCAACCTAATTCCAGCCGGCTTAAGCCCCGCGGTGGAAGTCCTGCCGGTTGAACAATTGCCCGAAGCGCTGAACTGGGCCGATTTCATCGCTGCAGACCTGGAGGCACAGCAGGTCGCGGGGTTGGGCGCCGCCCTCGGTCTGCCGTCCGGGCGGCACTGCGCCTGTAAAGCCCAGGCGCTGGTGCACACCAGTATGCCCTGCGGAGCAACCGCCCGCTGCGGCATCTGCGCGGTGACCACCATTCACGGCTGGAAACTGGCCTGCGAAGATGGCCCGGTTTTTCCACTGAACGATTTGCTCCCCAGATGATGGACGCCGACTTTTCCCTCCCCTCCTCCCCCGCACAGCGCCAGGACCTGGCACTGACCTCATCCTGGTTGAACGCCAGCGGGATGCTCGGTTTTGCCCCGCCGCAGGAATGGCGCTGGGGGCGAAAAGCCGGGGCATTCATCACCAACCCGCTCAGCCTGGCGCCGCGCACCCCGGCCGAGAATCGTCAGGCGCTGCTCTACCCGGGCGGCTGCCTGCTGCACAGTGGTCTGCCCAATCCCGGCTTTCGCAAGGTGATCAAGGAAAATACACAGCGCTGGGCGCGCTCAGAGCTGCCCATCTGGGTGCACCTGATCGGCATCCCGGATGAGATCAGCCGCATGGTCAGGGCATTGGAAAGCATCGAAGGGGTGGCTGCGCTGGAGTTGGGCATCCCTGGCCAGACGAATCCCGAACAGGCCGCAGCCCTGATCCAGGCCGCGTTGGGCGAGTTGCCTTTGGTGGTCAATTTGCCGCTCAACCTGGCCTGGGCGCCCTGGGTTTTTGCGCTTCCGCGAATGGGCATCAGCGCCATCAGTCTGGGCGCTCCGCGCGGCAGGCTCCCCACGCCGGATGGCAGACTGGTCAGCGGCAGGCTGTACAGCCCGTCGCTATTCCCCCTCACCTTGCAGGCGGTGCGCGACCTGAAATCACTCTCATTCCCCATCATCGCAGGGTGCGGAGTGTTCACGGAAGAATGCGGGGATATCCTTCTGCAGGCAGGTGCTGCCGCCGTCCAGGTGGACACTGCCCTCTGGTGCTGAGTACTCTATCAACAAAGTTTTGCTATCCAAACTCGAACAGACCCTTCGCTTCGGGGGGCTGCGCAAGAGAATTTCTGGTCAAATCCGCTCAGGGAATCAACCCCGTGAATCCCTGAAGGAGCGCAGCGACGGAAGGGACTGCGGGCTTTTTTTGGCAGAACTTTGTTTACACAGTACTGAGTGGGGCTACATCTCAATCTGTATGGTCACCGGGCCGTCATTGGCAATTTGCACCAGCATCTTTGCGCCAAATTCGCCAGTCTGCACCGGCAAGCCCTGCTGGCGCAGAACCTCGACAAAGCGCTCCACCAGCGGACTGGCCTGGTCGGGCAGCGCGGCATCGGTGAAAGAGGGACGATTTCCTTTTCTTGTGTCAGCGTACAGGGTGAATTGCGACACCACTATCGCTTCCCCTTCAACATCCTTGACCGACAGGTTCATCTTCCCTTGCTCATCTTCAAAGATGCGCAGCAGCGCAACCTTGCGCGCCAACGCCGCAGCTTTATCGCCGTCGTCACCCGGGGCGATGCCCAGCAGGATGACCAGGCCGCGGCCGATCTGCGCCACCACCCGGCCGTCGATGGTCACACTTCCCTGTTGAACCCGCTGGATGACCGCGCGCATGGCTCAGGGCAGTCCGATCGCGTCGCGCACTTCCACCATGGTCTGCTCGGCGATGACCCGCGCCCGGCTGGCGCCGTCCCTCAGCACATCCCAAACGTCGTCAGGATTTCGCCCGATGTCCTCTCTGCGCTCGCGGAAAGGCTGCAGATGGGCATTCAGGTTGGCGGCCATGCGTTTCTTGCAATCCACACAGCCAATCCCCGCCCGGCGGCATTCAGTGTTAATCATCGCCACCTCGTCCGCGAGCGAGAAGACTTTGTGAAAGCTGAACACATTGCACACATCCGGGTTGCCTGGGTCCGTACGCCGGGCGCGCTGCGGGTCGGTGACCATCGTCATCACCCGTTTCTGCGTTTCCTCAGGGCTGGAGGCCAGCTCGATGTGGTTGTCCAGACTCTTGCTCATCTTCTGCTGCCCATCAATCCCGATCACCTTGGGCGTCTCGGTGGCTTTCATCTGCGGCTCGATCAGCACGTTGGTATTGTAACGATAATTGAATGAGCGCACCGTCTCTCGTGCAAATTCCAGGTGAGGAGCCTGGTCAATCCCCACCGGCACAAAATCCGTTTTATACAACACAATGTCTGCCGTCATCAGCACAGGATACCCCACCAGCCCGTAATTTACGTTTTGCGGTTGCAAGCGCACTTTCTCTTTGAAGGTGGGCAGGTCGGTCAATTTTCCCAACGGCGTGACCATGGAAAGGATCGTATGCAATTCGGTAACCTGGGGCACATGTGATTGCACAAACATGATGGTTTCCTGGGGACGAATACCGGCTGCCAGCCAATCCAACGCCATGTCAAAGGTATTGGGTCGGATTTCCAGCGTCGACTCCATGGTGGTGAGCGCGTGAAGGTCTACGATGCAGTAAACGCAATCGAACTCGTCTTGCAAGGCGACATAATTCTTAATCGCCCCCAGGTAATTCCCCAGATGCTGTCGCCCGGTTGGGCGCGCTCCCGAAAAAACGCGGCCTTTTTTTGCCATGAAAACCCTTCCTCAATATTTTGAATGGACGGCACAAATTTTACCACTATCGCCGCAGGATGGGCTGTAATGGGTTAGAATCAAAGCATGCCGTCAGGAGAAACGATCAAAATTCCGCTTGAGAAACGCCTCCTCGATCTGTTGATCACCATTCCAGGCCTCATCCTCCTTTCTCCCATCCTGGCGGCAATCAGCCTGGCATTATGGCTCAGCCAGGGTTCGCCGCTGCTCTTTCGACAGAGACGCCCTGGTTATCGCGGGCAAATCATCACCGTGTACAAATTTCGCACCATGCGCAACGCTCGCGATGCAGAGGGCAACATGCTGCCGGATAACCAGCGCACCACCCGTCTGGGCAAATTCCTGCGCTCCAGCAGTTTGGATGAACTGCCCGAATTATTCAACGTGCTGCGCGGTGAGATGAGCCTGGTGGGGCCGCGCCCGCTGCTGGTCCAATATCTGGGAAGATACTCGCGCGAGCAAATGCGCCGCCACGACACACTGCCCGGGATCACCGGCTGGGCGCAGATCAACGGGCGCAACGCGCTGGATTGGGACGAGAAGTTCAGGCTGGATGTCTGGTATGTGGACCACTGGTCGCTGTGGCTGGATATCAAGATACTATTGATGACTTTTATCAAGGTGATCAAGCGTGAAGGCATCACTCCGATTGGCAGTGAAAACGTGCAGGAATTTATGGGCCCTGCGGAGGAAAATTAATCTTTACTGAGCGGGAATGGTGTAGGCATACACCAATCCGCGCTGCAATTGCTCTGCCAGGAACATCAACCGCTGCATTCGTCCCGAGCCCAGGAAGGTCGGGTTGACATCCACGATTTGCAACGGCGCATCCACCACCTGCCCGCCTCCCCCACTCATCGCCGCGTTCCACGCACTTTGCATTCCCGAAGACAAATCTGAGTGGATGGTGGCCGCCCAGCGCGCGCGCACCTCAGCGTCGGTCGGGGTTTCGCCACCAAAAAGAATCAGTTTGTTCAGCGCCAGATTGGCTAACAAATCCTGGCTGGCCGCTTCCGGCGCAACATAGAAACCGTATAAAAAGCTCTGACGGAGTACTTCTGCCTGCGCCTGCCAATCCCCGGTCAAAGCCAGTGCGGCTCCAATAACCCCTGCAGGCTCGAAACCACTGGGAACTCGACAATGGGCGACAGCGCCGAGCGGCATTGACCGCAAAAATAGCGGCTGCCGTTCACATAGGCTTCGACCAACCGAGCCCCCAGCGGACCGTCTGCCGGCAGCAGCGCACCCACCCGCCAATCTGCGACCGTGATCATCGCCGCATATCCCGCCAGGAAAACCTCCCACTCCGGGTGCCAGCGCAGCACAGTCAGATTGGCTTGCGGTTGGACATCCACCGGGCTGACCAGCAGGAACTGTGCCTGCGCAAAGTTGAGCAGGAATTGTTCAAAATTATCCGGTCGGGCCAGCAACACCACCACCCGGGCATGAGAAAGGTCCTGGTTTGCGTCCATCTGGCCTGCTATTTCCAACCTCAGACCAGATTGAGCTGCCAGTTTCTCCACCTCAGCCTGCAGACCGCCCAACGCCGGGGTGAGTCCCTCAGGCACAAACAGTAAAGCCGTATCTGGGCTCGGCGTGGGTGTGATGGTAGGGTCCGGCTGCAGCGCGGCGGTCACGGTCTGGGTGGCTGGCGCAACGACTGGCTGGGTTGGCGTCTGCGTGTCAGCGGTCTGGCAGGCGGTCAACCCAAAAAGAATGATCATCAAAGCCAACATGAATTTTCTAAACATGAGCCTTATTTTATCCGAAGTCCATCATTCCAGCCAATCGGGCTTATTTTCAAACTATGTATAATTTATGAATAGAGAACGAATGAATTTGCCCACCAGCGAACCCATCGAAGTAGATCGCGACCTGCCGCCCGCCCGCCGCCGACGCAAGCAGCGTCTTATTTTGCCGAGCGAGCCGGGCGATCGGGCCAGATTCCTGCAGGAATTGGCGCGCCGCATGTCGCCAACATTTGATTTTTTTCTGTTCTCCTTAATTTCCGGTGTAATTTTGGGTGCCGCCATCCTGGTTGATTCAACCGCACTGTATGTTCTGGCTGCGCTGGTTGCCCCCTTTCTGGCGCCGGCGGTGGGATTGTCGTTGGCGGTCATGGTTGGCTCAGCGCGGTACTTCTTTCGCTCGCTGGCGGCTTTCAGCATTGGTGGGTTGATGGTTTTTCTATGCGGCGCGGCAGCCGGGTGGCTCTCCACCTGGATTGCCCCACGCTTCGCTGATGTTCGCGCCAGTCAAGCCATGGTTCACAGCCATTTTTCCATCCCAGATTTCATCCTTGTCTTTCTGGGCGCGGCTCTGGCTGCCATCCTGTCCGTGCGTTCAACGGTCTCCAAACCGCTGGTGCCCAGCGTAGCGCTGGCTTACGGGCTATACCTTCCGCTGGGCGTGGCCGGCTTTGGCCTGGTCACCGGCAGCCCGGGCCTCTGGCCGGATGGTCTGCTGGTTTTTGCCGTACACCTGGCCGCCGCCACCCTGGTCAGTTTGATCACCCTCGTTCTGATGGGCCTCCAACCCAGCGGCGTATTTGGCTATTCTCTCGGCACCACCATTTTGCTGCTCAGCGTGGTTGCCGCCTTCGCGCTCAGCGCTGTGGGAACGGCTTTCACCACCCAGATCGCCATGCCGCCGCCCACTCCCACCGCCACCATTCCCACCCCGACCCCCAGCATCACCAAAACGGTGACCCTCACTCCCATCCCGCCCAGC
>CAZCBJ010000229.1:0-6240 GCA_964496705.1 uncultured Anaerolineaceae bacterium | reverse complement strand
GCCACCCAGAACCCGCTGGAAATGGAAGGCACCTATCCCCTGCCCGAGGCGCAGCTCGACCGCTTCTTCTTCAAAATCAACGTGCCCTTCCCCTCGGCGGATGAGCTGGTGGAGATCGCCAACCGCACCACCGCGACGGAGATTCCGCAGGCTTCGCCCGCCGCCGACGGTGAAATGGTGCGCGCCATGCAGGCGCTGGCGCGCGGTGTGCCGGTGGCGGAGCACGTGCTGAGCTACACCGCCCGCCTGCTGAAAGCCACCCATCCCGACGAGGCCGGCGCGCCGGGCAGCGTGGGCCGCTTTGTGCGCTACGGCGCCAGCCCGCGCGGCATGCAGGCCATGATCCTGGCCGGCAAGATCCATGCGCTGCTCGACGGGCGCTACAATGTGGCCTACGCCGACATCCGCCAGGCGGCCGTCCCCGCCTTGCGCCACCGCCTGATCCTCAACTTCGAGGCGCAGGCCGAGGGCATGACCAGCGACCGGGTCATCGCCGACATCCTGGAGGCGCTGGTTCCCGAAGCATGAGCCCCGCGCCGCTGTTCAGCGAAGAATTCTTGCAGCGCCTCGAGCGGTTGTCGCTGGCGGCGCGCAAATCCGCCGCTGGCCTGACCCAGGGCGAGCGGCGCAGCCCGCGCCGCGGTCAGTCGGTGGAGTTCGCCGATTTCCGCCCCTACGTCAGCGGCGACGATTTCCGGCGCATTGATTGGAACGCCTACGCCCGGCTGGAACGCTTTTTCATCAAGCTGTTCGTCGAGGAGGAGGACCTGACCGTTCACTTCCTGGTGGACGCCTCGGCTTCCATGCGCTGGGGGCAGCCCGACAAACTGGGCTACGCCGTGCAGGCGGCCGGCGCGCTGGGTTACATCGCGCTGTGCGGGCTGGACCGCGTCACCGCCGCCGGGCTGGGCTGCGCCAACCAACGCAGCGCCATCTTCTCACCGGCGCGCGGCAAGCGCCAGGCGTTGGGCTTTTTCAACTTTCTACAGGGGCTGCAATCCGCCCCGCCGCTGGCCGGCAAGTCCGACCCGCAGCGCGCACTGCAGGCCTACGCCGCCAACGCCGCCCGCCCCGGACCGCTGCTGCTGCTCTCCGACCTGCTGGACGACGGCTGGCAGCCTGGGCTGCACGCGCTGGCCGGGCGCGGTTTTGAGGTCAGCCTGGCGCACATCCTCGCCCCCGACGAGCTGGAGCCGCAGATCGACGGCGACTTCAAGCTGGTGGACAGCGAAGACAGCGCCGCGCTGGAACTCAGCGCCGATTACGAGCTGCTCAGCCGCTACCGCCAGGGGCGCGCCGCCTGGCAGGCAGAGCTGCAGCGCTTCTGCGCCGCGCGCCAGATTCACTACATTCCGGTCTCCTCGGCGCTGCCGCTGGAAGAGCTGCTCTTCGCGCGCATGCAGCGCCAGGGGGTGCTGCGGTGAACCTGCTCGCCCCGCTGGCCCTGCTCACCGGTTTGTTGCTGCCGGTGATCGTGGCCCTCTACCTGCTCAAGCTGCGCCGCGTCGAGCGCCCGGTGTCGAGCATCTACCTGTGGCGGCGGGCGGTGCGCGACGTGGAGGCCAACGCGCCCTGGCAAAAGCTGCGCCCCAACCTGCTGATGATCCTGCAATTGCTCTTCCTGGCCATCCTGACCCTGGCGCTGGCCCGCCCCTTCACCTGGAGCTCCGACTTCAGCGGCGAGGCGGCCATCCTGATCATCGATTCCTCTGCCAGCATGTCGGCTGCCGACAGCCAGCCCAGCCGCCTGGAGGCGGCCAAGGCGCGCGCCCGCCAATTGGTCGAGGACCTGCCCGACCGCGCCCGTGTGACGGTGATCGAAGCCGGACAGCAGACCGCGGTGCGCCTGCCGGCCAGCCGCGACCGCCGTCAGGCCATCCTGGCGATTGACGCGATTCAACCCGGCAGCGGCGGCAGCCAGCTGGGTGTGGCGCTGCAATTGGCCTCGGCCATCGCCGCCCGCCAGCCCGCCAGCCAGATTATCCTGCTCTCCGACGGCAAGGCTGACCTGCCCGAGCGCCTGACCCTGCGCGGTGAGCTGCGCTACCTGCCGCTGGGTATCAGCGGCGAGAACCAGGCGGTCAGCCTGTTTAATCTGGAAAAACGCCCCGACGGCAGCCTCTCAGCCTTCATTCAGGTCAGCAATTACGGCGCCGTTCCCGTCCAGCGCCGCCTGCGCCTGCTGGCCGACGGCGCGCTGATCAACGCCTTCACCCTCGACCTGCCCGCCCGCGGCGAGCAGAGCGTGCTGGCCGACGACCTGCCCGCCGGCGCGCGCCTGCTGGAGGCCAGCCTGGAGGGCGCGGACCTGCTGGCGCTGGACGACCGCGCGCTGGCTGTGCTGCCCAGCCCGCGGGCGATTCGCGTGGCGCTGGTCAGCCCGGGCAACCGCTTCCTGGAGACGGCGCTGGCGCTGCTGCCGGGGGTTGCGCCGCTGCGGGTGGCGCCGTCCGATGCGAGCATGCTGACCGACGCCGACCTGACCATCTACGACGGGGTGGCTGCGCCCGATCCGCTGCCGCCGGGCGGGCTGCTGTTCATCGCTCCCCCGGCCGCTACCAGCCTCTTCACCCTCAGCGGCGTAGTGGAGCGCCCCCTGCCCCGCGCGGTGGACGCCGCCGACCCGCTGCTGGCCAATGTTGCGCTGGCGGGGGTCAATGTGCTGGACGCGGCGCGCATCGAGCTGCCCGGCTGGGCGCGCGCGGTGGTGATGGGCGACACGGGCGGTCAATCCACCCCCCTGCTGCTGCGCGGTGAGGTGGATGGGCGGCGCGCGGCGGTGCTGGCCTTTGACCTGCAGCATTCCGACCTGCCGCTGCAGCCCGCCTTCCCCATCCTCTTCGCCAACCTGGTCGACTGGCTGGCGCCGGAGCTGAGCGGCGACCTGCCCACCGCTGCCGCGCCCGGCGAGAGCCTGGCGCTGCGCCTGCCGGGCAGCCCGACCCAGGCCAGCCTGCGCCACCCCGACGGCTCCAGCGTTCAATTGAGCTCCGCGGATGGGCAGTTCACGCTTTCCCCCGCCGATCAGCTTGGCTACTATGAGCTGCGCTGGGGCGAAGATCAGCGCGCCGGGTTTGCCGTCAATCTCTTCTCGGCCCAGGAATCCGACATCCAGCCGCTGGGCAGCCTGCCCGGGTTGCAGGGGCAGACCCCCGCCGCGGCGGGCGGCTCGCTGCGCGGCGTGCGCGAGTACTGGCGCCCGCTGGCTGCGCTGGCCCTTGGTCTGCTGCTGGGCGAGTGGCTGGTTTACCACCGCGCTGCGCTGGCGCGGATCAAAGATTTTGCTGCCAGGAGAATGCCTCTCCCGGTCTCCCGCAACCTGCGGGAGGGTCGGGCGCGGTCCCCAGTCAGGAAGCGTGATGAGTAATTTGTTATTGTTTTCCACCTCCCCCGGAGATTGCTTCGCGGCGCGGAAGACCGTCGCGCCGCTCGCAATGACATCTGGTTTCAATCCCCTTCCTGTCATTGAGAGGGTCGGACGGTTTTTCCCGGCCCGCGGCAATCTGCTCCCGCTGACCCAACACGAAGAAGGGTTAAAACATGATCTGACTTTCCTGCCCTCAGCCCTTCTCCCCTCTCCCACCTGCCCTCACCCCTGCCCCTCTCCCACGAGTGGGGGAGGGGTTGGGGGTGAGGGCTGACCGCCCTCCTCAACCGACAACCGATAACCGATAACCGACTACTCAAACCCATGCACCTCTCCTTCATCTACCCCCTCCATCTGCTCCTCCTGCTGCTTGTCCCGCTGACCGTGCTGCTCGCCCGGCTGGGGCGCGGGACGGCCGGCGGCTGGCGCGCCTGGGTCGGGCTGGGGCTGCGCAGCTTGCTGCTGACCTTGCTGGTGCTGGCGCTGGCCGGAACGCAACTGCACCTGCGCTCGGACACGCTGACCAATGTCTTCGTCCTCGACGCCTCCGACAGCCTTTCCCCCGCGCAGCGCGCGCAGGGCGAGGCCTGGGTGCGCGCTGCGCTGGAGGAGATGCCCTCCGGCGACCAGGCGGCGGTGGTGGTCTTCGGCGAGGACGCGCTGGTTGAACGCCTGGCATCCGGCGAGCGCATCCTGGCTGACGTGACCTCGGTGCCGGTGACCACGCGCACCAGCATCGCCAGCGCGCTGCAGTTGGCGCTAGCGCTGTTCCCCGGCGAGGGCGCCGGGCGGGTGGTGCTGCTCTCGGACGGGCGCGAGAACCTGGACAGCGCGCTGCAGCAGGCCGAGATTGCCGCCACCCAGGGCGTGCAGATTCAGTACGTGGCGCTGGGGGAGGAGGGCGGCGCGGCCGAGGTGCTGCTGGACGCGCTTGAGGCGCCCGCCGAGGTGCGCCAGGGGCAGGAGCTGGAGCTGCAGGTGTCCGTGCGCAGCAGCGCGTGGGTGGCGGCGGCGCTGCGCGTCTTCGCCGACGGGCAGTTGATCCACTCCCAGGAGGTGGCGCTGCAGCCCGGGCTGAACCGCTATGCCGTGCCGGTGCGCGACGCCCGGCCGGGCTTCCACCGCTACCGCGCCCAGGTTGTCCCCGACGCGGATGGCTATTTGCAGAACAACGAAGCCAGCGCCTTCACCGTGGTGCACGGTCCGCCCGGTGTGCTGATCGCGGAGGGCTCACCCGGCGAGGCCGACAACCTGGTTGAAGCGCTGCGCGCGGCGCAGTACGACCTCAGCGTCGTGCCGCCCGCCAGCCTGCCCACCACCCTGCCCGAGCTGGCGCGCTACGACGCGGTGGTGCTGGTCAATGTGCCGGCCGCCGCGCTGCCCGGCGGGACGATGCGCGCCCTGCCGCTGTACGTCAGCGAGCTGGGCAAGGGTCTGTTAATGGTCGGCGGCGAGCGCGCCTACGGCGCGGGCGGCTACCTCAATACCCCGCTGGAGAAAGCCCTGCCGGTGGACATGGACGTGCGCAGCAAGGAGCGCGAGGCCAACCTGGCGCTGGTGCTGAGCGTGGACAAGTCCGGCAGCATGGGGCGCTGCCATTGCGACAACCCCGACCTGAACCAGTCCTACACCCGCGCCGAGGTCGGTCAGCCCAAGGTGGACATCGCCAAGGAGGCGATCATGCGCTCGGCCGCCGCGCTCGGTCCGCAGGATTACCTGGGCGTGCTGGCCTTTGACACCCAGGCGCATTGGTCGCTGCGGGTCTCGCCGCTGGTGGACGCGCTGGCGCTGGAAGGCTCAATCGGCGCCATCGTTGCCGAGGGGCAGACCAACCTGGAATCGGGGCTGATCGAGGCGTATGATGCGCTGCGCGACGCGCCCGCCGAGCGCCGCCACATCATCCTGATGACCGACGGCTGGGTGCGCAGTGGCAGCCTGATCCCGCTGGCCGAGAAGATGAAGGCCGAGGGCATCACCCTCAGCGTGGTCGCGGCGGGCGAGGGCTCGGCCGAGTACCTCAAAGCGCTGGCTGAGGCCGGCGGCGGGCGCTTTTACCCCGCGGTGGATATGATGAGCGTGCCGGACATCTTCCTCAAAGAAACGGTCAAATCGGTGGGTCAGTACATCATCGAAGAGCCGTTCTACGCGCTGCCCGGCCAACCCAGCCCCATCCTCAGCGGTCTGGACCTGGCCAGTCTGCCCGGGCTGCGTGGATACAACGGCGCCTCGGCCAAGCAGACCGCTCGCCTGGACCTGCTCACCCCGCGCGGCGATCCGCTGCTGGCTTCCTGGCAGCACGGGCTGGGGCGCGCCGCCGCCTGGACCGCCGACCTCAAGGGGCAGTGGGCACGGGATTGGGTGGAATGGCCGGGCTTCGCCCGCTTCGCCGCCCAGTTGGTCGGCTGGGTGCTGCCCATGCCGCAGGTGGAGGGGCTGAGCGCCAGCGCCAGCCTGGAAGAAAACCGCGCCGTGCTGCGCCTCCAGGCGCAGGACGCGGACGGCCAGCCGCTCAACCGCCTGACGGTCAGGGCGCGCCTGGTGGACCCGCAGTTGGCGGTGCGCGAGGTGACCCTGCGCCAGGTGCGCGCGGGCAGCTACGAGGGCGCGGTCAGACTGGACCAGCTGGGCGCCTACCTGGTGCAGTTCAGCGCGCAGGACGGCATCCTGCCGCTGGGCCAGCTCACCGCCGGGCTGGCTGTGCCCTATTCGCCCGAATACCGCGCCAGCGGCGCCGACCTGGGGTTGCTGGCGGGGCTGGGGCGCGCCACCGGCGGCGGTGCGATCACTGACCCGGCGCTGGCTTTCACGCACAACCTGCCCGCCATCCCCGCCGCGCGCGAGATCTGGCACCCGCTGCTGCTGGCCGCCGCGCT
>CAZCBJ010000228.1:0-6278 GCA_964496705.1 uncultured Anaerolineaceae bacterium | reverse complement strand
CCAGGAAAGGTCCAAAAAAGACTAGCAGATACATAATCAACAGACCGTAGACGCCAGCCATGGCCAGTTTGTTCTTGTAAAACCTGAGTGCCATCAAGCGCCATTGAGACATCTGGCCGACATCACTGACGGGCTCGTCTACAAAAATTTGTCGTTCAGGTACGGATGGTGCGGTGTCAGTCATGGTTTACCTCACTTATTCGTATCGAATGCGGGGATCAACCCAAGCTAAAAGAATGTCGGCCAAAAGGTTGCCAAAAATCAGCAAAATCGCCAGAAACATCAGGAAGGTCACCGCCAGGTACATGTCTTGTTGAAGCAGCGCACGGAAGTAAATGGGACCGGTTGTGGGCATATTCAAAACCAGCGCTACCACGGTCTCTCCTGAAATGATGCCCGGCAGGCTGCCTCCTAGCACCATGATCAACGGATGGATGGCATTGCGTACGGCGTGTTTCCAGATAACGGTATTTTCTTGCAATCCTTTGGATCGGGCAGTCTGAACATATTGCATATTTAAGACATCCAACAGGTTTGCCCTCATCACCCGGCTCAGCCATGCGGTGCCGCCCAAGCCAATCACGATAACCGGTATCCAGAGGTGTTTCAGCAAATCAATGAATTTGTCAAAACTCCAAGCAGCCCGCATATATTGATCTGAGTACAATCCGCCAACTTGTTGACCCAATACGCGCTGAGCAAAAACCATAAGCAATAGTGCCAAAAGAAAATTCGGAACAGAAAGTCCAATAAATTGGATCACTGTTATGATGTAATCGGGTAAGGTATAACGGTGTGTGGCAGAATATACCCCAACAAAAATGGCAATACTCCAACTTAGGATTAATGTTAATACAGAAATTAACATCGTGTAACCGAGGCGCGCCCAGAGAAGATCATTAACTGGCAATTGGTATTCAAACGATTGGCCAAAGTCGCCGACTACGAAACCCGAGAACCATTTCCAGAAACGCACGTAGACCGGTTGATCGATCCCGTAACGGATCTCCAATGATCGGATTTGATCCTGGGTCAGGTTGCTGCCCATTTGGCGAAGGCGGTTGATTTCTGATTCCACATAAGAACCTGGCGGTAATTCGACGATTAAATAGCCAACCACAGAAACAATCGCCAGGGTGACCAGCATATATCCGACGCGTCGAAGGATGTATCGTAACATGAGTCACTCCTTATTCGTGATCTCCATTCCCTGTGGTGCATAGGTTTTAGTAAATGGGGATGAGGAGGGAAGAGCATCTTCCCTCCTCATACAGTAATCAGTGGTTTGACTTACTTAAATGAGTAGGTTTCAGTATTGGTGATGGCAGGATACGGGATGATCCAGGGGTTGCAGAAACCGCCCAACTTAAGCTGTTCGCGGGTTGGAACATTCTCGAGATTCCTACTGACGATGACGATGCGCGGGGTATTGCAGACAGTGCCGAGGAAGAACGGACCTTGGTTCATATGGATTTCGTTCATCTCCCAGACCAACTGCATACGCTTCATATCGTCCACCTCGATCTTGGCTACTTCGTACAACTGATGCAGTTTCTCAATTGGAGTGCCCTTATATTGCGGGTCTTCCTTGCACCAGCGCGGCGGTTGGCGATCCCACGGACTCTTTTCGCATTCGGTCTCTTCTTTTGGTGTTCCCTGGACAACCAGCATGTTGCCGCTCAGGGGTGCCCAGCGTTCTGATTCATTCGGGACAACCCAGGAGGGATAAAGCAGGTGGTCAGGACCATCGCCAACTTCCCAGGCGGTGCGGAATTCCAACGTGCCATTGCGCCATGCCGGGCCGAACTCAGAAGGAGGCATCTGGTTGATGATGATGTTCAAGCCGATTGCGGTCCAGTTCTTCTGGCAGATTTCCAGCACATCGGTGGCTTCTTTGTTGGCATCTGCAGCCAGGTCAACCTTGACTTCCAGCTTGCTGCCATCCGGAAATTCGCGGAAGCCGTCGCCATCCACGTCCTTGACGTTAATTTCATCCAGCAAAGCCATGGCTTTTTCGGGATCGTAGGCGGAATAGGAATCGCGGAACTTGATGTAGTGAGCGCGGGCTTCGTCGTTCAAATTGAACTCGATAGCTTTGGGGCTCATAGAGCCGGTGGTGATCATACCGGTTCCATAGTAGACCACCTTCTGGATGGTCGGACGGTCCATGGCGAATGACATGGCTTGCTTGAACTTGGGGTTACGGTACAGCTCGCGCTTCTTGTCATCCTTGGTGTCGTAGTTCCAGAAGTACATCATGCCCGTGCCGGAGCCAGAGTCCCACAGGCGGACTTCGTAATTGCCGGCATCCTGAGATTCTTTCAGGGGGGCGATATCGGCCAGGGTCAGTTGGTAGGTGAACTGGCTGAAATCAGTGGAGCCCTGCATCATCTTGAGCATTTCGGTCTGGCGGTCAGCAACTGGCAGTTCGTCGATGCCGTCGATGTAGGGCAATTGATTGCCTTCGGTGTCTACAGCATAGTAGTAGGGGTTGCGATCCCAGGTGATGCTCACAGACGGTTCGAAGACAACGCAAATCCAGGAGCTGAGTGACGGGCAGTCCGGATTCTGGCGGAACAGGATCTTCTGATCGTGCTCCTGGAAATCTTTGACTGCGGTGTTGTAGGTTGGATGGAATTGCTTGAGGTAGTGCTTGGGAGCAATCCAGCGTGGACCAATGTTGCCGTTGACCCACATCGCCAGGCGTTTGGCGGTCAGCGGAGCCGGTTCGGCGTAGCTGATAGTCAGGGTGTAAGCATCGACGGGGTTAAATTCGGCCAACTTGCCAGCGGCGGTGCCAAAGTCCGGGGGTTGGTCGCCATGATCGCCATTGAGGACCAAGTCATTCCACCAGTACATGACATCCTCAGTGGTGCAGGGCTGGCCGTCGGACCATTTCAAACCTTCGCGGAAGTGCAGAGTCCAAACGCTGTTGTCGGCATTGGTTTCCCAAGATTCGACCATGCCAGGGCCAATGCCCAGGCCGTCATCTAGCCAGCGCAAAGCCGAGTGACCGTACATCGATTCTTCGGTACCACCACCCAGCCACCACATGTTCCACTTCATGCGCCCACCATATTTTCCAATGGTGTTGACCGGAGCGAGAGTGAGGGGATTCTTGGGCAGGCGTTCTGCAAGGGGTGGGAGCTTTCCAGCGGTGACCATATCGGCCAACATGGGGGCTTCCTTGGCGGCTGCGACGGTTGGAACAGGCGTAGCAGTTGCAGCCTGAGTCGGAATTGCGGTCGGGGCTGCGGCTGCTTCGGTTGGTTTTACTTCAGGCGCCTTGGTGGGAGCAGCGGTTTGGGGTGCGCAAGAGGCGAGCGTGACCCCGGCAACTCCCAGCGCTGATAGCCGTAGAAATTCTCGACGGCTCATCTTCTTGTGAGACATTTGTTTTCCTCCTAAATAATTGTGAATTAGCTTGTTGAACTTACCTGGAAATCTTTGCATTCTAAATGTGGTATTGTTTGACCACCTCCTTCCGAAGATAAATTTGAACTTTTTAAAACCCAAAACCCTAAGACAAGGGTTCACTCATTGAAGTAAGAAGAAGTCGCTTTGTTTTCTGCATCCGATTGCAGTTTGGAATTATTTATGATAGGAATTACGAGGATGTAAAATTTTAGCACCTAATTTAACCTAAGTCAAGACAGTGTTTATTTTTCTATCATTGTCTTGTTTTCATTGTAGAGTCATTCTTAAGAAATGGGCCTGTACACTTCTATTGGATTGCTGATCCCTTTCACGCGTATTTTGCCCAGGGGAAGCCAAAAAAACCTTTTCTTTATTAATGCATAGGTGTTTTCACTGACCATTATGCTCCCGGGCTCTGCTGAGGTTTGCAATCGGGCAGCGATGCTGATGGCTTCACCCATGGCGGTGTCTTCTTGATTGTTTTCATATTTTCCCATCCTGGTGGTGATGATCTCTCCGGTATTTATACCCATACGAATTTGTATTGAGGTTTCGTCTATATGATTCCCAGCGAAGAATAACTCACGCACCTTTTTTTGAATGGCCATCCCAGCCAGGACGGCCCTTTCAGGGTCATCTTCATGTGCATTGTCCACGCCAAAAAAAGCAATGATACTTTCGCCGCGGAATTGGTTGATCTGACCAGCGAATGCTTCAATTTGCTCTTCAGCGATCTTTATGATTTTGCCGATTACCTCGGCCCAGGCTTCAATCCCGATGTTTTCGAGAATTTCTGTGCCTTTATATACCTCCAACATCAAGATGGTCGCAATCCTTCGTTCAACCATGGCAGGTGCTGAAGGATGTTTGTCATTAATTTCTATTTTTACATCCTCGATGCCAGATTTTTGTGGTTGTGCAATTTTTCCAATCTCTTGGCCGCAAGAAAAACAAAACTGATATTCTGGCGGATTGACCTGACCGCATTTCGGACATGGGGATGGCAGTTCGGTCCCGCACATGCCGCAGAAATGCGCAGGATTAAGGTTTATGTAGCCGCAACGGGGGCATTGATAAGCCTGATTTGGCATCTACTTATGGCTTGAATTTACTTTGAGCCGCAGCGTTTTTATTTCAAAAGGCTTAAAGAATAAAATGGTTTCTGGCGTTGTCTGTTCCAGATTGCCCATCTCTTGTTCCAGCATGTCAGTTTCTAGGATTGAAATGATATCCAATGACGTCCCAAGGGTGCTTCTGGTCGCCATCCGTTTGCTTTCATACATTCGGAGGATCAGGTCGCCGGTTTGATCTTCGGCCATTTTAATCGTGTCGATCACAATATTCGGGCTCGAAACCCAGAAGAATGATTGTTCTGCGGATACACCGTCAGAAATCCTGATCGGGACATTTAGCTGGTATCCTTCGCGCACCAGGTCGCATGCGGCAAAACTGCCATTCCAGGCGTGAAACGCATATTTGAATGATTGGATTCCTTTATCGGCAAACATATCGGGAGAGAGAGCTGATTTGAGAAGGGTTAGGTGGATGGTGTTTCCCAAGACGTTGACGCCGTATTTGCTGTCATTAATGATTGCAAATCCGCGGTTCTCCTCGGTAAGGGCAGTCCATTTATAATTGCATACCTCAAATCGGCTGGCGTCAAAGGGTCTGGATCGGTGATTGGGACGAGCGATGTGGCCGAATTGAATTTCGTGAAGGGCTTCATTGGCGTGGATGGTGACTGGGAAAGCCACTTTCAATAACTTATGATTCTCCTGCCAATCGATGGTTGTGTCAAATTGAACTGTCCGTGAGCCTCTGCGCAGGCTGATGATTTGTGAACAATCCGATTGTGAAAGCCTACGGGTAATTTTAAGTGCGCCGAACAGACTGCCCTGGTCCAGAATCTCAATCTTGGCAGGTTCATTGAGAAGCACGGGCATTAGTTCATAATTACTATCAATATCCCAAGCGTCAAACCAATTGGGCACATCCTTATACATTTTTAGCGAGTTACATTCGCCAGAGGCAAACTCAAATCCAGTCTCCTTATCAAGAATGCTAGTGATCTCACCTTGATTATTGATCGTCACACGCAGCAATTCATTTTCGAGTGAATTGCTGGTCGCGGTTACGATTGGACCTTTTATATCCACGTTTTGGGCAGCAGAGAAAAGCAGTGAGGTAATGCCGCAGGAAGGTATGGCCGCCTCAACCCAGGTATGACCCTGAGACGACTGATGGGGTGGTATGGTGCCGTCCTGGCTGACGGCGGCATCGATCCCTTCAGGCAGTTGAACAAGCTCTTTCCGATCCCAGGATAGTGAATTGAACAATGATAGGCCGGCTTTCTGGCTGGCAAAAGTGCTTTGGGCTTTTTGGCTCAGGTCATGCGCTTCTTGAATGACCGCCGCATGCATACCTTCTGCATCCTGATAAACTCTCTGGATAGATGAGCCTGGAAGGATATCGTGGAATTGGAGAAGCAATACTGTTTGCCAGGCGCGCCTCAATGATTCATAGGGGTAGGCATGCGAGCTCTTAATCGTGGCTATGGCGGACCACAATTCTGCTTCGCGTAAGGTCAATTCAGATAAGCGATTGTTTTTCTTGGTGCGTGCCTGAGATGTGTAAGTGCCGCGGTGAGCCTGAAAATACAGCTCGCCCACATATTTTGTCGGTGGAATCGCACTTTTTTCGAGATCATGGAAAAATTCAACTGGCGAGGCCATTTTTGTCCTTGGCACGCCTTCCAAATTTCCTGCGCGGCGAAGAAATTCAACATGGTCTCGTGTTGGTCCACCACCGCCATCCCCCCAGCCAAAGGCAACCAGCATGGAGGATAAGTTGTCTTTTTGAAC
>CAZCBJ010000227.1:3285-6285 GCA_964496705.1 uncultured Anaerolineaceae bacterium | reverse complement strand
CGGATATCTATCAGGGCTTGACCTTCTGGTCGCCCAACATCAACATCTTCCGCGATCCGCGCTGGGGGCGCGGCCAGGAAACCTGGGGCGAAGATCCCTTCCTGACCGGCGAGATGGCCTCGGCGTTCGTGCGCGGCATGCAGGGCGACCATCCAAAGTATATGAAAGCCGCCGCCTGCGCCAAGCACTACGCCGTCCATTCCGGCCCCGAAAAGCTGCGCCACGTCTTCAACGCCGTCGTCAGCCGCCGCGACCTGTACGCCACCTACCTGCCCGCCTTCCGCAAAGTGGTCATGGAAGGCAAGGTGGAATCGGTGATGGGCGCCTACAACCGCACCCTGGACGAGGTCTGCTGCGCCAGCAAACTGCTGTTGGGCGACATTCTGCGCGGCGAATGGGGCTTCGAGGGTCATGTCGTCTCCGACTGCGGCGCGATCAACGATTTCCACGAGAATCACAAGATCACCCGGGACGCCGCCGAGAGCGCGGCGCTGGGCGTCAAGATGGGCTGCGACAACGCCTGCATCTGCACCTACGCCGCCCTGGATGAGGCCGTTCAACGCGGGTTGATCACCGAAGCCGAGATTGATGTATCCCTTGGGCGGGTTTACGCCACCCGATTCAAGCTGGGCATGTTCGATCCGGCTGAGATGGTGCCGTTCGCCTCCATTCCGATGAGCGTGGTCGGCTGCGAGAAGCACGTCAATCTCGCCTACAAAACCGCCACCGAGTCGGTGGTGCTGCTCAAGAACAAGGGCAACATCCTGCCCATCCAGCCCGACGCGAAGAGCATCCTGGCCGTCGGCCCCAACGCCGGCAGCATCAACGTCCTGCTGGGCAACTACTACGGTCTCAACATCGGCATGACCACCTTCCTCGAAGGATTGGTCGGGCGCCTGCCCGAGGGGCTGCGCATGGAGTTCATGCCCGGCAGCCTGCTGGTCACCCGCAAAGCCTTTGAAAATGATTGGTCGGTCTATTCCGCCGCCAGCCACGACATGGTGATCGCCTTCATGGGCCTCTCGCCGCTGCTGGAAGGCGAGGAGGGCGAATCCATCCTCTCCGACAACGGCGACCGCACCGATATCAGCCTGCCCGCCGTGCAGAAGGAATACATCAAGAAGCTGTGCATCGCCGGCGGACGCGTAGTGCTGGTGCTCTCCGGCGGCAGCCCCATCGCCCTGGACGGCCTGGAGGACATGGTGGACGCGATCCTCTTCGTCTGGTACCCCGGCCAGGAAGGCGGGCGCGCGGTGGCGGATGTGCTCTTCGGGGATGTCGTCCCATCCGGCAAGCTGCCGCTGACCTTCCCCAAATCGCTCGATCAACTGCCGCCCTTCGAAGATTACAACATGACCGGGCGCACCTACCGTTATGCCACTGCCGAACCGCTCTTCCCCTTCGGCTTCGGGCTGAGCTACACCAGCTTCGCCTACAGCGACCTCAAGCTGGAAAAGACCAGCCTGGCGGCTGGCGAAAGCCTCAAGGTCAGCTTCAACCTGGCCAACACCGGCAAGATGGCCGCCGAAGAGGTGGCCCAGGTGTACATCAGCGACCTGCAGGCCTCCACCGAGGTGCCGTTCAACAGCCTGATCGGCTTCGAGCGCGTCGCCCTCCAGCCCGGTGAGCGCAAGACCGTCCACTTCACCGTCACCCCCGACATGATGAAGATGGTGAACGACGACGGCAAGCTGGTGCTGGAAGCGGGCGAGTTCCGCCTGACGGTGGGCAGTTGCTCGCCGGGTGCGCGCGGCCTGGCCCTCGGCGCCCCCACCCCGCTCAGCGCGGTGTTCGCGGTCAAATAGACTCACTTCCTCCGATCTCTTCTCTCCCCCACGCGGCAGAGCAAAAACAAAAACAGGGCGGGAGCTGTCCCCGCCCTGTTTCGATTGCAGCGAATGACTATTTAATAATCCTCGCCCTTGCACGGCGTTCCGGCGGGCACATCCTCGCCAATCCGCCATTTGTTGAGGATGTCGCGCACACGCGCCACCTGGATGCCGGTCTCGGTATACTCGTTCTTGCCGGAATGGTGCTCCACGCTCCAGAAGCCCTGGTAATCGTATTTTTTCAGCGTGGTCATGCAATATTCCAGGCAATTCATCACCGCGGCGTACATGATGTGGGTGTGCATCGCCCAGGGGGCCATCAGATCATCGCCGGGCGTGCCGTGGAAGTGCAGCAGCATGCCGAAGCCAGGATGATCCACCGCCTGGCACAGGCGCTTCATCGTCTCGGGATCGCGCTCGGCGCCCCAGTGGTTCTCCGGCCCGATTTTGTAGCCGTTGTCATAGGCGCGCTGGGCAAATTCGCGGTAGCGCTTGACGATGAAATCGAACTCTTCCTCGGTGAAGGTGTCGCGGTGCACCCCGGCGTCGATGCGCACCGTCCTGGCTCCCAGCACCTCGGCGGCGTGCAGATAGGCCAGCCCGTCCTGGTAATGCTGCTCGCGCACATCCGGGTCGTCCTCCCACAGGTGCGGCCCGTCCACGCACAGATTGGCCAGCACCAGTTCGCGCTCCTCCAGCCCCTCCTTGACCTTCATCAGGAAGTCGTCATCCAGGCTGGGGAAAAAGCCGTTCCAGATGTCAGCGTGCGCGTCGTAGCGGTACTTGATCGTCTCCAGGTAACCGAAGATATCCATCATGCCCTCGCGCAGCAGGCCGTGGAAGGAATAAGAAGCAACCGATAGTTTCATGACACATCTCCTGTTTAGAATGAGTGGACTAGAGTTTGATAGCGGAGGACTTGCTCAGCTCGCGGATTTCGTCGGCGGTCACCTCGCGACCGAGCTGCTCGGAGAGGTAGATGCCCTGCGAGATGAACATGGTGTTGAGCGCCAGTTCGGCGGTGGGCAGCAAGGGAACGCGCCCCTGCAGCGCAGCCACCCAGTGCTGCTGCGGTCCATCGTAGACATCATCCAGGTCGTGCACCGCGCGCGCGCGGTAGAGCAGGCTGTCGGTGCTGGGGGTCACGTCCATTTCCACATCGCGCACGTTG
>CAZCBJ010000227.1:0-3275 GCA_964496705.1 uncultured Anaerolineaceae bacterium | reverse complement strand
CCGAAGGGATCCAAGCGCACGCCGCCCTTCGAACCGAGGATGATGCTGCCCTCGAGGTTGTTGAGGTGGATGGCCCACGACTCGATGATGTCCATGCTCAGGTTGCCCATGAAACGCACGAAGCCCAGGCCCAGCTCCTCCACATTGTAGTCCGACAACTGCCGGCGGCGGGGATCCATGTCGGTCTCCTGGTAGGTCTTGCCGCTCACCCGCTCCACCTCCGGATTGCCAGCCAGGTAGAGCAACTGCGAAATGTGGTAAACGCCCATGTCATACATTGCGCCGCCCGAGGCTTCGTACTGCTGAACGAAGGGCATGCGGCCGTAGCCGTCCACGTAGGGGCGACCGCGGCGGCGGAAGCCGGTGGAGCGCATGTGATACAGGCGGCCCAGCTTGCCTTCCTCGATCAACTGCTTGGCGGCCTTGGTCTCATCCGCAAACAGGGTCGCCAGTTGAATGGAAAGCATCTTGCCGGTGTCCCTGGCGCACTCGAACATGGTCACCGCATCGGGATAAGCGCCCGCCATCGGTTTTTCACAGTATACATGCTTGCCCGCTTCCAAGGCTGCGCAGGTCACCGCCAGGTGCTTGTTGTTGTGCAGGCAGACGTCCACCGCCTGGATATCGTCGCGTGCCAGCAGGTCGCGGAAATTAACGTAGGTGTCTTGGATGCCATAGGTATCCGACACCGCCTGCAATTCGGCGGTATCAATATCGCAAAGGGCCACCACCTCAGCATTGGGCACGTGGTTCTGATAGATTTCGATATGGTGTTTGCCGATGATACCCACGCCGATCACACCGATTCGCACTTTGTCTTTCATATTCAACTCCTTGGATTAAAAATGGGATGGATTTTTTGATCAAAGCCCGGGGTGCAAAATGCCCCAGGGCCATTGCTGCCATTTGGGCCGGCGCGCCTGGCCTGGAAGCCAGGTCTTGAGATGTAAATATGCGCTGCGGATATTCTCAGGAGGTGTTTCCACGCCGGTGACGTTGGTGGTAAAGAGGAACATGCCTTTGCCGCCGTCGGTGAAATCCAGAAAGTATTCTACCTCAATTTGCGCATCCATGGGATTGCCCAGCGGCAGGGTGCGCGAGACGCTCAGCCCGGTGAAAAAGAGCATTTCCTCGCCCATGCGGCTGCGCAGCTTTTTGAACTCAGCCGGGTCAACGCCCAGCTCATACTGAAAGCCCTGCAAGCCGCTGAAGCCCAGCTCGATGAAATCCCCGATCAGCGGGCGCACGTCGCCGTCGCAGTGGTGGATCAGGCGGATGCCCGCATCCACCAGCGGCTCGATGCTCAAGCGCACATTGGGAAAGTAATGCTTGCGCAGGAACTCAGGCGAAACCATCGGCCCCTGGTTGTTGCACAGATCCTCGCCGCAAAACATCAGCGGCACCAGGTTGTATTCGCGGTACAGGCGCAGCAGGATCAGCGCGCGCTGGCGCGATTGCAGATTGCGCACCCACCAAATCTTGCCCACCGCCTCGGGATAGAGCGCACAGGCCATGAAGAAGGCCACATAGCCGAACTGGCTGTAGAGCGCGAAATGCCCGCCGATCTCCCAGAAATTGGGCACCGGTTCAATCCCCTCCCAGCGCGTGAAGGCGGTTTGGAAATAATCGCGGTAGTACTCTTCCTCCGCCGCGGCGTCAAATTCAGCCACCACTTCCCGCTCGCTGTCGGGCAGGCTGTCGGCCAGCTCCAGGATGGCCTCCGGCGGCACTTCTCCGAAATCGCTCTCGGTCACCGATCCGGTGCGCACCTCATCCAGGCTGCTGGGGATGACCGGCTGCACCATACCGTCCACCTCCAAATTTTTATGGGCGCGCACCGTGCCAGCCAGCGGATCGGCCAGGTATTGCTCCACGCTGATCCCGGCCAGCTCGGCCATGTTGCGCACCCCCAAGATCCACCCGCCGATGGACGGCACACGGTCCACCTCCTGACCGCGCGCCTGGCGGGTCAAACGTTCTTTGGCTGTCAATGTTTTCATCTCATACCTCGGCAGTCTTGGGATCACGTACAAATAAAACCAGTAATGCAATGGAAACCAACGTGGTCGCCAGGGCAAAGTACCATGGTGCGGCCGGATGCCAGGTGTACAGGTATCCGCCCGCCAGCGAGGCCAGCATCACCGCCGGGATGAACAGGTAGCCCAGCGACGGTCCGCCCACCCCGCCCGCCGGGGCGATCATGATCCCACCCTGCCCGATGGCAGCCATCATCTGCCCGCGCAGATGGCGCGGCACCAGGTCGGCCATCAGCGCCATGCAAGCCGGCAGCGCCAGCGAGAAAGCCACCGCGGTGATCCCGCGGATGATCAGGATGCCCGCGAAGCTGCGCACGAGGACAAACAGCGGGATGGTGAAAGCCGAAATCACCAGCGCGCCCAACACCACCCGCGCCCGCCCCAGCCGGTCAATCAGCGGACCGGCTGCGATGAAAGCCACCACGCGGATCAGCGATTCCACCAGCAGGATCACCCCCCAGGTGGAGGCCGAAAAGCCGATTTCCTCGGTGGCATACACCACCCAGAACGCGCCGATAAACATGTTGCCAACGAAATTGAGCAGCACCACCAGCCCCAGGGAGCGCAGCGTCGGCGACATCTGGCGCACCAACCCCGGCACACTGCGATAAGCCTGCCCCAGCGCCTTCACCATCGAGCCCAGCCGGATGGGCTGGACGTGTTCTGATGAAATCTCGCGCAGCCAGCGGTGCTGGATAACGGTGCCCGCCAGGGTGATCACTGCGAACAGGGCATACAGGATGCGGATGCCCAGGTTGGTGGTGTAGCGCTCGATGAGCAAACCGGCCAGAAACGGCGCGACCACCGCCAGCGAGGAGGAAAGCATGCCCATCATGCCCATCGCCTGACCGCGCTCGTCCGGCGCCAGCGAATCGGCGATCAGCGAGGCATAAGCCGGAAATTGAAACACCACCAGGCTGAACAGCATGTTGGCCACCGCCACCACCGGCCAGCTCGGCGCGAAGACGATGAAAATCAAAAATGCGCTGGATACGTATCCTGCCAGCAGCATCAGGTGCACGCGGTTGGTGCGGTCGGTGATGAAGCCGCCCAGCGGCAGTATGATCAGGCTGACGCCCAGGCTCATGAAACTCATCCAGCCCAGGATCGCCGCGCTGCCGCCCAGCGCCAGGATGTACAGCGAGGTGTAGGGAAAGACCATCGAACGCGCAAAATTGCCCAGCGTGTCGGTGATGGTGACCGCCCCGTTTATCTTGATGTAGAGGAGGGCGATTAAGG
>CAZCBJ010000226.1:0-6332 GCA_964496705.1 uncultured Anaerolineaceae bacterium | reverse complement strand
CGCTACGCTAACGTTCCCATTCAGAAACACCCATTGTTCACCGCCCAGACCCGCCGCTACGGTTCCCATCCGGAAACACCTAATTTCACCGCCCAGACCCGCCGCTACGGTTGCCCATCCCAAATCCCGACGCCATTCTCCATTCCCCAATCCGCATTCCTCCTGTACAATTAAGACCATGCTCGGCGCGATAGACATCGGTGGGACCAAGATAGCCATCGGGCTGGTGGGCGAGGATGGGCGCATCCTCAGCCAGACCAGCCTGGCGACCAACGCAGACCGCGGCTTCGCGGAAGGTTTCGAGCGCATGCGCCGCGCGCTGGCACTGCAGATTGAACAGACCGGCGTCCGGCTGCGCGGCATCGGCGTGGGCTGCACCGGGCCGGTGGACCCCTTCAGTGGGAAGATCACCACCGCCGACCTGCTGCCCACCTGGCACGATGCCGACCTGTGCGGCGAGCTGAGCCGCGCCTTCGGTGTTTCGGCAGCGATGGAAAATGACGCCGACGCCGCCTCGCTGGGCGAATACGCCTGGGGGGTGGGCAAGGGGGCTTCGCGCTTTATCTATGTCACCATCAGCACCGGAATCGGCAGCGGGGCGATCCTGGATGGGCACCTGTACCGCGGGCTGGAAGGCTCGCACCCCGAGGTGGGGCATTCGATCGTGGATCCCAACGGCCCCCTGTGCTACTGCGGCGCGCGCGGCTGCTGGGAGATGCTGGCCAGTGGCACCGCGCTGGCTGACTGGTACAACGCGCAGGCCGGGGAGGATGTCCGCCCCGCGCAGGATGCCGTCGGGGTGTGCGAGCTGGCGCGGCAGGGGGATGCGCTGGCGCAGCAGGCGGTGGAACGGGTTGCGTTCTATCTCGGGCTGGGCCTGGCCAACCTGTCCACCACCTTTGTGCCTGAGATCATCGCCCTGGGCGGCGGGGTGATCAAGAGCTGGCCGCTGTTTGAAGCCCGCGCGCTGGAAACCATGCGCCAGAACGCCCGCCTGGTGCCGGTGGAAAAGGTGCGCGTGCTGCCCGCCCGGCTGGGCGCAGACACCGGCCTGATCGGCGGCGCCCAGGTGTGGGTGCACCGCTACCAGTAACCCGATATTTTCCGCGCCGCGTGCGCGTTTTTTCGATTTTCAGGTTTTGCATCTTGTAACCCCCCGTGTCCAGCCCCCTGCTCAGGCGCTCCACCAGGCGCGGGCGAGCCACCATCCGGGCGCGCCAACAAGGAGATCGCCGCCGCGCTGGGGATTTTGTAGCGGCGCTGGACTCAACCCAAGAAGCGACAAATTTCGCGGGTCTCGGAACTGGAAGACCTCCCTCACCCACGAATAAATTCGCAGGCTAATCCCCCAAACCCACATCAAGTGGGTTTGGACGAGCGCAGCCTGGGAATTCATTCCCAGGCCTCAGGCTGGGCAGGCGGGGTGGAGATTGCTTCGGGCTGGCGCCCTCGCAATGACCCGCTGCTGCTTTGGTTGGATGACCCACCCCGCGCGGAGCGCAGCCGGTCAACGCCAGGATAGCGATCAGTGGGGCGAAGAAGAAAGCGCATTTGGGCATGGGGGGGCGCTTTACACGCGGGCACACTGCTGCTGTCCGTTGTGAGCCGCGGACGCCAACGCAGCGGGGGCTGACGGGCGAAGCATACTGTCCGCGCATTTTCTAACATATTTCCGATATTTCTCTTGCGTTCAGTTAACACGCCGCGGATAAGATTGGCTCTGGAAGATTAAACCAAAAATAAAACCTGTTGCAAGGAGGTTCACATGATTTACCGACGTACGATTAATCCCTGGAGCGAACTGGAGCGCATGCAGCGCCAACTGTTCCGCAATTTTGGCCGCAGCGGCTACGATTCCGAGCCGGCCTTCCCGGCCGCCAACGTGTACGCCAACGACCAGGCCCAGGTGATCACCGCCGAGCTGCCCGGCCTCAAACCTGAGGACATCGAGATCAGCGTGGCCGGCGAGACGCTGACCATCAAGGGTCACCGCGAGCCCGAGAAGGTCGCCGAGGGCGCCGAATATCACCGCCGCGAGCGCCTGTTCGGCAGCTTCACCCGCAGCTTCCAACTGCTCTTCCCGGTGGATGCCGACAAGGTGGAAGCCTCGTTTGAAAACGGCGTGCTGCGCATGCGCCTGCCGCGGGCCGAATCCGACCGCCCGCGCAAGATCGCGATCAAGTAATCCATTGGAGGTGTGAAATGACTGAC
The DNA here is from genome assembly GCA_964496705.1 of uncultured Anaerolineaceae bacterium. Classification (GTDB taxonomy): domain Bacteria; phylum Chloroflexota; class Anaerolineae; order Anaerolineales; family Anaerolineaceae; genus CAZCBJ01. The sequence continues at coordinate 4,121 of CAZCBJ010000226.1, read as the reverse complement.
CAGAGCAAATCGTTGAAAGTGCAGAACGGCCAGGAAATGGCTGAGCAGGGTGAGCACACCCGCGAGCGCAGCCTGTTTGTCCCGCGCACCGACATCAACGAGACTGATGAGGAAATTGTGGTGCTGGTTGACCTGCCGGGCGTGGATGCCAAGAATGTGGATATCTCGCTGGAGCGCAACGTGCTGACCATTGACGCCAGCCCGCTGGATGAGCAGATGGAAGGTTATTCGCTGGTGTACTGCGAATACGCCACCGGCGATTATCAGCGGCGCTTCGTCCTCTCGGACACGATCGACAAAGAAAAGATCTCGGCTGAAGTGAAGGACGGCGTGCTGCACCTGCGCCTGCCCAAGGCCGGTCCAGCCAAGGCGCGGAAGATATCGGTGAACTAAGAGATGGGGAAGAGGCGTGAGTGGTGATGAGTGGGAGCAGCACTGGCGCGAATATGCCCCCGAGCATATTCGCGCCAGCTTTTTTTAACCGAAGTAAGGGCGAGTCTGTGATAAGATTTTTTTGAAAACGGACAGCCGATAGCTGACGGCTGGCAGCCCTCTTCAACCGACAACCGACAACCGATAACCGACAACCATCCCCCCATCCCCCCATCCCCCATGCCCCCTCTCCTCATCCTCATGGCCGGACTGCCCGGCACGGGTAAAAGCGCACTCGCGCGGCGGCTGGCGCCCGCGCTGCCGGCGGCGTTGATCGATAAGGATGCGGTGCGCGCGGCGCTCTTCCCGCCGGAGGAGATCGAGTATTCTCGGCGGCAGGATGACCTGTGCTTTGAGGTCATGCTCAGCGCGGCGGGCTTTCTGCTGGACAAAGGGCGCAGCGTGATCCTCGACGGGCGCACCTTCGCGCGCCGTTATCAGGTGGAGCGCGCGGCGGCGTTTGCGCGGGCGGGCGGTTACCAGCTACGCCTGATCGAATGTGTCTGCGCCGAGGATGTGGTGCGCCGGCGGCTGGAGGCGGACGCGCGCAGCGGCGCGCACCCGGCGCGCAACCGCAGCTACGCCATGTACCAGCAGCTCAAGAGCGCGGCTGAGCCAATCGCCCTGCCGCATTTGAGCCTGGACACCGGCCAGGACCTGGAGCAGTGCGTGAACCTGGCGCTGGCTTACCTCACATCCCCAGCCGCTGGATGACCTCCAGGCAGGCGCGCGCGTTGTGATAGGGGCATTTCCACGGGCCGACCTTGACCTGTTCGGGATGGCTGGTCTCGTCCACCGGTGTGCCGTCGCGCTCCAGCACAGCGAACCACTCGCCGTGCTGCCGGTCCACCACCTTATCCTCGATGTAGTCCCAGGCGTCCCGCGCGGCGTCGAAGAAGCGGCGTTCCTGGCTGATCTGGTACGCGTTGAGGAAGCCGACCACCGCCTCGGCCTGCGCCCACCAATGCTTGCGGGCGTCGGTGATGCCGCCCGGGCGGGCTTCGTAGAGCAGGCTGCCGTCCGGCTCGCGCCCCTCGGCGTACACGGCGTTGGCCATCTCCAGCGCGGCCTGGCGGGTGCGCGCCTGCAGGCTCTTGTCGCCCGACGCATCGGCGGCTTCCACCAGCAGCCAACTGCCCTCGATGTCGTGTCCGAATGAGATCAGATCGTCCACCGGCTGCCAGTCGGCGTTGAAGAACAGGCGGAAGTGGCGGGTTTGCGGGTCGATGATGCGCTGCAAGAAAATCTCCACCAGCTCCACCACCCGCCCGCGCAGCCCGGCATCCGGCCAGGCGCGCAGCAGGTTGGTGTAGGCTTCGAGCAGGTGCAGCAGCGTGTTCATTGACTTTGGGCTGTTGCGGTCCTTCTCGGAGAGGCGCATGTCTTCCAGCGGACTCCAATCGCCGGCGTAGGCCTCGAAGTAGCCGCCGTGCTGCGCGTCGCGGCTCTTGTCTTCGATGAGGCGGTAAACGGCTTTGGCGGCTTCGAGCGCCTCGGGGAAGCGCAGCGCGCGGTGATATTCGCTCAGCCCGTAGAGGGCGAAGGCCTGGGCGTAAATCTGCTTGCGGTCGTTGAGCGCGCGCCCATCGTGACTGAGCATCCAGAAATAGCCGCCGTTGACGGGATCGCGGAAGTGCTCGGTCAGATAGCGGTAGGCGTGGGTGGCCATCTGGGAGAACTCGGGCTGGCGGAAGCGGCGGTAAACGGCCGAAAAGGTCCACAGGATGCGGGCGGTGATGACCACGGCGCGCGGGGCGTCGCGCACCACGCGCCGGTCGTTGGTGACCAGGCCGTAGAAGCCGCCGCGGCGGGTATCCACGCTGTGCTGCATCCAGAAGGGCAGGGTGGAGCGCATCAGGTCGTTGGTGACGCGCTTGACGAAGTCCTGGCGAATGAAGGGATCGATCATGGGCAAGTTATTGGTTGTCGGTTATCGGTTGTCAGTTTTCGGTTATCGGTTGCTGTCAGCGCTCAGCCGTCAGCTTTCAACGAACGGCTATCGGCTATTGGCTAATTGCTATTGGCTAATATCCGCCGCCGAGGTCGGCTGTGCCGGTCTGGCCGGGGGCGCGGGTTTTGAATTCGTCGAGGATGGCGGGGGTGGCGGTGGCGCCGATGCGCGTGACGCCGGCGTCGATGCAGGCCAGCGCGGCGTCCAGCGTGCGCACCCCGCCGGCGGCCTTGACCTGCACCTGCGGACCGACCGTGGCGCGCATCAGCTTGAGGTCTTCAATCGTGGCGCCGGTGGGGGCAAAGCCGGTGGAGGTCTTGACCCAGTCGGCGCCGGCCTCCTCGCATAGCCTGCAGGCGGTGACTTTTTGCTCATCGGTCAGGTAGGCGTTCTCGAGGATCACCTTGACCAGCGCGCCGCGCGCGTGTGCGGCTGCGACCACGGCGCGGATGTCCTCGCGCACCAGCTCAAGCTGCCCGCCGCGCAGCGCGCCGATGTTGAGCACCATGTCCAGCTCAACGGCGCCGTCATCCATGGCGGCCTGCGCTTCGCAGACCTTGACCGCGGTCAGGTTGCTGCCGTGGGGGAAGCCGATCACGGTGCCCACGCGCACACCGCTGCCCTGCAGCACGCGGGCGGCTGCCTTGACGTGACAGGGTTTGACGCACACCGAGGCGGTCTGGTAGCGGGCGGCCACCTCGCAGCCGGCGACCACCTCGGCTTCGGTCATTTCGGGCTTGAGCAGCGAGTGGTCGATGGTTTTAGCCAACTGCTCAGGCGTGATGGTTTGACTGTTGTACATGCGAACTCCTTGGGGTATTCAGGATGGGGAAATTATAAGACTTAATCGCAAAGAACCGCAAATCCTCGCTGATGAAAATGGTCCAAAAACATCCTGTCCATCCATTTCAAGATGAATATAAACAGGATAACCAGGATTCACAGGATAAAAACATCCTGTTCATCCTGTTCATAAAATCAGAAAATCTGCGGATTATTCTTCCCCAAATCTCTTCTTGAATTTTCCCGCCGCGACCGGCGCGCCGTGGCTGAAGCACACGGTCTCAAAGCGCAGCGCGCTCATCGCCTGCAGCGCGCGGCGCCCGGCCTCGAAATCTTCGTAGATGAACGACCAGCCCAGCCCGCCGAACATGCGGCTGGCGGCGTCGCCGAGGATCAGCACGCCGCCGTGTTTGGGCCACAGGAAGATGGTGTGCCCGGCGGTGTGTCCGGGGGCGTGGATCACCTGCAGCCCGCCGGCGAAATCCAGCCTTTCGCCGCCGCGCAGCTCGTGCGCCAGCGGCGCGGTCTCGGGCAGCGGCGGTCGGTCGGCGGGTGAGCGCATGCCCATGCCGACCAGGCGGTTGAGCCAGCCCGGCGCGGGCTGCACCGGGCGCATGCTCTGACCCTGGCGGTAGGTTGCCGCATCGGCTGCGCCCATCCACACCCGCGCGCCGCTGGCGCGCTGCAGCGCGGGCAGTCCGCCCACGTGGTCCATATGCAGGTGGGTGATCAGGATGTGGCGCAGGTCGCCGGGCTGTTTGCCCAGCTCGGCCAGCGCCCGCAGGATGCGCTTTTCGCTGCCGGCGATGCCCGCGTCGATCAGGGTCAGCTCGCCGTCGTCGAGCAGATACACGTTGACGAAGGAAAGCGAGATAAGATGCAGTCCGGGGAAGAGTTGTCTGGCGATCATGGGAAAGTCCTGGTTTGGGATAGAGTCATTATAATTCGAGGGAGG
>CAZCBJ010000225.1:0-6379 GCA_964496705.1 uncultured Anaerolineaceae bacterium | reverse complement strand
AAAGCGGGGTGCGACTGGTGCTGTGCACCACCTGCCTGAATCATTATGGGTTGATGGATAAGGTGCGCGTGGGCATCCCCGGCGGGATGGGCGACATCATCGAAGCGCAGCTCAAGGCTGCAAAAGTAATCACCCTGTAAGACGAAAGCAGAACGGAATGGACTCAAAAATATTGGTGACTTACGCCAGCCGGATGGGCTCCACCGCCGGCGTGGCCGAAGCGATCGGAAAAACACTGGTGGAGAGCGGCGCAGCGGTGGATGTGCGCCCGATCAACGAAGCGGGCGACCTCAGCCCCTATCACGCGGTGGTGGCGGGCAGCGCCATCCAGGGCGGCGAGTGGCTGCCGGAAGCCATGCAGTTCCTGCGCGCCCATCAAAGCGAGCTGACCAATAAACGTTTTGCTGCCTTCCTGGTGTGCATGACCCTGGCGATGAAGGGCGACTACCGCGCCCACGTGACCACCTGGATGGAGCCGGCGCGCAGGCTGGTGCCCACACTCAGCGAAGGGCTGTTTGCCGGAGCTTTGCATGTGGGAGGGCTGCCCAATTTTTCCGACCGGCTGAAATTCCGCCTCAGCGTGCTGCTGGGTGTCTGGAAGGAAGGCGACCACCGCGATTGGAAGGCCATCCAGGCCTGGGCGGTCGATCTGGCGCCGCGACTGGCGCAATAAACCAACGGAGGGAAGGATGCAGCGATGGATGCGCATGGCGTTGGTTTTGCTCCTGCTGGCCTGCGCCGCCTGCAGCCCGCCGGTGCGCAGCCTGCACGTGATCAGCACGGACGGAACCTGCAGGGTGGAGGGCGCATCTCGCCTGAGCGCCGGCGAGGTGACCGTAACATGGGAGATCCGCGACCCCGCCCCCGCGGTGCACGGCCTGTGGCTGCTCAGCCTGGACGAAGGCAGGGGCACGCAGGATCTGAGCGAGGCGCTCGGCGCGGAGTTCATCGCGGTCTTTCCACCCTCCTGGGCGCGGGTGCAGGGCGAATTCTTCCCCGCCGCGCCCGGCACTCGCAGTGAGAAAACCCTGGTGTTGGATGCGCGCCCGCTTTACCTGGTATGCATGGCAGGCGAATCGCCGATCAACACCCCCCAGCAGCCGGTCAAGCCCTACGGCATCCTCGGCCCGCTGAGGGTGGTCAAATAGACCCGTTTATTTTTGAGGCACAAAGATCGCCCGCTGGCGCGGGAGCGGCTTGCGCTGCTTGTAGAACAGCAGCACCGCTGGACCGTCGAAGGGTGCCCGCAGAGCGGTGGCTGCGCGCCGAGGGCATGCTGCGCCCCGCACGGGGTGGCGGTGGCCTACGAAGGATTGGAGATTACGCTCCAGGGCGTTTCTACAATTTGAAGGCCAGTTACCCGACCGGAGGTTGATTAAGGCTCCGGGCGCAAATCAATCCCCGGAGGCAGGCTGTTGCGAATGATGAATTCTCCGTTCGCCTGCCGGACCACTTCATACTCGAACAGCCCGTCACGCCGGAAACAGGATTTGGCCTCCGGAACGCCCACGCACAGCGGCCAGACCGCAGGTGTGCCGTCCAATTGGTTAAAATTGACCACAAACAGGTAGCGGTCTTCAGCCACCTGCGAGCGAAGCAGCACCTCGCGCACCGGCAGACAGGGGAAACGCTCATCCTGGCACAGGGTGGATAACACGCCCGCCAGGTCGCCCGGCGCAGCTTCTGGAACCATCTCTGCCAGAACCCCGGTGTAATAATACTCATCGTCCAACACCAGCTTCTGCGCCGCCAGGGCATACTTGCCCTTGACCAGCAAATCCTGATACGCAAGCAAAGTCGCCAGGGCAGATTCTTGTTCAATATCTGGCAATCCCCAAACAGCCGTGGTGTAGGTATCCACAAAGACGATGCGCTGCTGGTCGGTGCTGAACTGCCCCGCAGCGTTGTATATTGCCTGCATCCTGACCGCTTTCAAGCGGGTTTCCTGCCAGGTGGTGGTATCCCAAAGACTGCCCATCATATTAAAGCTGCTCGACTTTTCGTGGGTAGCGCCCGTCAACAGCAGGCTGCGGTCAGGGCTGAGCCGGACGTATGAGGAAGGACTATCTTTTGAGCGCGGGATTTCCTTGATCACCTTTCCCTGGCTCAAGTCAAATACTTTCAACCAATCATATCGGGATACCAGCAGTGTCTGGTTATTCTGTAAAAAATCAAATTGGATTCGATCACCGAAGCTGCCCAATCCAGGCAGATAGGCGAGGCGCTCCGCGCTGAGCAGATCATAGACCAATATGGCGACATTATTCAAACTCTCCTGGACGGCGATCCGCGACCCGTCTGCACTGAGCGCGTATTGAACACCCTGCCCGCCGCCGTGCGGGCGCACGGCGCGCTGCTGCATATCCCACCACTTGACGTAGGATTCACCCGTGCAAGGAGAACTGTAGCGGGTGACCAGAAAACGCTCGCCGGGGGCAAATTGGAGGGTAACATCCATGCAATTGACGATATCCGGCTGGAATTCATCCACCAGCTTGCCACTTTTCACCTCCCACACCCGCACGCTGCTGTCATTTTCGCTGGTTTTCTTGAAATATCGCACCCCAACGTACAATTTTTGACCATCCGCGCTGAACAACAGGCTGCGGATGGTTGAATTATATTTCCCCAGCTCAAATGTCATTTTTCCGCTGGCCGTATCGATCAGCCACAGACGCGGGGCTGTGCAGAGCGTATCGGGTTCGCCCACCAAATACAGATCTATATTGCACCCTGCGGCTGCCAGAATGGTTCCATCCGGGCTGAATTTAGCAATGTGGACGTATGAAACCAGCCTATCCAGTTCGCGCAACACCTCGCCGCTGTCCACATCCACCAGGCGAAACACGGGATGGAAGCAGACGTCTATATCGTTGTTCCGGCAGCCGGATTCGGCGATCAGGCGTGTATCCGGGCTCAGGAAACGATGATAAATTTTTCCGTCTTCCAAAAAGTTAGTGGCGAAACGCATCACCTGCAGCTCAGCCAGGGTATCTGAAACAATTTTCTTCGGCCTGGGCGTGGCGGTAGGGGATGGGCTTGGGGTGTGAGTCGGGCTGGGGCTGGGTGTGAGCGTAGGCTCGGAAACGAGGCCGGCAGTGGGCGAGAAGGTCAGCGGAATTTCAGACAGCCGCATCTCAGCGGTTGAGGGCGCGGCCTGGCCCTCGGTTGTGTTTTCAACGCGCGAAAGCTGCGCGACCTCTGATGCCGGCATGCCGCAGGCGGAGATGACCAAACTGAACAGCACAAACAGATAAAAAAAAGATCTTCGCATTTCAATGCCTCTCAATTTATCTAAAAACCTGTCAACTGGCACGTCTTTTTCACCATCGTATTTATCGGACAATTATGCTATACTTTATCTTAAATAGCAATCTTGATTGATTTATGTCGCCAATTTTTAGCGAGAGTTTTTCTATGAACAAGAGCTATACGGTGAACTGGGAAGATGACGAAGTCAAATCGGTGGAGGTGGACGGCATCACCTACGCGGATGCCGCCGACATCCCCGACCCGCGCGACCGCGACAAGATCATGGACATGATCCTGGACGGGCCGGAGGCGCAGCCTGAATGGGCTGAGATGGCCAGCACAGGCAAACCATTCGCAATGGAAAAACTGCTGCTGGGCATTTTCGCCGGCATCGCCGCGCTGATGCTGGTCATCACGGTTGTCGCTGCGCTGTTCACCTCGCGGGCGATTCGCCGCGAGGTCACCGTTCCGGGCCAGGTGGTGGAGATGGTGGTGCGCAGCGATACCGAAGGCAACGATTATTACTACCCGGTGGTGGCTTTCGCCTTACCGGACGGCAACCTGCAGCGAGTGGAATTGAACCAGGGCAGCTGGCCGCCGGCTTACGAGGTGGGCGAGGCAGTCAACGTGGCTTATGACCCGCAGCGCCCCAGCCGGGCGCACATCCGCTCGCTGAGCGGCGACATCCTGCGCTGGCTGGTGAGCGGCATCACTGGTTTCCTGGGGCTGGCCTTCAGCGCGGCGGCTGTGATGGTGTACATTGTCTTCCTGCCGCGCAAGAAGAAAAGGGCCAGTGCCCAATAAATCCCGGGCAAATCGCAAAACAATAAGCGCGTTCATTACTAAATCTATCCCCAGCTGACCCAATAGGCCAGCGGATGTTTTGTCTGATCTTTTCCGTTTTCGCTTTACGGTGTGTGTGGTCGGTACCCAGCAAGTGCGCGCCGCGGCAAAAGCCACCCCAATCACCTCAAGGATTGCCAGGATTTTGATTGTCCAGGGTTTCATCGCAATCGCCCCCGTGGGAACACACTCATTCATTCCAGACTGCCGGAATCAACAGGCACCGCCGATTGGACGGACAGCTAGGTTAAAATCATTATGCAGAAAAGCTCCTTCACCGCCATGCCCCTAAAGTTGTAACGGCGTTGTATGTTGCCGAAGAAGGGGCATGGCGGACAGAAAAACGATGCCGCTATTCTATTCCTCCACCAATTCGGGTAAAATATATCCATTATGAGCGCCAGGCCTCTAACCCGCGAGCAGCTCGAAGAGCGATTGGCCGCTTTGCACCGCACCAGCCTTGACCTGATTCAAGACACCTCGTTGGATTCGCTGCTGGAGCGCATCGCCGCGCTGGCAGCCGGGCAGGTTGGGGCGCGGTATGCCGCGGTGGGCGTGCTCAACGAAGAGGGGGAACTGGAGCGATTCATCACCTTTGTGATGAGCGCGGAGGAAATCGCGCGCATGCCCCACCCACCGCGCGGGCGGGGGCTGATCGGCGCGCTGATGCACGGCGACGGGCCCATCCGCATCCCCGATATCGCCGCCGACCCGCGCAGCGCGGGCTATCCTGCCCCCCACCCGCCGATGCGCAGCTTGTTGGGCGTGTCCATCCGCCTGGGCGATCAGCAACTGGGGCAGATTTACCTGACCGAAAAGCAGGGTGCGCCCGAGTTCAGCGCCGAAGACCAGCAAGTGATCGAAACCCTGGCGGCTTATGCTGCCATCGCCATCGCCAATGCGCGCCTGTATGCCGACCTCACCGAGCGTGACCAGGTGCTGACCCGCCGCAATGAAAACCTGGCGCTGCTCAACCATCTAGCCTCGCTGCTGGGGGCTTCACCGGATATCGAGCCAGTGCTGGAACAGGCGCTCGCTTCGGTGATGGATAACCTGCACTTGGAGCTGGGGGAAATCTATCTGCGCGATGAAGACAGCCGTGTGCTGCGCCTGGCGCTGCACCACAGCGAGCTGGCTGAGCGATTGTGGCGCCAGGATGAATTCCGCCTGGGCGAGGGGGCAGTCGGGCAGACCGCGCGCAGCGGCCAGCCGCTGGTGCTGGGCGTGGAAGAAATCACTTCCGACCTGTCACCTTCGGCGGGCTGCTTCCGTCAGGCAGCCTGTTTTCCACTCACCGGGCGGCGCGGCAGCATCGGCGTGCTGTGCGTGGCCAACTGCCACAACGAACCGCTGGGCGAAGAGGAGCTGCAACTGCTCACCTCAATTGGCGCCTGGGTGGGCATGGCAGTGGAGAACATGCGCCTCAACTTGCAGCAGCGCCGGCTGGCCATCCTGGAAGAGCGCGAGCGCATCGGCATGGACCTGCATGACGGAATCATTCAATCCATCTACGCCGTGGGGCTGACCCTAGACCACGCCCGACTGCTCATGTCAGAGAATCCCGAGCAGGCGCGCCAGCGCATCAACCAGGCCACGCTCGACCTCAACAGCGTTATTCGCGACATCCGCGCCTATATCCTGGACCTGCGCCCGCGCCAGCTTCAAAACGAAACCCTGATGCAGGGCATCCAGCGCCTGGCGACCGAATTCCGCGCCAACACGCTGGTGGAGGTGGACCTGGAAGGGCCGCCGGACGGACTGGCTGATTTGCCCGACGAGCAGGCTATCGCCCTGTTTCACATCTGCCAGGAGGCGCTGGCCAACATTGCCAAGCACGGTCGCGCGCGGCGGGTGGAGGTGGCGTTATGGACCACACCCGAGCGGGTGGTCCTCGAGGTGAACGACGACGGTCGCGGCTTTGACCTGACTCAGGTCAAATTCAACCTGGGGCATGGCCTGGCCAACATGCAGACCCGCGCGCGCAGCGTGGGCGGCGAGGTGGAGATCACCTCGGCGCCTGGTCAGGGCACCTCGGTGCTGGCCTGGGTGCCGTACCTGCGTGAAGATTAATTCCCCTGTCGGGGCAGGGCTTGTCCCTGCCCGAAGGCTTGTCCCTGCCCGAAAGCTGCCCGCACGCCCCCCAGACCATCCAAGTAAATTTATATATCCACAAGCGCCTCGTAAAAACGTGGTTCGGGTAACCACAAGGGGGCGGGTAACCACAAGGGTGGCGGGTAACCACAAGGGTGGCGGGTAACCACAAGGGTTACCCCGACGCATTACT
>CAZCBJ010000224.1:0-6454 GCA_964496705.1 uncultured Anaerolineaceae bacterium | reverse complement strand
ATCCGGTCAATATGAGCATCCTGATGGTGCCGTTGTTCGCGCTGTATTTGCTCAGCATCCTCTTCGCCGCAGTTGCCCAGCGCGGGCGCAAGAAGGCTGAGCTGGCGCAAAGATGAAAATTCGCGGTATAATACCGAAAAGTTAAGGAGAGATCACATGCCATTCCGATTGGGTCCATTAGAGTTGGGGTTGATTTTGCTGATCATCATTTTGCTTTTCGGTGTGGGACGCATCAGCAAAATTTCCGGCGAGCTTGGCGCCAGCATCCGTTCCTTCCGCGACGGCCTCAAGGGCGATAAGGACAAGGACAAGGAAGCCAAGGAAGCCGAACAGCCCGCTGAATCAGCTCCTGAAGAAAAGAAAGAATAATTCGTCTGCCGCGCGAGTTTCGTTCCGGGTTGAGGGAGAGTCTTCAACTTGGGCGTTGCCGGGCAGGGATGCAGTATGCAGATATTTAATATCGGTCCGCTGGAATTTGTCGCTTTCCTGTTGATAGCCCTGATTGTGCTGGGCCCTGAGCGGATTGTGAGCGGTGCGCGCTCCGCCGGGCGGTGGGTGAACCGCATGGTGCACTCGCCAACCTGGCAGGCGATTCTGACCACTTCACGTGAAATCCGCGACCTGCCGCAGAAAATCGTCAGCGAATCCGGGATCGAAGATAGCCTTAAGGAAATTGAGCAGACCGGACTGGAGGTCACGTCTGAGCTGAACCAGGCAGCCACGGATATGAGCAACGACATGGCGATGGCCAATTACGAGCTCAGCGCCCAAGCCAACCGCATCCAGCCGCCCAGCCAGAGCAGCCTGGCGCTGGAGCCGCCGGCGCAGACGTCGGCCACCCATCCGCCTGCTGCGACAGTGGCTGAGGCGACCGGGCAGAACGCCTCGGCTCAGGATGCCCGTCCGGCTTCACCCCCCCCGCCGCGCAGCTTTTCAGATGTGTTTGGAATTTCGGGCAGTCCCGCCGCGAGCGCGGACGGTGATTTGGAGCCGCCCGCACAGACGGTGATACCGGCTGAAAAGAAAGCGCCGCGCAAGATCAAAACAACCGCGCCGGACGCCGAACCCGCACCAACTTCGCTGGATGAATTGGAGCCGCCCGCCCAGACCCTGCTGCCAGCCGAACCGAAACCCGCCCGCCCGCGCCGGCTGAAGGCGCCGGCGGCTGCGCCTGTCGGAGAGGCTGAGGCTCAGCAGGCTGCGCCGGTCGAAAAGAAGGCTGCCCGCGCGCGCAAAGTCAAACAGCCGATCGCTGTGGATGAAGATGCGCTGGAGCCGCCTGCTCAGACCCGGGCAGCGGTCGAAAGAGAGTCTCCGCCGCCCTCCCCCTGAACCATTTTGGGCGCAAATGCGAACCCTTTGCGGTTCGCTTTTTTATCTCTGGATGAAAATCTCGATTAAAATTGCCGCATACTCCCCCTTGAATGCATGAGATATAGCCTGAATGGCTCGGAGGTGTTTGATGACCAAAACGCAAAATCTGCTTGCCCTGGACCTGGGCGCGGAATCCGGGCGAGCGATTCTTGGTCAATTTGACGGTGAGCGCCTGGGGTTGAGCGAAATCCACCGCTTTCCAAACCAGCCGGTCAGCCTGCCGGATGGGCTGCACTGGGACGCGCTGCGTCTGCTGGCGGAGATCAAGCACAGCCTGGGCCAATCCGCCCGGCAAGCCGGTGTGCCGCCGGAGGGGGTTGGATTGGACACGTGGGGGGTGGATTTTGGTTTACTGGACGCGCAGGGTGTTTTGATCGGCAATCCTTATCATTACCGCGATGGGCGCACAGATGGGATGGTGGAGGCGGCTTGCGAACGCATCCCGCGCGCTGAAATTTTCGCCCAGACCGGCATTCAGTTCATGCAGCTCAATACCCTATACCAGTTATTTGCGATGGTGATGCAGCGCTCGCCCGCGCTGGAAACTGCCCAGACATTTTTGACCATGCCGGACCTGTTCAATTACTGGCTGACCGGGCGCAGGGCTTGCGAGTTCAGCAACGCCACCACCACCCAGTGCTACAATCCGCTCATCCGCGGCTGGGCGACTCCCATGCTCGAAGCGCTGGGCATCCCCGCGCATATCTTCCCGGAGGTCATCCCGCCCGGCAATGTGCTGGCGCCGCTGTCCGCGGCGGTGGCGGATGAGCTCAGCCTGCCGCGCCTGCCGGTGATCCTGCCCGCCTGTCACGACACCGGGTCTGCGGTGGCGGCGGTGCCTGCTGCGGTCAGTGATTTCGCCTGGATCAGCTCCGGCACCTGGTCGATCATGGGTGTCGAATCGCCCGCGGCGGTCATCAACGAAAAGACCCTCGCCTTTAACATGACCAACGAGGGTGGGGTGAACGGCACCTACCGGCTGTCCAAGAATATCATGGGGTTGTGGCTGCTGCAGGAATGCCGCCGCACCTGGGCGCGGCAGGGCGAGGAATACAGCTATGATGATCTGGTGCGCATGGCGCAAGAAGCCAGGCCCTTCGCGGCGTTAATTGATCCTGACTCACCTGAATTTCTCAAGCACGGCGACATGCCGGCCCGCATCCAGGCCTTCTGCCAACGCAGCGGCCAGCCGCCGCCGCAGAGCAAAGGCGAGATGGCGCGCAGCATCCTGGAAGGATTGGCACTCAAGTACCGTTGGGTGCTGGAGCGCCTCGAAGAAGTCACCGGCCGCCCGATCCGCGTATTGCACATTGTTGGCGGTGGGACGCGCAACCGCTTGCTCTCACAACTGGCGGCGGATTCCACCGGGCGCGAGGTGATCGCCGGACCGGTGGAAGCCACCGCGGCGGGCAACCTGCTGATGCAAGCCCTGGCGTTGGGCTGGATCGGCAGCCTGGAGCAAGGGCGCGAACTGGTGCGGCGCTCCTTCAGCCTGGAAACCTTCACGCCGCAGCCCGGCGCTGATTGGGAAGATGCCTACCGGCGTCTGTTGAAACTGGAAGAATCTCCCGCTTAATGCGAGAATTTTATAATGAATAAGGAGAATAACATGCAGGAAAAAATCAAGCAGTTGGAAAGTCTGTTACACGAAGTGGCTGATCTCAATGCAATCGCAGCCGTGCTGGGCTGGGACCAGTCCACCTATATGCCCGAGGGCGGCGCTGCGGCGCGCGGGCGCCAATCGGCCACGCTGGCGCGTCTATCGCACGAAAAGGCCACCAATCCGGCCATCGGTCATCTGTTGGATGAGCTGGAGCCATTGGTAGCCGGGATGCCGTATGATTCTTACGAGGCCAGCCTGGTGCGGGTGACGCGCATCCAGTTTGAGCGCGCGATCCGCATCCCATCTGATTTTGCCGGCGAATTCGCCGAGCACACCAGCAACTCATACATGGTGTGGGCCGAGGCGCGCCCGTCCAATGACTTTGTCCGGGTGCAGCCCTATCTTGAAAAGACGCTGGAGATGAGCCGCAGGATGGCCGATTTCTTCCCCGGTTACCAGCACATTGCCGACCCGCTGATCGATTTTTCGGACTACGGCATGCGCGCCGATTCGGTGCGCGCCATTTTCGCCGACTTGCGCGAGCAATTGGTGCCGTTGGTCCAGCAGGTGGTCGCCCGGTCGCCGTTGGATGATTCCTGCCTGCACGAGATTTACCCCCAGGAAGATCAATTGCTCACCGGGCGTGAGGCGGCTGAATTGCTCGGTTACGACTTCAAGCGCGGGCGTTTGGATCTGACCCACCATCCTTTCTGCACCACTTTTTCAATCGGCGATGTGCGCATCACCACGCGTGTCAAGCCCAACGATTTCGGTGATTGCTTCTTCAGCGTGGTGCATGAGGCCGGACACGCCATGTACGAACAGGGCTGCGACGTTGCCCTGGAGGGCACGCCCCTGCAGGGCGGCAATTCGGCGGGTGTGCATGAAAGCCAGTCGCGCCTGTGGGAGAATGTGGTGGGGCGCAGTCGCGGTTTCTGGGAATTCTATTATCCGCGCCTGCAGGCGCGCTTCCCCCGCCAACTACAAAATGTCAGCCTGGAGACCTTCTACCGCGCCATCAACCGGGTGGCGCCCTCGCTGATCCGCGTCGATGCCGATGAGCTGACTTACAATCTGCATGTCATGCTGCGCTTTGATCTGGAACTGGCGCTGCTCGAAGGATCGCTGGAGGTCAAAGACCTGCCGGCGGCCTGGAACGCGCGTTATCAACAAGACCTGGGCGTGGTCTCGCCCACCGACAGCGACGGCGTGCTGCAGGACGTGCACTGGTACTTTGGCACCATCGGCGGCATGTTCCAGGGCTACACGCTGGGCAACATCATGACCGGCATCTTTTATGAAGCTGCATTGAAAGCTCATCCCGAGATCAGCGCTGAAATCCGCCAGGGCAAGTTCGGCACGCTGCACGGCTGGCTGGTCGAGAATATCTACCGGCACGGCAGCAAGTTCACCACCAATGAGCTGATCCAGCGCGCCACCGGCGGCGAGATCACCATTGCGCCGTATATGCGCTACCTCAAGACCAAGTACGGCGAGCTGTACGGGCTTTCTTTATAAGAATTCCGCGAAAACCCTACTTTCGTCCAGGTAAAGGCTAGACCGGCGGCAGATGGAGTTGCCGCCGGTCTTTTTTATAATGGGGATGAAAAAAGTAAATGACCGACGAACGGCATCTTTTTCTTTCTCCTCCTAAGCAAATCTGACGGGCCTGGCGAGCCCGTCAGATTGATTCTACCCGGGCAATACTGGCCGAAGGTTCAGGTGTAAACCTGCCCATGGAAAGGCGCGAGCGAACCCCCTCTGCCGTACACTAAGCATGAAGGAATGCACCGTCAGGAATTAAGGAGAGCCATCATGTTCGAAACCATGAACCCCCTCAGTCACCCAGAAGACCCCCGCAGCGGTTGCCGCCGGGGCGAGCGGGATGCGAATTCCATCTGCACGGCGGTCAATGCCTTCAATGAGATGATCCGCAAAGGTGCGGTGCGCAGGTTGCTGTCGCGGCTCTTTCACCGCTCGAACAAATTGCTGGACCTGGGCGCGATCAAGTTGAAAATTCGCAACAGCGTCTACCGCGGTGTGCAAATCGTGCCGATCGACCAGATCCACGGCAGCGAAGGGCGCGCGGAGGATTTTGATGACCGCTTCCACCCGCTCAGCCGGCGCATGAAAGACCGCTGGGTCAGCGTGGGCATCGCCCACTACCAGGGCATGGCGCTTCCGCCCATCCAGTTGCTGCTCATCGAAGGTCAATACTTCGTGCGCGACGGTCACCACCGTATTTCGGTGGCAAAAGCCTTTGGGCAGCGTTTGATGGACGCCGAGGTGACCGAAGTGACCCTGGACGTCCCCGCGCCCTGGATGCAGCCTGCAGAGGCGAAACCTGTCGCACATATCCTGGAGTGCAAGGCAGGATAAAATGACTCTCATCCTGGTAGCTGATGACAGTTTTCCATCGCGCTCTGCGCTGGTTCTGTTGTTGTCCAGCCGGCTGGGTTGCGCTGAGATCGCTGAAGTCACCGATTGGAATGCGCTCCTGTGCGTCGCTGCCGGCTGCCAGCCTGAATTGATCCTGTTGGACTGGGAATTGCCCGGTTTTTGCCCGCAAAACGGATTGGCTGAATTGCGCGCCATCGCGCCGAAGGCTGCAGTGATCGCGCTCAGCGCGCTGCCCGAAGCTGGACAGGTTTCATTGGAGTCTGGCGCGCGGGCTTTCATCGCCAAGAGCGATCCGCCCGCACAGGTCCTGCAGATCATCGCCGGTGTCCTCGGCCGACCGGCACAATCCTGCGGTTGAACGAAAGAAGCACACTGCCGCCCGGAAAAACCGGGCGGTTTCTTTGTTATACTAGACCCGATGAGCGCAAGCGAGATCATCATCGCCCCATTCCAACCCGCCGACCAGCAGGAAGCCAAAGCGCTCATTCTGGATGGGCTGGTGGGACATTGGGGTTGGCTGGACCCCACCAAAAATCCGGATTTGGACGACATCGCCGCCAGTTATGCCGGAGGTGTGTTCCTGACGGCGCGCCAGGCGGGCAGGCTGGTGGGCACCGGCGCTCTGCTTCCGCGCGGTGAGGAGACGGCTGAGGTGCTGCGTATGTCCGTAGCGGCGGATGTGCGCCGTCAGGGGATCGGGCGGTTGATCCTGGAGCAGCTCTGCCAGCGCGCCCGCGAAAGCGGTGTGCGGCGCATCGTGCTCGAAACCACCCACACCTGGCGTGAGGTGGTCGCTTTCTACCTGCGTTTCGGTTTTCACATCACCCACTACACGGATGGGGACGTGTACTTCGCGCTGGATTTATAAGAAAGATTGTACAAAGTTTATTCAAAGCTTTCACTTTCAGGGCTGGTTGGGTAAAATAAAATTAATATACCCAATTAAACGCACTGAAAGGAAAGTTCTATGGCAAAACATTTTGTACGTCAACTGGCGGTCATCCTGGCAGTGGTTGCCACCCTGATTGTTAACGGACTGGCCACCTCTCTGCCGCTCAACGGCATGGATACCGGTCA
>CAZCBJ010000223.1:0-6460 GCA_964496705.1 uncultured Anaerolineaceae bacterium | reverse complement strand
GGGCTGGGAGCGGTGGGCGTCAACCCCGAAATGCGCGGATTGGGCATTGGGCTGGCGCTGGTCGAGTACGCCTCGGAGCTGCTCAAATCGCGCGGGGTCAAGAACAGTCATATCGACTGGCTGGAGATCCGCGATTTTTATGCCAAAGCCGGCTACCGGGTCTGGCGCGAATATCACAACAGCTTCAGGGAAATCTAGCCCATGAATCAGCTCCTGCGGCTGGCGGCGTTTGCCGCCCGGGTTTTGCCCGCTCCCGTCAAGCGCGCCATCTACACCATGCGCCCGCTGGCGCGGCTGGTGCGCGGCGCGCTCAACCGCGCCGCGCCCGACGGGCTCAGCCAGGTGCAGGTGGCAGCCGGCGGACTGCAGGGCATGACCGTTGTGTTGGACATGCAGACCGAAAAGGATTACTGGCTGGGCACCTACGAACCGGAGCTGCAGCAGGCGGTGACCGATCTGGTGCAGCCGGGCATGGTGATCTACGACGTGGGCGCCAATGTGGGCTATATCAGCCTGCTGCTGGCGCGCGCAGCCGCTGAAAAGGGGCGCGTGTTCGCCTTCGAGGCGCTGCCCGACAACATCGCCCGCATCCGGCGCAACGCCGCGCTCAACCGCATGGAAGCCAGGATCACGCCCATCCATGCCGCGGTGGTGGAGCGCGCCGGACCGGTGCGCTTCCTCGTCCATCCATCCAACGCGATGGGCAAGGCGGTCGGCTCAGCCGGGCGGGAGCATCCCGAAGAATATCTGCGCGAGATCGAGGTGCCTGGGCTGACGCTGGACGAATTCGCTTATGCGCAGGGCAACCCGCTCCCGCAGGTGGTAAAAATGGACATCGAGGGCGGCGAGGTGCTGGCGGTGCAGGGCATGCAGCGACTGCTGGCGCAGGTCCGCCCGCTGCTGTTAATTGAACTGCACGGTCAGGCTGCCGCGTCGGCGGTGTGGCACAGCCTGATGCAGCACGGCTACACCGTGCAGCGCATGCAGCCCGGCCGTCCTTTGGTGCGCTCGCTGGATGAACTGGGCTGGAAGTCTTACCTCATCGCCAGCAGCGGCGAGGAGATTGCGCCGCGGAGGTTACCCGATGCCGGATTATGAGACCTACCAATCCCCCTTCACCTGGCGCTATGCCAGCGCGGAAATGCGCCAGGTGTGGAGCGAGCACAACAAGCGCCTGCTCTGGCGGCGCATCTGGGTGGAGCTGGCCCGCGCGCAATCCGCTTACGGCCTGGTCAGCCCCGCGCAGGTCGCCGACCTGGAGCAGCACGCCGCCGCGATCGACATCCCCCGCGCGCTGGCGATTGAAGCCGAGATCCACCACGACCTGATGGCCGAGGTGCGGACGTTTGCCGGGCAGTGCCCGCTGGGCGGCGGCATCATCCACCTGGGCGCCACCTCGATGGATATCGAAGACAACGCCGATGCGCTGCGCATCCGCCAGGCATTATCGCTGGTGACCGGGCGTCTGGGACGGCTGCTGCTGGCGCTGGCCGGACAGATGGAAGCGTGGGCCGACCTGCCGGTGATGGCCTTCACCCACCTCCAGCCCGCCGAGCCCACCACGCTGGGCTACCGCCTGGCATTCTACGCCCAGGACCTTTTCGCCGATTACCACGCCCTGCTGGCGCTCAAGGCAGGGCTGCGCGGCAAGGGTTTCAAGGGCGCGGTCGGCACCGCCGCCTCCTACGCCGAGCTGCTCGGCGCAGAGCAGGTGGAGGACTTTGAGCAGCGCCTCAGCCAGGCGCTCGGACTGCCCTTTTTCAGCGTGGCCAGCCAGACCTACCCCCGTCAGCAGGACTACCGCGTGATCAGCGCGCTGGCCGGGCTGGGCGGCAGCCTGTATAAAATGGCCTTCGACCTGCGCTTGCTCCAGTCGCCGCCGCTGGGCGAGTGGAGCGAGCCGTTCGGCGCGCGCCAGGTGGGCTCATCGGCCATGCCCTTTAAACGCAACCCGATCCATGCTGAAAAAATCGATTCGCTGGCGCGCAGCCTGTCAGTGCTGCCCCAGGTGGCCTGGGCCAACGCCGCCCACTCGCTGCTTGAGCGCACCCTGGACGACAGCGCCAACCGCCGCACGCTGCTGCCCGAGGCTTTCCTGATCTGTGACGAGCTGCTGCTCACCGCCCACAAAATCTTCAAGGGGCTGCAGGTCAACCGCGAGGCAACTGCCCGCAACCTGGAGAGCTATGCGCCCTTCGCCTGCACCGAGCGCGTGCTGATGGCGCTGGTCAAGGGCGGAGCCGACCGCCAGGCGATGCACGAGCGCCTGCGCGAGCACGCCCTGGCAGCCTGGGGCGAGGTGCAAGCCGGACGCCCCAATCCGCTGGCGGAGCGCATCCCGGCTGACGACGTTTTCTTGCAGCATGTCTCCGCCGCCGAGCTGACCGCGTTGATGAGCGCCGCGGGATATACCGGCATGGCTGCCGACCGCGCGCGCCAGATGGCCGCCGCCATCTGCGCCGAATTGACCACCGAAACCCGGGAATGAAGGAAAAATTTTAAGCTAACGATGGTTGACTAGACAACCTCGTTGGTTTAAAATGTTTTTTTATTTTCAACCAGGTACCCATGTCCAGCTTGAGCGCAGCCGTCTATCGTTTTGAAGTTGGACCCAGACAGGCGGACGACCCGCGCTCGTTTGGGTATCTGCAGGACGCGCATGCGCTGGGCATGACCGCAGTGCGTAGCATCCGCTGCCGCGACCTGTACTTCGTGCGCGGTGTGCTCAGCCCGGCTGACCTGCAGCGGCTGGCGCAAGAAATCCTCTGCGACCCGGTTACCGAAGACATTGGCTGGCAGCGTCTGGAGGACAGTCAAGCGGCAGCCCGCTCAGACGGTCTGCGGCTGGTCGAGGTGGCGCTGCGCCCCGGCGTGACCGACCCGGTTGCCGAGCAGATCGCCCGCGCCGCGCGCGAGGCGGGCATCCCCGACATCCAGGGCGCTTCGACCGGATTGCAATTCCAGATCGACGGGGCGCTGGACGACAGGCACCTGCACCTGCTGGCGCGCCGCCTGCTGGCGAACGCCGTTATCCAGCATTACGCCCTCGGCGCCATTAAGCCCTCCTTCCCGGCGGCTGCCCAGGCCTCCGCCGCGGTGGAGATCATCCCCGTGCGCAGTATGGAGGATGAGCAGCTGATGCAATGCTCGCGCGAGCGGCGCGCCGCCTTGGATATCTACGAGATGCGCGCCGTGCGCGCTTACTTCCAGCGCGAGGGGCGCGACCCCACGGACGTGGAGTTTGAAAGCATCGCCCAGACCTGGAGCGAACACTGCGTTCACAAAACCTTCAAAGCCCGCATCCAGGTGCAGTCAGCCCCCGGCAGCCCCTACCCGCCGGAGGTCGACAGCCTGATGCACACCTACCTGCGCAGCGCCACGCGCCAGATCAACGCCCCCTGGGTCATCTCAGCCTTCAGCGACAACGCCGGGATCATTGCGTTTGATGACGAGCACGAGGTATCCTTCAAGGTCGAAACCCACAACCACCCCTCGGCCATCGAGCCGTTCGGCGGCGCCAACACCGGCGTGGGCGGGGTGATTCGCGACGTGATGGGCGTCTCGGCCAAACCCATCGCCAACACCGACGTGCTGTGCTTCGGCCCGCAGGACACCCCGCTCGAGCGGCTGCCCGAGGGCGTGCTGCACCCGCGGCGCATCCTCTCCGGCGTGGTGGCTGGCGTGCAGGATTACGGCAACAAGATGGGCATTCCCACCGTCAACGGCGCGCTGTGGTTTGACCCTGGCTACACCGCCAATCCGCTGGTGTATTGCGGCTGCGTGGGCATCGCCCCGCGCGGACGCCACCGCCGTTCCCCGCAGCCCGGCGACCGGGTCATCGTGCTGGGTGGGCGCACCGGGCGCGACGGCCTGCGCGGCGCGACCTTCTCCTCGATGACCATGGATGCCAAAACCGGCGAGGTGGCCGGCGCCTCAGTGCAAATCGGCGCGCCGATCACCGAGAAAGGCGCGATTGAGGTCATCCTGCGCGCCCGCGACCAGGGCTGGTACGACGCCATCACCGATTGCGGCGCGGGCGGGTTGTCCTCAGCGGTGGGCGAGATGGCTTCCACCTGCGGCGCCGAGGTCGAGCTGGAGCATGTCCATCTCAAGTACCCCGGTCTGGCCCCCTGGGAGATCTGGCTCTCCGAGGCGCAGGAGCGCATGGTTCTGGCCGTGCCGCCCGCGCATTTAGCCGACCTGCAGTCGCTGTGCGATGTATATGATGTTGAGCTGACCGATATCGGCCGGTTCAACGCCAGCGGGCGTCTGATTGTGCGCCATGCCGGGCGGACGGTGCTGGACCTGGACAACCACTTCCTGCACGAATCCATCCCCCAGCGCAGCCTGACGGCTGCGCCGCCGTGCGAAGCTCCACCCCTGGAAACGACTTCGGACCAGCCCACTCCCGCTCAGGCGCTGCTGCAATTGCTGGCGCATGCCAACATCGCTTCCAAAGCCGGGGTGATCCGCATCTACGACCATGAGGTGCAGGGCGGCACGCGCGTCAAGCCGCTGACCGGCGCCGAAGATGACGGTCCGGCGGACGCGTGTGTACTCAAACCACCTGGCACGCGCGGCGAGATTGCCCTGGTGCTGTCCAACGGACTCAACCCTGAATACGGCAAGCTGGACCCGTACCGCATGGCGGTCAGCGCGGTGGACGAAGCCGTGCGCAATGCGCTGGCGGTCGGCGCTGACCCGCGCCGCATCGCCATCCTCGACAATTTCTGCTGGGGCGACCCGCTGCGCCCCACGGTGATGTGGTCGTTGCTCGAGGCAGCGCGCGGCTGCCGCGACGCCGCCCTGCTTTACGCCACACCGTTCATCTCCGGCAAAGATTCGCTCAACAACGAGTATCTCGACTCAGACGGCCAGCGCCGCTCCATCCCGGCCACCCTGCTGATCTCGGCCATCGGGGTGATGAGCGACCAGCGCCGGGCGCTGACCTCGGATTTCAAGCAGCCGGATGATTTCATCTATTTGTTGGGCGAGCACCAGTTGTGTTTCGGCGGCAGCCATTACGCCCAGCTCTTCGGTCTGCCCCCCGGCGCGGACGCGCAGGTGCCCGGGTTGGCGCAGGGCGCGCCCGCGCTGTATGCCGCCCTGCACGCCGCCGTGCAAAACGGGCTGATTCGCGCCTGCCACGACCTGAGCGAGGGCGGGCTGGCGGTGGCGCTGGCAGAGATGTGCATCGGCGGGCGGCTCGGCGCAATGGTTAACGAGGCGTCCGGCGACTTGACCGGCTGGTTGTTCGCCGAGACCAACGCCTGTCTGCTGGTCGAGGTGGCGCCCGAACATGCCGCCGAATTTGAGCGCGTCCTGCGCGGGCTGCCCTGCCAGCGGATCGGGCGGGTGAGCGCGCAGCCTGTTCTGACTGCGGCGGGCGCCTTCGCCCTGCCGCTGGAGCGACTGCTGGCAGCCTGGCGCGACCGCGACCCCGGGGAGGCGGTCCCGTGAAACCGCGCGCCCTGATCCTCTACGCCACCGGCACCAACCGCGACCTGGACGCCGCCCAGGCGGTTGAGCTGGCCGGCGGCATACCCGAGGTGGTGCACCTCAACGCGCTGCGCCAGAAGAGTAAGCGCTGGCAGGATTACCAACTGCTCATCCTGCCCGGCGGATTCTCCTATGCCGATGCGCTCGGCGCCGGCAAGCTGCTGGCGCTGGATTTGAAAATTTATTTCGCCGCCGAGGTGCGCACTTTTATCGAGTCCAGCAAGCCGGTCATCGGCATCTGCAACGGCTTTCAGGCGCTGGTCAAGGCCGGCATCCTACCCGAAACGCTTCCGCCCGGCAGCCCGCGCCGCGCCACGCTGACCTTCAACGCCCGCGGCCATTTCGAGTGCCGCTGGGTCAGCCTGCGCCCGCTCTCGCAAACCTGCCTGTGGACGCGCGGTCTGGATGAACGGATCGAGTGCCCGGTGGCGCACGGCGAGGGCAACTTTGTCTGCGCCGACCCGGCAGCGCTTGAACAATGGCAAGCCAATGACCAGGTCGCGCTGAGCTATGTCCACCCGGACGGTTCCCCGGCGGCGGGCGCCTACCCTGCCAACCCCAACGGCTCGGCTGCCGACATCGCCGGGGTGTGCAACCCGGCTGGCAACGTGCTGGGCTTGATGCCCCACCCCGAAAACCATATCTTCCCCCACCAGCACCCGCGCTGGACGCGCGGCGGGCAGCGCGGCAGCGGTCTGCCCCTATTCATCAACGGTGTGCGCCATGCCGCGCAGTTGTGACCGGAGCACCCACACCCAACCCAAAGGAGGTAATGACATGCTTTCAATTGAAAACATCCTTGATCTGCTACCCATCGCTTTTGACGCCTCGCACCTGCCGCTGCCCGGCAAATTTTCCGGCAAGGTGCGCGACGGCTACCCACTGGAGGGCGGACGCCGCCTGCTGGTGACCACCGACCGCCTCTCGGCTTTCGACCGCGTGCTGGCGTGCGTGCCGTTCA
>CAZCBJ010000222.1:0-6526 GCA_964496705.1 uncultured Anaerolineaceae bacterium | reverse complement strand
CAGACCCTTGGCGTCGTAAGGCGTGGACGGCATGACCACGTAAATACCCGGGAAATGCGTCCATAGCGATTCGAGTGATTGAGAATGGTGGGCGGCGATCGCGCGCCCGGCGCCGCCCTCGGTGCGGATGACCATCGGCACACTGGTCTTGCCGCCGAACATGTAGCGATTTTTGGCGCCCTGGTTGGCAATCTGGTCCATGGCCAGCGGGGTGAAATCCACGTACATGATCTCGGCCACCGGGCGCATGCCGGCCATCGCCGCGCCCACCGCCGCGCCGCCGATGGTCGCCTCGGAGATGGGCGTGTCAATCACGCGCCACTCGCCGAACTCCTGCATCAGCCCGCGGGTCGCGCCGTAGGCGCCGCCGTAGAGGCCCACATCTTCGCCCATGACAAAGACGCGCGGATCGCGCAGCATCTCCTCGCACATGGCCTCAACCAGCGCTTGAGCGTAGGATATTTCGCGCCAGCCGGTCTCGGAGCGCATGCGCAAGCGAAGTGCAGCCTCGGCAGCCGCCTCAGCCGCACCAGTCTTGGACGGCGCGAAGACATCCGTTTCCGCCTCGGCCGGCTCGGGCTCGGGCGAGGCGTTGCTGAAGGCCATTGCCGCGTCCATCTTCTGCTCCACCGCCTGCTCCATGCCCTCGAACTCGCTCTCATCCAGCATTTTGACCGTTTCCAGCTCGCCCTTCAACACTGTGATCGGGTCGCGCGCCTTCCATTCAGCCTCCTCCTCGCGGGTGCGGTAGGCGCGCGGGTCGGAATGCGAATGACCAAACCAACGGTAGGTTTTACATTCGACCAAGGTGGGGCCTTCACCGCGCCGCGCGCGCTCGGCAGCCCTGGAGACAGCGCCGCGCACCGCCAGCACATCCATGCCGTCCACCACCACGCCCGGGATGCCGTAAGCGCAGGCGCGCTGGGCCACGTCGGGCAGCTTGCTGGCTTTCTCCCAGGGCACCGACATGGCATACAGATTGTTTTCACAGACAAACACCACCGGCAGGTTCCACAGCGCGGCCATGTTGAGCGACTCGTGAAAGTTGCCGGTGTTGGTGGCGCCGTCGCCGAAAAAGCACAGCACCACCCGCTGGCTGCCCAGCAGCTTCTGGGCCAGCCCCGCGCCCACCGCGACCGGGATGTTGCCGCCGACGATGCCGGTGGCGCCCAGGTTGCCGTGTTCCACATCCGCAATGTGCATGGACCCACCCTTGCCCTTGCAGTAGCCGCCGGTCTTGCCCAGCACCTCGGCCATCATCCGGTTGTAATGCTCCTGCTGGGCGGCGGGGGTGCGCGCGGCGCGGTCGCCGTGCGCGTGGGCATGCCCGTGACCGCGGTGGGTGCTGGTGATCAGGTCGTCGTCGCGCAGAGCCGAAACCGCGCCCACCGCCACGGCCTCCTGGCCGGCGTAGAGATGCGAGGCGCCCTTCAGCACCGCTTTGCCCAGCAGGGTGGCAATCTGATTCTCCAACGCGCGGATTTCCAGCACCTGACGCAGGCAGGCGAGCAATTGCTCGCGGGTCAGACCCTGCTCTTCAATCAGCGCAGAGACGCGCTCAAATTCACTCAGGGTGGCTTTGGTTTTGGCGGGTGATTTCATGGGCTATTCCTTGGATTGAGGTTTTTGTTTATGCCAGAATGATCTCCACGTCCAGTTCCATCAACTTCTCCACCAGTGGCGGAGAGACGGCCTGGTCGGTGATGACAGCCTGCACATCCTCCAGGCGGGCGAAGGAAGCCAGACCGGCGCGGCCCCACTTGGTGTGGTCAATGACCGCGTACACCTGGCGGCACAGGCTCAGCATGCGCGCTTTGAAATCTGCCTCGGCCGCGCTGACATCCGTCAGACCCTCGGGATGGCTGAGTCCGTGGGCGCCGAAGAAGCCCGCGCGCACGTTGAAACGCTCCAACATGCCCAGGCTTTCGGCGCCAACCAGCGAAAGCGTGTCGCGCTGCAGCGCGCCGCCGGGCATGTAGGTGACCGCGTTGGGCGCATCCAGCATGGCCTGAGCCACCGCCAGGCTGTTGGTGATCACGGTCAGGTCGCGGTGCTGCTTGAGTCGGCGGGCGATGGCCAGCGCGGTGGAAGAGGTGTCGAGGAAGATCGCGTCGCCGTCCTTGACCAGCAGCGCACCCGCCGCGCCGATGCGTTCTTTGGCTTCGACCTGCTGGCTGGAGCGGATGGCGAAGGACAGCTCGGGCAAGCGGCTGGGCAGAACCGCGCCGCCGTGGGTGCGCAACACCAGGCCCTGCTCGGCCAGCGCCTGCAGGTCGGCGCGCACGGTAACTTCGGAAACGCCGAATTGGCGGCTGAGGTCGCTCACCGCTGCCTGACCGTCGCGCACAATCTGCTTCAGCACCGCCTGGCGCCGGATTTCAGCGAACTGGGTTTTTTCCATGTTTGCGTTTGGCTTTGTTTAGTTACGGATGTTTACGATTGATTGGATTATAGCACAAAATATAATTTCCTTTACCGCTGCACCCACCCGTCCGGCAATCTAATTGACGGCTTATGCTACAATAATTAAGCCATCACAGGAGGCAACAATGACCTGGATTCTTTTATTACTTGGCATTTTGTTGATCTTTGCCGGGCGCAATCTTTTCTGGCTGTTTGTGAGCGGGATGGGATTCTTGGCAGGACTGACCGCTGCGCCGCTGCTTTTTCGCAATATGGACAGCGTGATGATCGTTCTGCTGTCGATTGCCTGCGGGTTGGTCGGTCTTCTGCTGGCGCAGTTCGTCCAGAAACTGGGCGCGGCGCTGGCCGGGTTTCTGGCCGGAGCGTATGTGCTGGACATCCTGATGAAACTTTTTTTGCCGGGCATGCCACCCAACAACTGGTTCTTCCACGTTTTCGCCGGGTTGGTGGGTGCGGTGCTGGTGCTTTCTTTCTTTGAATGGGCGCTGGTCATCCTCACCTCACTGAGCGGGGCGACGCTGGTGACCCAGTCGCTGCAGGTGCCGGCAGCTTGGTCAGCATTGATCTTGTTGCTGCTGCTGATCGTGGGCGTCTCGATCCAGGGCACCTTCCTGGAGCGCTCCCGGCGCGCCGCCGCTCCGGAAAAGCGCAAGGCGAGCTGAAGCGGTTCCGAATTGATTATGAGAAAGCACTTCCATTTCATGGTCCTGACCTCATTCTTTTGCATCCTGAGCGCCGCATGCCTGAGCAGCCCATCGCCCACCGCCGCGCCCGTCTCCACCCCGGCGCTTGACTCGCAGGCCGCACAGATCGTGATGCTGGCCGCCACGCGCGACGCACAGGCCACCCTGGACGCACAAAGCACCGCGCGTGTGACCGCCACCGAGGGCGCATTGTCCGCCAAGAAGACCGCCACGCAGGCTGCCGCCATCCACATCCAGCAGACTCAAGCCGCTCAGACCCAGCAGACCATCCAATCCGCCACAGCCGCCTTTGCTGCCCAGGCCACCCAGCAGGCCCAGCCCATGTTGGATGCCGTCGCCGCATTGCAGCAGCAGGGGGTGATCCGTTCAACCGGGGGAACCTATTACCGCTTGAACGATTACGAGCAGAGCTGGGCGCAAATTGACCATTATCAATGGATTTCCACCGGGCATGCGCCGGATAATTTCATCGTACGCGCCGATATCGCTTGGAATTCAGCATCCACCATCGCCAACTGGGTTTCCTCGGGATGCGGATTTGTATTCCGCGAAAACGGCAAGGAGAACCACTACCTGGCCTTCTTTGGTTTGGACGGCTATGTTTACATGATGCGTGTGGTGCAGGGAGTGCCCACCTACATGGGCGAAGGCTATTATGGCAAGGTGGATGTGCCTGCCGGCAAAGCGTCCATCCTGCTGGCGGTGGATCAGGAATGGATCAATGTCTATGTAAACGGTCTCCGCGCCTTCCGCCGCCAGGATTTCGGCCTGACCAGCGGCAACCTGGCCTACACCCTGGTCTCGGGTACCAACAAGGACTTTGGTACTTCCTGCCACTTCACCAACGTGGAGCTATGGGAGGTACAATAAGGGCAGGAGGTAACCATGTCCTACACCTTAACCTGGTTCGGTCATGCCACGCTCGGTTTGCACACCGGAGGCAAACACATCCTGATTGACCCATATTTCAGCGGCAACCCCGCTGCCAGCACCAGCCCCGACCGCCTGCCGGCGGATTTCATCCTCGTCACCCACGGGCACGGGGATCACGTAGGCGACACACTGGCCATCGCCAAACGCACCGGTGCGCTGGTGATTGCCAACGCCGAGATCGCCGGCTGGCTGCGCAAGCAGGGTGTCAACACCCACGCCCAGCACCTGGGCGGCGGATACCAGCATCCCTTCGGTTACGTCAAGCTGACCCTGGCCCTGCACGGCTCATCACTACCTGACGGCAGTTACGGCGGCAACCCGGCGGGTTTCCTGATCACCACGCTGGCGGGCGAGAAGATTTACCTGGCCGGCGACACGGGTCTGTTTGGCGATATGCGCCTGATCGGCGAAGAAGGCATACACCTGGCGGTGCTGCCGATAGGCGACAACTACACCATGGGCCCGCAGGACGCGCTGCGCGCGGTCAAACTGCTCCAGCCCCAACATGTCATCCCGATGCACTTTAACACCTGGGATCTGCTGGCGCAGGATGCCACTGCCTGGGCGGCTCAGGTGGAGCGCGAGACGACTGCCAAAGTTCGCGTGCTCAAGCCGGGCGATAGTTTTTCAGCCTGAAGGAGGAACACATGCAACCCATCACTCTGCCCTGGGGGAAGGAAACCATTCCGCTCAACCTGCCGGAGGGCTGGCGGGTGAATGTCATGGAACCCTCGCCGCTGCCTGCCGCACCAGACGCCGGCGAGGAATCCCGCCGCAGCCTGGCTGACCCGCTGGGCATCGCCCGGCTGTCCGAACTGGCGCGGGCCGGGATGAAACTCGTGATCGTTATTGACGATTCAAGCCGTCCCACCCCGGTGGCGCAGATTCTCCCGGCCGTGCTGGATGAATTGGAGCGCGGCGGGGTTGGGCGCGGGCAAATCACCCTGGTGCCGGCGCTGGGCGTCCACCGCGGGATGACCGCAGAGGAAATGCTCCAGCGCACCGCCATCCCCGGATTGAATTGGGAAAACCCCGACTGCGATGATCCGTCCAGGCTGGCCTTTTTGGGCACCACCTCGCGCGGGACGCCAGTCCATTTGCACAAAACGGTGGCAGAGGCTGACCTGGTGGTTTCCATCGGCTGCATCGAGCCGCACACCATTGCCAGCTTCGGCGGCGGATACAAAAACCTGCTGCCGGGGGTGGCCAGCCGGCAATCCATCGCCCACAACCACGCCCTCAACGCCCGTCCGCAAACCTTCAACATGGTCGGTCAGCCCATCGAGCAAAACCCGGTGCGCCTGGACCTGGAGGAAGCGGGCGGGATGCTCAAACCGCCGGTGTTTATCGTCAATGCGGTGCTCAACAGCGCCCAGGAGGTGGTGCGGGTGGTCAGCGGTCACCCAGTGGCAGCTCACCGCGCCGGGGTGCAGGTCAGCGCGTCCATCTTCGGCGTCAAGGTGCCCGGACTGGCGGATGTGGTCATCACCGATTCGCATCCGATGGACATTGACCTGCGCCAGGGCGTCAAGGCGCTGGCCAACACCATCCGCGCGCTGAAAAAGGGTGGGGTGATGCTGACGTTGGTGCGCGCGACCGAGGGGGTGGGAGTGTTCGGTCTGGCCAATCGCAAACTGCCGGTGGGGCGCGGCGCGTTGAAACTGCTGGCGCCGCTGCTGCTGCCGCGCGTGCCAAAACTCAAACTGAAGGGGATGGGCGAGGAAGACCGCTTTTTCCTCTACTTTGCCCTTCAAGCCATGCTGCACGGCACGCTGCTGCTCTACGGGCCCACCATCCCAGCAGAGATCCACGAGCGCCTGCCCTTTGTGCGCTTCAGTCCTTCGCCCGAGGCAGCCCTGACCGAGGCACAGCGCAGATTTCCCGGTAAGGCTGACGTGTTGGTCTTTCCCTACGGCGGCAGCACCTATCCCATCCTGCCCTGAATTGCATCCGGCGGGCAATCCTTGACGATTCGCGCGGAGCGCGGTATATTAAGAGTGCGTTGCCAACAGCAACGCTGGTTTGGACGCCCCTGTAGCGCAATTGGACAGAGCATTTGCTTGCGGAGCAAAAGGTTGCAGATTCGAATTCTGCCGGGGGCACAACACAAAGGAGCAGCCTTTCGGTTGCTCTTTTCTTTTCCAAGAGGTGTATATGGCGACTGAAAAAATTGGAATACTAACGGGAAAAACCGCTGTCATCACCGGCGGGACACGCGGATTGGGGCTGGCGATTGCCGAGGCCTATGCCGCGGCAGGCGCAAGCGTGGTGATCACCTCGCGTTCGCCGCAGGCCGTGGCGCAGACCGCCGCGCAATTGCAGCACAGCGGCTGGCAGGCCAGTGGGCTGGCGGCCGACGTGGCCGATCTGGAGCAGGTGCGCGCCCTGGCTGAACATGCGCTGCGCGAAACAGGACGGCTGGACATCTGGGTCAACAACGCCGGGGTTGCCGGTCCTTATGGTCC
>CAZCBJ010000221.1:0-6581 GCA_964496705.1 uncultured Anaerolineaceae bacterium | reverse complement strand
TCTAACACGCCGACTCATACCGTCACCAACACCGGAACGCTGTATCCCACCAACACCCCCACGGTCACCAACACCTGGACGGTTACACCGTCGCCCACCTGCGTGGGCGGCGTCTGTGCGCCAACCGGCACGCCGACTCAGACCGGTACGCCGGTCAACACCGCAAGCCCAACACCCGCCCCAACCATGAATGTGTGCGGCAACCTCTCACAAGTGTTCTCTTTTAGCGGGTACCGCATCTTCCTGATCAGTATCACCAACCGTTCCTCTGTCCCGCTTTTCCTCAAAAGCATCAATAATTTGAGTTGGACAAGGCATGATGCCGGAAATAACCCGCTACTGACAGTCATAGAATTAAAATATGACCCTATCTACATATCTTCGGGCTCCAGCGCACCGATGACCATCGGCTCAGCCGATTGGTTGCCGGGAGCCAACCTGTCGCTGCCGGGCAGCGGAAACCCCCAGCCATCCACGATCGTCATCATGTTCAATGACGACGCGAAAAGCCTTTCCTGGGAGATCACCTTTATCAACTCATCTTGCAGATGCACCAACTCGGGATGCAATTAGGAACACTTCAACAATGGATCGCCTCTGTAGAACCATACTCAACTTGTTGACCGTCGGGGGATTATTACTCGCCGCCGGGCTTTCCTCTCGCCCGGTAAAAGCCGAACCGCCTGTGTCGCTGTTTGGGTACAGTTGGAATGATGGCGTTGCCTATACCTGGGAAGAAATCGGCTGCGATTACAATCCTACCGGCGGATGTGACCCGCTTCGCAGCCGGTTCAATACCAGGACGATCGATATCGGTTTCTCTTTTCCCTTCTTTGAAAACTCCTACAGCCAGGTGACCATCAGCCCCAATGGTTTTATCGCCTTCGGCTACCTGGGAGCCCCCTATCCAACCTATTTTCCCATGCCGTCCGATTACACGCCCAACAACCTGGTGGCTGCCTTCTGGCAGTCCCTGGTCTTGAATTCCAGCACAAGCACACGTGCAGGAAAAGTGTTTTATAAATCTTTACCGGCTAAAAACCCTGATCGATTAATCATTCAATACAATCAGGTGGGAATCGACGGAATTCCGGGCAGCTCACTAACCTTTCAAATCATCCTCAAGAGCAATGGCGACATTATCATCAACTACAACAGTCTCACCGGCGACTTGGTACATACCAGTGTTGGCATTGAGGATGGGGATGGGCTGGACGGGCTGCAATATGTATACAACTCGTCTGGATTGAGCGGCAACAAAGCCATTCGTTTCATCTATCCCACAGCCACCCCCCGCTACGCAGTCAAAATTGGTCCGGTCCATCAGGGCAGTTTATTAGCCCTGATGCAGAGCTATTTCCCGTTGACGATTTACAATATCGGTTCCACCCCCGATAGCTTTGAAATGACCGGCACGGTGGTGGACGGCTCAGACTGGGAGATCACCTTTTTTGATCAATCCGGCGTCAGCGTCCTCGAAAATAACCGCACATCCCTAATCCCAAGCGGAAAATCGATACCGATCTACATGAAGGTGAAGGTGCCGTATGATCAACAGGAAACGGTAGGCATCGGAGAGTTTTCGCAAATCGCGGTCAGCGCGACTTCAATCACCGATCCATCCCGTTCAGCAACGATCTCCGCCCAGGCTGCCCTGCCGGCGCCTTTCGCGCAAAGTTTCATCGACAGCCAGGCCGGCATGAATGTGCAGTTCATCACCCCGCGCTGGCGCTACACTCGTCCCATCCCGCCCATGCAAATCGGCGATAAATTATCCATGA
This sequence comes from uncultured Anaerolineaceae bacterium, assembly GCA_964496705.1. Lineage (GTDB taxonomy): Bacteria > Chloroflexota > Anaerolineae > Anaerolineales > Anaerolineaceae > CAZCBJ01. Next base: position 4,800 of record CAZCBJ010000221.1, on the reverse strand, counting down.
CGAAAGTCTATTCCACCCTTGACGAGAAAAGCGCCATCTACATCCTGGCCTGGCAGAAAGACTCAGATATTGAGTATTCATTGATGAGTTTTAACCCGGCGGTTTCCACCACCAATCCGCCTCGCAAGATTCACACTGACAATGGAGGTGGATTCGAATATGCCTATATTTATCCGGCGGTTTCGGCCACCCCGGATGGCAGCTACATCGGCCTTTCTTTTATCAAGCAGGTCAGACGCCAGAGCGACAGCCGTTACCAGGAAAACGTGTTCATCCTGATCATGGACTCCGCTGGCACACCAGTCACCAGCAATCCAATCCAGATCACCAACAACACCGGCTGGCATAAATCCGGCGATTTGAACGTCCCGCGTTATATCTTTAACCCATTCCCCTTGAGTATCACCGCCACCGATGGCAATCAATTTACTATCACCTGGTATGAAAAGAAAGAGGTCAGCGGGGGCTTCACCGAAGACTTGTGGTTCGCCATCTACAACAGCGCAGGGACGAAGACATTTGGCAATTCCCAATTGACGCCTGCTTCGAGCCCGGCAGGCATCCACTACAAATCTCCCAACACAACTCATCTAGTCGGCAACCAGATCCTGCTGAGTTATATCAAGGATGACAACGGCGAAAAAATGGCTTACCGCATCCTCAATTCAGCCGGCTCGACGGTTCGAGCAGAACGGGTGATTGACACCTGTGTCGGCGGCGAAAACGAATGCAAAGGCGGTCCATCCGATGCTGTTCAATTGTCGAATGGCAATATTCTGCTCGGGTGGGTCAACGCTGCGGATCGCGTCGTCTACACGGTGCTGGAATCGGATGGCGATGAAATTTCCGCCCCGTTATCGCTGGATACGCCTGCCGATCGAACCTCCGCCAAACTGTCGGTCACCCGCGACAATTCTGACCACGGCATCCTGACCTGGGAGGACAAGCTGCGCAATGATTTCCTGTTCTATGCCCTCGTGGACGCCGTCAGCGGCGACACCTTGACACCCGCCATGATCTTGCGCTCAGAAAAGCGAACCGAGGGCGCGGGGCAGGCGAACATTTTCACCAGCCCGGGCGGCATGGGCTGCGCCCGCCTCACCGAACAATTGATCATCCAGTATTTATTTATACCCTTTATCGAACACCAACCTTGATGGGGAGGCATGTATGACGCCTGAGATTAAATCATCCAAACATGAAAAAGGTCAAAGCCTGGTAGAGCTGGGGCTGGCGTTGATCGTTCTGCTCATAATCTTTGCCGGTCTGGTGGACCTGGGACGTGCCATATTTTACTACCTGGCCATGCGCGACGCCGCTCAAGAGGGGCTGATGTATGGGGTGGTCTACCCCAACAACTGTATGCAAATTGAGGACCGCGTTCTGGGCAGCCTGGCAGACCCCAATATTCGCGTCCAGGTGTCCATCGGTCGCCAAAATGAAGGCAGCATCAACTCGGCAGTTTATGATCTGGTCGCCTGCAATCTGCAGCATGCCTGCCGCAAGTGCCACGGGCATCCCGGCAGCGATGTGCACGTCATGCAGATCACCGTTTCCAATCCCAACTTCCCGCTCGGAATGCCCTTCATCGGCGCCTTCCTGGGTACACAGACCATCTCCCTGCGCGCGACCATCCAAGGCACGATTGTGAGACCGATCACATGCAAAGCCTGTCCATAAAAAAATCTCCAAAGTTCAGGAGGTATCAAATGCAAACCCAAAATAATCTCGAAAAAGGTCAGGTGATGATCATATTCGTCATGGCGCTGGTGATCTTGCTGGGCTTTTCCGCGCTGGCAATTGACGGCGGGATGGTCTACTCTGACCGGCGTTATGACCAAAGCGTGGCGGATGCGGCCGCCCTGGCGGGAGCCAGCGCAGCCGCCGAAATCATGTCGTCCAACACAGCCTATTATTATGATAATTTCAACTGCGCCAGCGTCACGCCGCTGAGCAATGCCGCCATCCTGGCAGCCCGCCAGCGCGCCTTGACCGATAACTTTACCATCTTTGCCCAGGACCTCGACCACACCAATCACGGTGTGAAAGTGCTGTGCGGTCAGACCACCAGCGGTGGATTCGTGGATAAGTACATGGATGTATGGGTGAAAATCACTTCGCAGACCAATACCGCCTTCGCCCACCTGTTCTACTCCGGCCCCATTCGGAACACCGTCGAAGCCATCGTGCGCGTCCGCCCGCGCGCCGACCTGGCTTATGGCTATGCGATTGCCGCCATCAGCAACCTGTGCGGCACCAACACGGGTGGGGTGGATTTTAACGGCAACAACGACATCACCGTCAACGGCGGCGGCATCTTTTCCAACTCCTGCATCACCAAGAATGGTACCGCAACGGTGCGAGTCAATCCCAGCACGCTGGGCGTCAATTTCATCACCACCTACACCAACAACGGCGCTTCCGGTGGGGTGGTGCCCAATCCGGCGCAGGTAGGCAACCCGCTCCCCCGCCGCGATGTCCCCGTCCCCAACTGCGCCGCCGCCACCTACCGCGGAAACGGGCGCGCTTCCAACCCACAGCCCTTGCAGCCCGGACGCTACGACAGCATCCGCGTGAGCAACAATGAGACGGTTACCCTTGCCCCGGGATTGTATTGTATGTACGGCGATGTGGATTTGCAGGGGGGCAACTTCTCGGCTGCGGGGGTGACCTTCATCATATTGGCCGGCAATTTCAACACCAACGGCCAGGTGAATGTCAATATTGCCTCAGCCACCACCGAGCCCAACCTGGAAGACGGCAACGTCAACAACGACTGGATTCGCGGCATGCTGATCTATATGCCCTCCCCCCACAATGGACAGGTCAACTTGCAGGGCGGCTCGTCCACTGCCTTCACTGGCACCGTCTATGCACCGGATGGAGTAATAAAGGTTGGAGGCAGTTCGGCTATCAACCCAACCTACAACACCCAGTGTATTGGCAAGAAAGTAACGATCGACGGCGGCACCAACATCAATATCAATTTCAACGGCGCAGAAAACTACCAGATTCCGAACTTCCTCGATATGCAAAAGTGACCTCTGTAATTTATACCGAGCTGGCAGGTTTATTTAATGCCTGCCAGCTTATTCTCCAGGTAGCAGACAGATGATATCCCTCCAGGAAATGCTTCCGATCAAATCGCCTTTTTTGAAAAATATTCGTCCAAATCCGAGGTTTATCAGGTAAAATTTTTTTAGCCACTTCCTGGTCGATTTCTTGCAACAGTATTAGCGATCATGATCAAGCGACCCGGTGTTTTCCAACTCAGCGCACTGCTGGCCATACTTGCATTGGTTTTCCTTTGGCAGGTTGGCAATGCCACCCAGCCGCAAACGATTCTCGCAGACAGTGTGTTCCTGTCCGCTGAGGAGGGTTTTTACGGCGGCGCCATTCAGGAGACATTGGATGTCAAACGAAGTCCCCTGGCCAATATCCGCGAAAGCTTCAACGGCGTGGAATTCACCGCCGGCGAGCTGATCTGGGTGGCCAGCCAGCAGCAGGATTTCGGCCTCAACCCCAAAGTGCTGCTGGCGGGATTGCTCTCGCGCCACCCCTTCCTGATCAGCGCAGACTCTTTCAGTGTGCAGTTGCGCCAGCTCAGCCTGGACCTATGGCAAGGTTATACCCGATTCCTGAGCGGTGATACCTTTCTGACTCTGAAAGACGGTGCGCAGATTCAATTCGAGCAAACCAATGCCGCCACCTTTGCCCTGGCCAGTGTGTGCGCACCAAACAGCCTGGACGAGGTTGAGTTGCAGGCGTGCCTGCACGCCTGGCGCGAGGCTTATCAGGACCTTTTTGCTCAGGATCCAGCCGAAGAGTTGGCGATCGGACTGGCAGCCCCTCCACCGCCCTTCTTGCAGTTGCCCTTTTCCCAGCCCACTGCTAACTTCATCCGCTTCAACTCATTTTTCGACCACGCCCGCCCGGGCATCTTTGATGACTCCATCCTGCGCCTGGATGGCAAAACGCTGTCTCCGGCCAATTTTAGCACCTGCATCCTCGGCGTCACCTGTTACGGGGGCCATAACGCGCTTGACTATAATCTGCCGGATGACGCGCCGGTGCTGGCCGCGGCGAGCGGGACGGTCGTGTATGCTTATTACAATAAAGACCCGGCCAAAGGCACGGTGGACAGCGGTGTGATCATTGACCACGGCAACGGCTACCGCACCACTTACTGGCACATGGATCCCATCGCAGTCAAGACTGGCGACGTCGTCGCCCAGGGCGATATCATCGGTCTGTGTGGCACGGTGGGCATGTCCAGCGGTCCGCATCTGCATTTCGGGCTGCGTCAGACCAGCAATTCCAAAGACGTCGATCCGTTTGGCTGGTGGAGCGCGACTGTTGATCCCTGGGGCGACAGCACCTGGATATGGAAAGGCGACCTGACCGCGGATAACCGCGAAGCCCAAGCTCAGTTGTTCCACCTCGGCTACTGGTACCGCGACAGCCTGGGCTACAACGGCGAATCCTGGTATACCACCACGGTTGCCAGTCCCTCCAACTGGGCTATCTGGGGCGCCTATATCCCCGATACAGGTCAATATGATGTCTACGCCTATTGGCCGAAGAACACCGCCAACACCACCGCTGCAACCTATCAGGTCTTTCACGCCGGCGGGATGACCCCCGTGATCAAAAGTCAATACGCAGACGGCGACCGTTTTGTTTTGCTGGGCACTTTCACCTTCAACCAGGGCCCCGCGGCGGTCATCTTGACCGATGCCTCATCCAGCACCGGCAAGCGCAAATGTCGCGCCTATTTGCGCCAGCGATCGAAGCGTAGGC
>CAZCBJ010000220.1:0-6593 GCA_964496705.1 uncultured Anaerolineaceae bacterium | reverse complement strand
GCAGCGAAAACCTGACTCAGGAGCAACTCTATCAAACATTGATGAGTTGCTCAAATTGGCGCGGGAAGGCGAAACAACAGCGGTATTTGAGATTCTGGATGAGATCATCCCCGGCGCTGCGGTTCGCTCAACGCCGCCGCCTGACCTGACCTCGATTGACTGATGCCCATACTTTCTGCAGATGCCTGGGATCAGTACCTTCGCAATCATCCCGATGCGCATTTATTGCAGCGGAGTACATGGGGAGCGTTGAAATCCAAGTTCGGTTGGGAAGTTGTATCTCTCGCCAACCAGGATTGCGGCGCTCAATTGCTCTTCCGGCGTCTTCCACTCGGTATGACGATTGCCTATCTCCCCAAGGGACCCGTGGGTGAGAACTGGTTGTCCCTCCTTTCAGAAATGGATGATTTATGCCGCCAACGCGGCGCCATTTTCGCATTGGTTGAGCCAGATTTAACCGAGCCAATTGGAGATCATATCTATCCACAACTGCAAGCAATAGGCCGGCAGACCGCTCCCATCCAACCTCGCCGCACCTTGGTGATTGACTTGCAGCCAGACGAAAAAATGATCTTGGACAGCTTCAAACAAAAGACACGCTACAACATTCACCTTGCCGAACGTAAAGGGATCACCGTCCACGAATCCAGGGATATCGCAGGTTTTTATGAGATGATGGTAACCACCGGTAAAAGGGATGGATTCGGAGTTCACTCTCAGAAGTATTTCCAGCGTGTTTTTGATCTTTTCTCTCAGCGGCAGTTGTGTGTCTTGCTTGAGGCTTGTTATCAGTCCCAACCACTCGCCGCACTCATGGTGTTTCGTTCTGGAAAACGCGCCTGGTACTTCTATGGCGCATCGACCAACCATGAGCGCAATCGCATGCCAACTTACCTACTGCAATGGGAGGCAATGCGCTGGGCGAAATTAAATGGATGCACAGAGTACGACCTATGGGGAGTTCCGGATTTTGAAGAACACGAACTGGAAGCCAGTTTTCAACAACGTACCGATGGACTGTGGGGAGTGTATCGTTTCAAACGCGGATTTGGCGGCAAACTCATCCGTTCAGTCGGCGCTCGCGTGAGGGTTTACCGTCCGCTATTGTACGAGGTTTATCGGATTTACCGTTCCAGGCGCGGAGAGGTGGACTGAAATGGATGCACAAGAATGGAACAATACCATCTGCGCTCTGCCCAATAGTCATATCCTGCAAACCTGGGATTGGGGGGAGTTCAAGTCCCATTATGGCTGGAAGATGCTCCCACAGATATGGAGGGATGCCAAAGGCTGTGTGGATGCAGCCGCGATGGTACTCCACCGGCCCATGCCCATTCGCGGACTGGCAGCCCAGACCAGCATCCTGTATGTCCCTCGCGGTCCCCTGTTAGATTGGAATAATTCATCAACGACACATAAGGTCATTCAGGGATTGCAAGAACTGGCCAGAAAAAAAAGAGCCATTTTCATCAAGATCGATCCCGACCTTCAGACTTCCTTTGCTGACCAAGAGTTAAATCCACAAGCACCGGCCGCCAATGGATGCCAGGTTATTACACAATTGACCAGTAGTGGATGGCAATACTCCCGTGATCAGATACAGTTCCGCAACACCTTCCATATTGACCTGACTTTGCCAGATGAAACCTTGCTGGCAGGATTTTCACAGAAAACCCGTTACAACATCAGGCTGGCACAGCGAAAAGGAGTAAATATCCGCAGAGGCACAAAAGAAGATTTTCCCTTTATTTATCAAATGTATGCCGAAACTTCTGTTCGCGATAGTTTCTTGATCCGCCCTCAGACATATTATCAAAAACTATGGCTGGATTTTATGGATCGAAACCTTGCCACCATTCTGATCGCTGAAGTGGAGGGCCTTCCAGTGGCAGGGTTGATCCTGTTCCATTTTGCCGGCAAAGCCTGGTATTTCTATGGGATGTCACGCAGTCAACACCGTGAGAAAATGCCCAATCACCTGCTTCAATGGTCCGCGATTCAGGAGGCGAAGGCCAGAGGATGTAGTATTTACGATCTTTGGGGCGCACCGGACCAAATCAAAGAGGATGACCCGATGTGGGGCGTTTACCGTTTCAAGACAGGATTCGGCGCACGCTTTGTTCAAACAATCGGCGCCTGGGATTATCCGGTAAATCAATGGCTCTACAACCTGTACACTTTAATACTACCCAAAATTCTGGTCATATTGCGCAATAAACGAAAGTCAGAAACCCGTCAGGAAGTCACATAATGATCCCACGAGTGAAAATTGCCCATCTGCCCACCCCCATTGAAGCGCTTCCCCGCCTGAGCGCCAAATTAAAAGGTCCTCATTTATTGGCAAAACGGGATGATCAGACTGGATTAGCTTTCGGTGGAAACAAGGTGCGCAAACTTGAAGTACTATTAGCTCAGGCCCAAGCGGTAGGTGCCAGAACTTTAATCACAACTGGGGCAGCTCAATCCAATCATTGCCGGCAGACCGCTGCCCTGGCAGCCAGAATGGGCTGGGATTGCATTTTGGTCTTATCCGGCGATTCTGCCCAGAATCCTTCCGGTAATCTGCTTCTCGATCACCTGCTTGGCGCGAAGATCATCTGGACCACACGCGAAAAACGCAACGAAGTGTTGCAGACCACTTTTGAGCAAACCTGGACAGAAGGCAAACGCCCTTATCTGATTCCGTTGGGCGCTTCCAACCCGCTGGGCAGCATGGGATATTTTTATGCCTTTCAGGAGTTCTTAGAACAGAAAACCCACGCCGACAGGATCGTCGTCGCGTCCTCTTCCGGCGGAACCCAGGCCGGATTGGCTCTCGGCGCCCGCCACTTCGGCTGGGGCGGCCGCATCCTGGGAATCAGCATCGATGAGCCAGCCGCACGGTTGAAGGATACAGTCTCCAGCCTGGCAAACGCTGCGTCCGAGTACACCGGGCAAATCCAACATTTTAATCCTGACGATATTTTGGTGAATGATGAATATCTCGGGCAGGGTTACGGGGTGATGGGAGACACCGAGCGGGACGCCATCCGCCTGTTTGCCCAATGTGAAGGGCTTATCCTCGACCCGGTGTACACTGGCCGGGCTGCTGGAGGCTTGATGGATCTCATCCAGAAGGGCTTCTTCCGGCCGGATGAAACGGTGCTCTTTTGGCATACCGGCGGCACACCTGCGCTATTCGCGAATACCTACCAGGATCAAGGTTTCCAATCAGGCTGAAAATCCAACGACACGTCATCGGTCAGTTGTTGCACTAGACCGCCGTTGGGGGCCATCATATACAAGTCCGCATTGCCTTGTTTCCGGCCCTCAAAAACGATCCAACGCCCATCCGGTGAAAAGCGGGGCGTATAAACTGGGCGTATTGCCTCAGGATATTCGGCCTGAATGGAGCCTTTATGCGGAAAAACTCGCGAAGCGAGCCAGGGTAGGCTGTCGCCCACATTGTAAACAAGCAATTTTCCATCCGGCGACCACGACGGACTATATGCCTGACCCTGGTTGAGAATCGAGAATTCCTCAGCGCTTTTGGTCGAGGTGTCATCCGAACGAATGATCCAGATTTGGGATCTGCCCAGGCGGGTCGTCTGAAACGCAATCCATGCCCCATCTGGGGACCAGGCTGGTTGCGTATCTCTCGTGGACACATTCGATAATCTGATCAAGCTCTTGTCCGCCAGGTTGACAACATAGATATGTGGTGGTCCATCTCGCAGTGATACAAATGCGATCCGACTGCCATCCGGCGACCAGACAGGGTCAAAATCGCCCCCTGGCACCTGAGGAAGGAAATCTACCACCCCGCCGTCACTCGCATTCAAAATCACCAAGCCCGAACCTTTGTATTCACTTTGTGGTTTGGAGCATGGGAAGGTCGCCACCAACTGCGATTTGTCTGGAGACCAGCTTGGCTGACATACCCCGCCGTTCATATCGGTCAATTGCCGCTGTTCTCTGGTCGCTATTTCTAACAACCAAATCTGCACGGATCCTGATCGGTTGCTCGCAAACGCCAGGACGCCTGACCCGCCCAGGGGTGTGGCAGCGACAGGCGGAACGGTTGATGACGGTTCCACGGTGAGCGTTTCTGTCGGAAAAGCAGTTGCGCTGGGTTCCGGCGTATCTGTTGGTTGAGAAGTCGAGAACGTATCGGTGACAACCGCCACCTCTGTACTGGGACTGTCCCCAAGAGCCAGGCTTGTGGCTGTGGGTGAAGAAGGTGAAGGGCGAGGTGTAAACAAATTCACGCCAACCAACAAACCCACCCCGACCCCGACGACACTGACCAAAACGGCTCCAGCGATGAGAAACCAGAGCAAGGTTGGTGGTTGCTTTTTTGAGGGCCTATCTGAAGATTCACGAGAGACATGAGCAGCAAGAGATGGGGCAGCCACTTGTTGCGGCTGAAAAACCGGCTGGCCGTTGATCGGTCTCGAAACAACCGTGGCAGGTTGTGACTGACCACTCTGCGCCTGAAAATAGCGCTGAGTGGATTTTTGGTTGGTAACGGTCGCTGCAGAGAGCAAGGCTTGTTTGAAATCTTCAGCCGTCTGGTAGCGTTGAACAGCCTCCACCGCCATAGCTTTTTGGATCACCTGGGAAGTTTGCTCAGTTACTTTGGGATTAACCTGTTTCAACGGTACAAGCTGGGCGCTGCCCATCATCCTTGCCAGACCATCTTCTGGAACCCTGTCGGTCAGCGCAGCGTATAGCGTGGCTCCGAGGGCATATATATCAGAACGTACATCCGTCCCTTTTCCGTATTGTTCCGGCGGCGCATACCCTGGAGTAAGCGCCTGGGCGCCAGTGGTGGTTGCCTGGTCAGATTGGGCTTCTTTGGCGAGTCCAAAATCCACCAGGAATACTTGCCCGGTAGGAGTGATGCGGATGTTTCCAGGTTTAATATCCCGGTGAACAATAGCCGGCTGGCGGGAATGCAAGTAAGTCAGCGCGTCGCATACCACTGCTCCGAAAAAAATAACTTCTTCTTCTGCCAGTTTCCCTTCTGATATCAACCTTGTGCGCAAATCCTGACCGTCAATATAATCCATCACCAGATATTGCCCCTGGCCTGGGATGACAAAGTGGTCAGTCACGCGCGGCAGATTTGGATGGCGCAATGACGCCAGGATAGTGGCTTCTCGGCGAAATTGCCGAACGGCTTCTTCGCTGGAAAAAGTGTTTTCTTTTACAGCCACCCGAACACCCAGGCTTTCATCCAGGGCTGAGTAAATCGCCCCCATTCCCCCCTGACCCAGGACACCTTCGATTCGATAACGGTTGTAAAGCAGGCTGCGAATTTCCAGCATAATTAATTAACCGTCTTATGGTGTAAGGATGGGTGGGCGCCAGACAGCACCGAAATCAAACCCGGGGTCATTGGTGAGGTTTACCACCTCATTTCCTAGTGTGGTCATTAAATAAATATCATGGTTGTTGCCATCTGGCCAACTCTCGAAGAGCAGCCAACGCCCATCCGGTGAAATGCTGGCTTCAGAGATCGGGATGGACTTGTAAGGATCGGCTGGCAGGATGCGTTGTTCTTTGCCAATCGAAAGCTGTTGGTCTATGTCCACCCGCACCAGGAAAGGAACCTGTAATTCCGGTTTGGCATGACAATAATATACCGACTTGCCATCCGGATGCCAGACAGGCAGAATGGAATTGAAGCTGCTGTTGGGAGAATATTGACTGGCAGCCCCTGAAGACATGTTAAACTGCCAGATTTGGCTGAACTGAAACTGACGGACGAATATCAGCGTCTGCCCATCTGGGCTCCAGGCTGGCTGGCGGTCTGAGAATCGTTCAGTAATCAACTCGATAAGCTGTTTTGTTCCCAGATTATAGGTGAAAATATGCGAAACCTCATTGCGCAGTGAAGTGAACGCGATTACCCTTCCATCTGGCGACCAGGCTGGATCAAAATCACCTTTTGAATCCCCGGGAATATTCAGACTCTGCGGTTCGCTCTTCCCAATAGGTAGGATATATAATCTGGCGTGTTGAAAATAAGTCTTCTTGTCAATACAGGGTGAAATAAACACCAGACGAGTACCGTCTGGCGACCATGCCGGTTGACAGGCGCCGTCCAGCATATTGGTCAATTGTTGGGGATTGCTCCCATCGGCATTCATCATCCAGATTTGCATGGAGCCGTTACGGTTGGAAGTGAAAGCGATCTGCCCAGCTGAGCCACCCGTCAGAGTCGGAGCAGGCGTCAGATTTTGAGTGCTGGTGGGAACCATGGCTGAGACATCAGTATCTGTAGGCTCGATGGATGGCGTGGCTGTTCTGACGGGCGTGCGGGTGCGAGTCGCGGTGGATGTTTTGGTTCCTGTTGGCGAGATGGTCTCTGTTACCGATATCGTCGCAGTGACGGTGCCGGTTGAAGTGGGTAAGTCGGTCGCTGTCAGTGCGGTCGTTGGAGTAGTTGTGGGTGTCGCCGCAAAAAAGGAAACCAATGTGGGTAAATAGATTTGGTTGAGGGTTATTGGTAAACCTGGATAGAAGAAATACACTCCCACAATCGCCAGAAGAGTTAGCAAAATGAATACCCCGCCGCCAACCAAACGCCGGCGCGCTGAGGGCCTGGG
>CAZCBJ010000219.1:0-6636 GCA_964496705.1 uncultured Anaerolineaceae bacterium | reverse complement strand
TGGCGGATGAACCCACCGCCAGCCTGGACACCGAGCGCGCCTTCCAGGTGGTCAAACTGTATGCCGACCTGATCCACGAGCAGAAAAAAGCCGGCATCATGGTCACCCACGATCTACGCATGTGTACCCATGTGGACAAAATTATTCAGGTTCACGATGGGCAAATCCAAGCAGTGTTCAGCAGCCGGGAAGAAATCGACAACATGATCCGCTGCGGTTAATCTGATTTTTCAGGCGCTTCGCCCTGCTGCTGCGTGAAATTATCCGTGGCTGCGGGGCGAGGATATTTTAAAGCATGCTATACTTTATTTGCCCAGGTAAATTTCTTTCGTTCGGAAGCACTGAAACCACCTGGTGTCTACATTTTGAAATTCTAACTATTCATTTGGATATAGAGAAAAGGATCACCCGATGGCCAAAATCGCAATTATCACCGACACCGATGCCAGCCTGCCCGCCGAGTTGGCAGCAAGCAATGCTATCGTCCAGGTTCCCATCCTGGTTAATTTCGGGGAGGATACTTATACCACTGGTGTGGATATCAATGACCAGAAATTATTCGAGAAGATTGACCGGCTGGGCAGATTACCGACCACCTCAGCGCCAGCCCCCAGCGCATTTTCAAAAGCTTTCCAAGAGGCTTTTTCTGCCGGCGCCGATGAAATTGTGTGCATTTGCGTCAGCAGCAAAGTGAGTGCCACCTACAACGCCGCCGTGACCGCAGCCGTAGATTTTCCCGATCACCGCATCAGCGTGGTGGATTCGTTGAGCATATCGATGGGTCAAGGTTTCATGGCGCTGGCTGCCGCCAAAGCCGCGCGCGAAGGGGCAAGCCACGATGAAGTGGTGGCGGCTGCCATGGCTCTGCCCTCCCGGCTGCACCTGTACGCCACCCTCTCCACCCTCAAATACCTGGCCATGAGCGGCAGGGTGGGCAAACTCGCCGCAGGAATGGCAAACATGCTCAATATCCGCCCGATCCTCACCATGAAAGAGGGCAAGCTGGACATGCTTGAAAAGGTGCGCACCAAGAAGGTGGCCATGGCGCGACTGCTGGAATTGGTGCAGGAAGCCATCGGCGGCAAGCCGGTTGAACAGGTTGCGTTCATTCACGTCAATAACCTGGAAGATGCCTTGCATTTGCGCGAGCAACTGGGCAAAATGGTCGATCTCCCCGCGCAATACGTTACCGCCGAATTCACCGCTGGCCTCTCTGTACATACCGGAAGCGGCACGGTGGGCGTGGTGGTTCTAACTGGCAAATAACCTTACTTTTCAGAGGTTGAAATGGTCAAGCGATTGATTTTGGTCGCGGGCAATATTGGCTCAGGAAAGACTTCGTTGACTGAACGGATTGGTGAACGATTGGGCTGGCGCACTGCATATGAATCGGTGGCGGACAATCCCTACTTGCCGGACTTCTACGCCGACATGCGCGCCTGGTCGTTTCACTTGCAGGTGTTCTTCCTCGGCCACCGTGCCCAACAGCATCTCGAGCTGGCGGAAGACCCGCGCTCTGCGATTATTGACCGCTCAATTTTCGAAGATGCCTACATCTTCGCCCGCGCACTGAACCACATGGGCAACCTGAGCGAGTTGGATTACCAGACGTATAAACGCGTTTTTGACCTGGTGGTGCGCAACCTGCCGCCGCCCTCTTTGCTTGTTTATCTCAGAGCGCCAGTGCCGGTGCTGCTGGAGCGCATCCACCGCCGCGCGCGCAATATTGAAACAGGAATCAGCCCGGAATACCTCAACCTGCTCGAGTCTTACTACGATGACTGGATTCGCAGCTTTGACCAGTGCCCGGTGCTGACGCTGCGCACCGACGACCTGGATTTCGTGCACCGCAAAAAACATCTCGACACGGTGGTAGAACGTATTCAAGACCGCCTAGCCGGCAAGGAAGAGGTTGTCTTCAGCCAAAATGGCCAGTGAGTGACACCTGTTTACTCTATTTTAGAGACTTGTAATGGACAGCGGGCAGCGAGCGCAGCCGCTCAGCGGCTGTCTCGGGGGTGATGTCGCGCTGCGGCATGCCCAGTAATTCGAAACCCACCATGAATTTACGCACGGTGGCTGAGCGCAATAAGGGCGGATAGTAATGAGCATGTAGATGCCAACCGCGATGCGGCTGCCCGTCGCAGGGCGCCTGGTGGAAGCCCATCGAATAAGGGAAGGACACCTCAAACAGGTTGTCATAACGGATGGTCAGTTGGCGCATGATGTCCGCCAGGCCATCCACTTCTGCAGGGATCAACTCGGGCAGCGAGGCAATATGACGGCGCGAGACGAGCATGGTCTCAAAAGGCCACACCGCCCAGTAGGGCACCAAAGCTGCGAAATGGTCGTTACAAGCCACCAACCGCTCTCCAGATGATATTTCGCTTTGGAGATAGGCGCACAACAGGCACTCGCCGTGGGCATCCATATACGCCTCTTGTCGAGTCAGTTCCAGCGCCGGCTCGTTGGGCACATGCCCGGTGGCCCAGATTTGCGAATGGGGATGTGGGCTGGAGGCACCCATCATCGCTCCTTTATTCTCAAACACTTGAACATAGCGGATGAAATCCATGTTTCCCAGATCAATCGTCTGTTCCGACCAGGCCTGGATCACCCCGGCGATGGTTTCCAGCGGCATTTCCGGTATGGTCAGGCGGTGAATTGGAGAAAAACAAACCACGCGGCAGATTCCTGCTTCAGGCTCTGCCTGGAACAGGCCGTTGAGAACCGCGGCGGTATGGCCGCCCTGCTCAGGCGGCAATAAGGCAGAAAAGTCGTTTTCAAACACAAAAGTGGTCTGATAATCCGGGTTTTGATGACCGCCGGAACGCTGGTTGCCCGGACAGAGATAACAATCTGGATCAAAATCAGGCAGATTCTCCGAGGCAGTCTTTTCCACTTGCCCCTGCCAGGGTCGTCTGGCGCGATGGGGAGAAACCAGGATCCATTGTCCAGTGAGCAGGTTCAATCGGCGGTGCGGCTGATCAAAATTCATCTGCGACTCCTTGTTTCAGACTGGAAACAATTCGATTGTACCTCAACCATCGCACAGCTTTCAATTCTATTAGATAATCGTAGGGTATCCGACCTGAGAAAAAGTTATACTTGACTTTAAGTATCGTTTTTATTATAGTTGCTTCATTGCTGGCAGAATTGCCAGTGAAAATATATTTAGACGGGGTTACTCTCCCGTCCCATCGTATCAACTTAAATTACTGAATAATGAGGAGAAAGAATGAAGAGACTGATCATCCCATTGTCAATTTTCCTGTTGGTAACACTCGCCTGTATGCCGACAGCTGGTGCTAAAAACACCCCGGTTCCCGATGTCGCGCCCTCCGCGACACCGCTAATCATCCCGACTGTAACCCCGGTCACAGAAATTGGCGCGATCACCAATGTGGACGACGCTGAAAAGGCTGTGGTACAGATCCTGGTTGAAGGCAGCTTCGAATATCCCGCCTTTGGTTCGTTTGCCCAGGTGAAAAGCGGGTCGGGTTTTGTAATCGATCCCGATGGGACAATTGTCACCAACAATCACGTGGTCACCGGCGCCGCGCGGATCAAGGTGTACTTCAGTGATGATGACACCGCTTACAATGCGAAATTATTAGGCACCTCTGAATGCTCCGATCTGGCCGTAATAAAAATCAGCGGGGATCCTTTCCCATACCTAAAATGGTTTGGTGACGATCCGAGCATCGGTCAGGACGTATTTTCACTGGGGTATCCCGCCGATAATCCACAGTACACACGCCATGCCGGAGCCATATCAAAGCGCAAGCAGAGCATCGACACCAGTTGGGCAAGCGTCGAAAACGCGGTGGAACATGACGCCAAAATCAACCCCGGCAACTCTGGCGGACCGCTGGTCACCCGCGATGCGCAGGTGGTTGGGATCAACTATTCTTCCACCCAGGGGCTGGACAATTACTATGCCATCACCACCAAGGAAGCCTTGCCCATCCTGGATGAGCTGCGCAACGGCAATTCGGTCCATTCCATCGGGATCAATGGCGAGGGCTTCATCACGGATGACGGTTCCCTGTATGGCATCTGGGTATACTCGGTCAAATCCGGTTCTCCCGCAGACCAGACCGGAGTCAAGCCCGGCGATATCATCGTTGAATTCGAGTCCATCCCGGTCGGTCGCGAAGGCACCATGCAGGAATACTGCGACGTGCTGCGCGCCCATGAGATGACCGACACGATGCAAATCAAGGTGTTACGCTATAAAACCGGCGAAGTCCTCGAGGGCCAAATCAACGGCCGAAAACTCGAAGTGGTATCTTCCGGCGGTGGCACCACCGGCGGACAGACTGACAGCGGCACCACGACCAGTGGCGATTATTTCACCGATGAGTTCAACGCAGGCGTTGAAAATTGGCGTCAGCTGGTTGCCGCCGGTGACAGTTCAAAGAGCTTTATCGAAACAATTCCTGGACGGCTGCGCTTTGTGCTTCCTTCCTCTGAAACCTATGTGTACGCATTCAATAACGCGTATTCATACGCAGATGTGTATGTGGAATCCGAATTCGAGACCATGGGCGGAGGCGGGAAGAACGGCGTATCGCTGGTCTGCCGCTACTCCGACCGCGGATTCTACGAAATGCGGGTTTCAACCATCGGGGACCGCGCAGGTTTCCTGCAGCTTTTCCGCTACGACAGCCAGCTGAAGGCGCAGAAGAAAAATCCCTACGTCGAGCTGCTCTCAAAATTCTACCGGCAGGATGCCAAACCGGTGACCGAATTGAAAACCGGATACGGTACGAACAAGATCGGCATGCTTTGCAGCGGTAACAATATCGCTGTGTATGCCAATGGCAAGGCGTTGATTGATCTGGTCAGCAAAGACCCCATCATCATTCAGGATGACGTGTTGACCGAAGGCTTCACCGGAATCGGCGTTGAATCGTTCAGCGGTGGAAAAGTGCTAATCGAATTCGAATACTTTGCCACCGGCGCCCCAAAATAACCTGATCAGATAATTTTTCCTGCGATCACCCGCCCCTCTTGCCCGAGGGGCGGTTTGGTTGTGCGCAATAAAGATAATTGCAATCCAAATTAGAAATATTTGAAAATTGAGTGGATTTATGCTATAGTATTTTTACATGAGCAACCGCTTTATTCAATTCGGATGGGGTTAAAATCCAAACAACCGAATAGTCTTTCATGGCTTATGGGCTGTGCGCCATATGCCATTCGGGAGGGGCTACCACCCCCAGATAAGATTGGCGCGCTGCACGTTGCTGCAGCTCCTACACCAGGTAGGATGGTCGCCCAGGAATTGACCTGATAGAAGCGATTGCTCATGATCTTTTTATCTTGCCCTGCACGGGTTGATTTGCTATAATCAGACCGCCAGCCCCAGTAGCTCAAAAGGAAAGAGCAAGGCACTCCTAAGGCCGAGGTTGAGAGTTCGATTCCCTCCTGGGGCACTCCTGGGTACAAGGAAAAACATTGTTCGAAATTATTTTTCTGGGCACATCTGCCTCTGCGCCGTCCGTCAAGCGGAATCTGCCGGCGCAGATGATCAAACACGATGAATATCGTTTTCTACTGGACTGCGGCGAGGGCACCCAACGCCAGATCCTGCAGGCAGGGATCGGCTTCAAACGGCTGAACCATATTCTGATCACCCATGGACACCTGGATCACATCCTGGGTCTGGCAGGGCTGCTTTCCACTTTTATGCGCTGGGAAACCATCGATGAGCTGGAAATTTACGGCGGGAAATTTGCCCTGGAGCGAATCCACGATCTGCTGTTTGGGGTGGTGCTGCGCGGCGTCACCCCACCGATGCCCATATCGTTAATCCCCATCAGCAGCGGCGCTTTCTTCACGGCTGAGGATTTCCAGGTAAGTTGTTTTCCGGTGCAACACCGCGGGCCAGATTGCCTGGGTTTCGTTTTTGAAGAGCAGGGACGGCGTCCTTTTCTTCCCGAAAAAGCTGAACAATTGGCAATTCCTCCCGGTCCGTGGCGTCGCAACCTGGTGGATGGATTACCCGCCACACTTCCCGATGGGCGGGTGATCGAGCCGGACTGGGTGCTGGGCGATTTCAAACCCGGCACGCGCCTGGTGCATGTCGGCGATGTGGGTGAGACGTCCAGCCTGGTGGAAGTATGCCGCGGTGCGGACACGCTGGTCATCGAGGCGACCTACCTGCAACAGGAAGCCGATATGGCGCGCAACTTCGCCCATCTCACCGCCCGCTGGCGCGACCTCTTCAACTGTACGTACGAGGTGCTGCTCTACGACCTCACGAGCACCTACTTCGAGAGCGACCCGCCGGACGACCCCACCGACAAGCGGCGCTTCGGCTACAGCCGGGACAAGCGGACCGACTGCGTCCAGTTGGTCATCGCGCTCATCATCACCCCCGAGGGCTTCCCGCTGGCGTACGAGGTTCTCGCCGGCAACACCACCGACAACCGGACGCTGCGCCTCTTCCTCCGGCAGATCGAGCGACGGTACGGCAAGGCCGAGCGGGTCTGGCTCATGGATCGCGGGATCCCCACCGAAACGACGCTCGCGCAGATGCGCGCGAGCACCCCGCCCGTGCGGTACCTCGTCGGGACCCCGAAGGGCCGCCTGTCCAAGCTCGAGGCCGCGCTCCTCGCCCAGCCCTGG
>CAZCBJ010000218.1:0-6653 GCA_964496705.1 uncultured Anaerolineaceae bacterium | reverse complement strand
CCAGCGGGCGGTTGTCGGTGTGCCCGCCCGAATCAGCCTCCACGGTGACGTCATCCGCCATGGGCACGGTCAGTGCCAGGCGGGCTTGCGCTTCGCTGATCTTGCCCTGCGCAAAAAGCTGTTGTATGAGATCATCCGGGGCCGGCTCCATGAAACGCCGCGCCACCTCCTTGCGCGACAGCTTGGCGATCAAGCGGTTGCCGATGACCGTCCGTCCTTGCGGGTCGGAGGACAATCCTGCCAGGCGGTATTGCGCCAGCGGTAAGGTCAAATCCAGGTACGCGGATGCCTCCACCACGCGCACGCCGTGCTGCAGGTACAGGTCCACCGCGCGCTGCTCGGCTGCCGGCTCGTTGGGACTGTGGATGAGATTGAACGCGAAAGGTCCGTCCGGCAGCGCCTGTTGGACCGCCAGGATGGCTTCGCGGATGCGCTCGGGGCTGAGACCGGCCGCGCCAAAGGAGCCCATCAATCCGGCTTTGCCCAACGCGATCAGCATATCCATCGAGGCAATTCCATTGGCCATCGCACCGGCGTAGTAAGCGTAGCGCGTGCGGTAGGTGGACTTGAAATCCGGGTCGCCCAACGACTCAGCAGGAAGGGGAGGCAGCCAGCCCGCCAGCCGCACAGCCGCGCCAACCGCTGCTTCTCCACCGCAGGCCAAACCGGCGCGCCCATCCTGAACGATAATCCAGGCAGGTCGCCTCACATCCCGCAATGTCTCTCCAATCCCCTCTTCATCAAAAATTATCTCATTCGCCGACCCAGACCAACCCAGTCCCCCGCCTGGAACGGGAAAACCAATATCTGTTACCGATAGCGCATCATTCGCATGCATGCCAATTTCCTTGTCATGGATTAAAATCGACTATGAAACTTAACCCTCAAGCTGGAACGGAGTTGCGACAGGTCAAATGACAGGTGGTGTGGTGTTTCGCTGGTTGGGCGTGGGTGGAGTGGAAATCGCATTTCACGGCGAGGTCTTGCTGATCGACCCTTTCTTCACCCGCCCACCGCTGCGAAAGCTGCTGCGCCGGGTTGCTCCGCAAACCGAGATGGTGCGCACCCACATCTCCCGCGCCGACCACCTGCTGATCACCCACCCGCATTACGACCACCTGATGGATGCGCCGGAGGTGCTGCGCCTGACCGGAGCGCACGCGCATGGGTCGGTCAATGCCTGCGCGCTGCTGCGCGCGCTCGGCGCAGCCGAAGGGCAAGCTCATCCCATCCAGGTGGGCGACTTATTGCAACTGGGCGCATTCCGGGTGGAGGTGCTGCCCGGCAGCCACATCTGGCTGCCAATCAACCGGCTGGTCAACGGTCCGCTGCGCGCGAGCCTGACACCGCCTCTGCGCCCGATTGATTACCGCATGGACATCTGTTTCAGCTTTCGAATCCGGGCCGGACCCATATGCCTGCTGCTGGGCAAGCATCCCATCCCGGCGGATGTGTTGATCACTTACACCGAAAACCCCATTCAACATTACCGCCGCCTGCTGGCAGCGGTCAGACCGCAACTGCTCATCCCCATCCACTGGGACAATTTCTTTCGCCCGCTCAACCACCCGTTGACTCCCATCCTGCCGCCGCCCTGGGCAGGACTGCTGCGACGACCAGACATGCGCGGCTTACAGCGGCTGGCTGCCGAACTGGTCCCGCCCGCGCGGCTGTTGGTCCCGGAGATTTTCCATCCTTATGAAATCAATCCAATGATCCAGGCGGCGATAGCGGAGAATGGAGTTGGCCGGCAGGATTGAAGATATTATTATCCGTCGGAAGCCTGTGATATGATTTCCGGAAATATCAGAAATGGAGACTGAAATGAACGATGCCTTGATGACTGTCCGTGGAGCTGTGCCAGCGGAAGCTTTGGGCCTGGCGCTGCCGCATGAGCATATCATGTCCACCTTCGGCGCTGAACCGGTGCGTTACCCACATTATCCAATGGATGACTTGCTAGGCGCAGTGCTGCCTTATTTGCAGAAAGTGAAAGCGCTGGGCTGCCGCGCCATTTTGGATTGCACCGCTGCCTATTTCGGTCGCCATCCCGAATTGCTGCGCGATATCTCCGTCCAGAGTGGCTTGCACATCCTCACCAACACCGGCTACTACGCGGCTGCCAATGACCGCTACGTCCCGGCGCATGCGCACACCGAAAGCGCAGAACAGATCGCTGAGCGTTGGACGTGGGAATGGACTCACGGCATCGATGGCACGGACATCCGCCCGGGCTTCATCAAAACTGCTGTGGACGAAGGCCCGCTCTCGGAGATTGACCGCAAACTGCTGCAGGCAGCCGTCCTGACCCATCGCCAGACCGGGCTGACCATCCAGACCCACACCGGCGACAACCCCGGCGCAGCCAGGGATGTGCTGATCATGCTGCAGCACAGCGGCGTTCATCCCGCCGCCTGGGTGTGGGTGCATGCCCACGCTGTGAAGGACATCTCCATCCTGCTGGACGCCGCCGCTCAGGGCGCCTGGATTTCGCTGGACGGTTTGAACCAGGACAGCGCAGGACATATCCTGAGCGTGATGCGGGCATTTCAACAACGCGGATTGTTGCAGCAGGTGCTGCTCTCGCATGACGGCGACCTGTACTGCGCCGGGGATTTCCGCCCCTTCGACTACCTGTTGACTGCGTTCCTTCCCAGCCTGGCAGATAAGGGCTTCAGTCAAGACGAGATCGAACTGGTCACACGCAGCAATCCTGCGCGAGCTTTTGTTGTGCAGAGGAGGCTTTTATGAGCAAGGTGCGCATCGCCATTCTGTCCGACCTTCACGGCAACACCATCACACTGGAGGCAGTGCTGGCCGACATCCAGTCGCGGGGCGGCGCGGACGGCTACTGGCTGCTGGGCGATTACGCCGCGCTCGGCCCACACCCGGCGGCCGTGCTGGAGCGGCTGTCCGCCCTGCCGAATGCGGTCTTCATCCGCGGCAACACCGACCGCTACGTGACCAGCGGTGTGCTGCCCGGCCCGCGCCAGGAAGAAGTGCAGGCGCGGCCGGAGCTGATGCCCGGTTTTCTGGATATCACGCGCAGCTTCGCCTGGACGCAAGGCGCGCTGGCGGCCTGCGGCTGGATGGAATGGCTGGACAGATTGGCGCTGGAGCAGCGCACAACACTGCCGGACGGCACCCGCGTGGTGATGGTCCACGCTGCGCCGGGCAGCGACGAGGGCACCGGCTTTCATCCCTTCATCACCCCAGAAGAAATCCAGGGGCTGGTCAAGGATTGCGCCGCTGACCTGCTGCTGGTGGGTCACACCCACCGTCCGCTGGACAAGACAGTCGACAGCGTGCGCGTCTTCAATCCCGGCAGCCTCAGCAACCCGGTCACCGAAGACCGGCGGGCCATGTACGCCACGTTGGAAGCCGACGAGCAGGGATACACCCTTGAGCCGTTGCGCGTCGTCTATGACCTGCAGGCAGTCATCGACGCGGTGGCGGCGGTGCGCCATCCTGCGCCGGAATTCTTGGTGAAAAAATTGAGATCATAAGACACCCGCGAAATGACCAAAAAAGACCTGCCAGACAAAGAGCAAATTCTCAGCGCAGAGAATCTGTATCATTCACCCATGGATGAAGCGGCGCTGATCCCTTTTAATCAGATTAATTTCTACCGGGAGCATTTCATGGATGCCACCCTGTGGCGCCCGTATGTCGCGGAGGTCTGCCGCAGGCACAACCTGACCCCGTGCGAGGACATCCGGGGCGGGCTGGCGGGCAGCTTCCCGACCTTCATCGTGGAAGAGCGCTGGGTGGTCAAATTCTTCGGGCAGTTGTTCGGAGGCGAGCCGTGTTATGATACCGAGCTGGAGGCGCTGCGCATCGCCGGGCAGGCGCGCCTGGGTAGCATCCCAAACGTGCTGGCCAGCGGGGAATTGTTCCCCATCCCACAGGACTGGCCCTGGCCGTATTTCGTCATGCAGTTGATCCGCGGGGTCAGTATCGGCGAGGTGTACGCGCAGGTATCGCTGGCCGACAAACTGAGCATGGCGCAGCAGATGGCTGAAATAGCGCGGCGATTGCACGGTATCCCTTTGACAGGATCAACCTTTTTCAAGGCGGATTGGGCAGATTTCCGCCGTTTTCTCGAGCAACAGCGCAATAATCTGGCGGTCAACCACGCCGAATGGCAGGCGCTGCCGCAGCATCTGCGTGCCCAGGTGGAAGATTACGTTCTGCCGGTGGACGAGTTGGTCGAGGCGCACACACCCCCGCATTTGATCCACGCTGACCTGACCGCCGACCACCTGCTGGGCGAGTTGATCGGCGGGCGCTGGCAAACCAACGGGCTGATCGACTTCGGCGACGTGCGGGTGGGCAACCTGCTGTATGAGCTGCAGGCGCTGCATCTGGACTTGTTCAAAGGCGACCGGCGCCTGCTTCAGGTTTTCCTGAATGCATACGGTTCACCCGAATGGCAGCGTCACGCCCTGCCGCGGCAGGCGATGAGCATGGCGCTGTTGCACCAGTTTGATGTGCTCGGCGCCTATCGCGACCGTTTGGAGCGCTTTGCCACGCTGGAGCAAGCCGCGGACGATTTGTGGGATGTGAACCGCATTGATGATTAAAGCCTTGCTCGCTGCAGCCGCGCTGGCGCTGCTGGCTGTCGCCTGCGCCAGCCCCGCATCCACCCCCGCCCACCCATCCGACACGCCTGTCCCGACGGCAACCGCTGCCGCGCCGACCGCAATCCCTCCCCTTTCGTCCCGCACGCCCAGTCCGGCTCCCTCTCCCAGCCCCAGCCCTTCGCCCACCCCCGATCCACAACGCATCGTCCTCGATCCTGTCCTCCTTTCGCCGGACGGCGCGTGGCGCAGCGAGACGATGATGGAAATCCATCCGCATCAGGCGCGTTTGCTGAGCCGTCTGATGCATAACAGCGGGCGGCAGTGGCTGCTGGAAGATTCGACCCACCCGCCTGACGCGCGACCGCCCTATCCCGCCGCGCTGGGATGGTCACCCGATAGCCGCTACCTGTATTTCACCCGGCGACAGGCGGACGTTGAAAACTGCACCAACCTGCCCGCGCTTAACGGCATCAACCTGACCCGCCTCGACACCGCCAGCGGCGAGGTGGTTACCCTTTGGGAGGGAAACGCCGCTGGGATGGGAGTTGCCCCCGATGGGCAGTATTGGGTCGGGCTGGAATTTCAGGCAGACGCATTGCTCATCCACCTGCGCCTGCTGCAGGAGGAACAATCCTGGCAACTGCGCTGGCCGCTGGCCGCCAATTCCTCAGCCAGCCCGGCGCTGGGACGATTGGTCTGGTCGCCAGACGGCAGCGCGCTGGCGGTCAGTGTGCTGCACGATGCCTGCCTGGTGGACTACAAATTACGCTATAATTCAATCGTCCGCCTGGACTTGAAAGGCCGTTCACTGCTGGCGCTGCGCTACCATGACCGGCGCGGGTTCCAGGCAGTGGAGTGGCCCGAGCCGGAGCGTATTCTGGTGGAGGATTGGCTGGGCAAGCGCTACTGGCTGTATGTGATCAACGCTGTGGTGATCCCCCTCTCACCTTGAGACCTGAGCCGGGCAGGAGCGTGTATCATACGCTAAAGTCATTGCTGAGAATTGTGTTGGATTTTTAAAGGAGTAAGGCATGAAAAAGACATTTTTATTATTGCTGGTGATCGCCCTTCTTTCGCTGAGCGCTTGCACGACCCTGCCGGCAGCCTTTTCTGGCGCGGCGGCGATACCCGGCCTGGCAGCCCAGGGCACCGAGCCGGTGCGCACCATCACCACCACCGGCAGCGCGCAAATCCTGGTGGTTCCCGACCAGGTCATCCTGACCCTGGGCATTGAGACCTTCGACAAGGACCTGAACCTGGCCAAGACCGAAAACGATTCCGTCATGACCAAGCTTTTGGATGTGACCAAACGTTACGGGGTGGAACAGCAGTACATCCAAACCGGCTTTCTGGGTATTGAGCCGACCTACAAGGACACCCTCGACCGCAGCACGCTGCTGGGATATTTTGTGCGCAAAAATGTGGTGCTCACACTCAAAGACCTGTCCAAATTTGACAGTCTGCTCACCGACGCGCTGGCCGCCGGGGTCAACTACGTGCAGGGTATCGAATTCCGCACCAGCGAGCTGAACAAATACCGTGAGCAGGCGCGCTCCGAAGCCATCAAAGCCGCCCGCCAGAAAGCATCCGACATGCTGTTTGAATTTGGCGACCAGGTTGCCCAGCCATTGTCCATCAAAGAGGACCTGGACACCTGGGTTTCCGGCTATACGCTCTGGTGGGGAGCCGCCTACAGCGGGATGACCGCCAACACTGTGAAGGAAGCCGGCAATATCCAGGGCACCGAAGGCACCACACCGCCCGGTCAGATCTCGGTGACGGCCAGGGTGACGGTGGAATTCAAGATCAAATAATAATAGTCATGCAAAATATGCTCACAGACCCCGGGCGCTTCGTGGTGGGGTGCAATTACTGGGCGTCGCATGCCGGGACGTTCATGTGGCGCAACTGGCAGGCTGAAGTGGTCGAAGCAGACTTCCGCCAGTTCGCCGCCGCCGGGCTGCAGGTGCTGCGCGTCTTTCCGTTGTGGCCGGATTTCCAACCGCTGACTCTGCTGTAATCGCGTTCTCGGTATAGTCGGTCGTGGCTGCGGCGCTGTTGTCGAAATTG
>CAZCBJ010000217.1:0-6716 GCA_964496705.1 uncultured Anaerolineaceae bacterium | reverse complement strand
ATTTGATCAGAGCTTCTCATGCGCAGCACCCCAAAGCGATCGCGAAGCATCCCTGTGGGAAGGGTCTCCGGGAGATTATTCATAAGACTTAGCTTTCCCCGGGCTGTGAAAATAAAAGGGATGACTGCATGCGGTCATCCCTTTTATCTTGGTTCTCTTCTTCTCTACGCCGGCCGCGCTCTGTGCGTGATCCCCCCCTTTTTTCTGACGGCCGAGCGCCTGCTCACTCCCGAATCGGCAAATACAGGTCGAAGGTGTACTTTTCGATGTCGGTTTCCAGCGGGTTGAGCAGCAGCTCCAGCCACTGGTGGTTGCCGCACGAATAGCGGCTGCTCTCGCGCCAGGCGACCAGTTGATGCCACACCTCGCTGATGCGGTTGAGGTTGGTGAAGCGGGTCACCGCGTACAGCCCGCCGGCAAAATCCTTGAAGGTAAGGCCCTCAGCCGGCGGCTCATCGGCATCCACCTTCATCCAGATCTCATAGCCGTAGTTCGGGCTGCCGGGGGTGGGATTCGGATTGTTGAATCCGTAGGTGGGGTGGTTCTCCACATCGCTCAGGTAGCCCCTGGGCCCCGCCCAGGCGTTGAGCTTGTCCCAGGCGATGCCCTCCGGTCCCTCGCCGAACCCGTAGGCGCTGATCACGCGCATCGGCTCCAGACTGACGATTCGTACTTCGATTTGACTCATGTGAAACTCCTCTCTCGTTCGTGGAATGTGAACATCTTCATTCTATTCCCCTCCCCTGACATCTATTGTCAGTGAACGGTGGTAAGATAAAGTCATGCGCGCTGACCGTTTGATCTCGCTGCTCATGCTGCTCCAGTCCCGCGGGCGGATGACCGCGCGGGCGCTGGCCCGCGAGCTGGAAGTGTGCGAGCGCACCATCTACCGCGACATCGACGCGCTGTCGGCCGCCGGCATCCCGGTCTACGGCGAGCCTGGGCTGGACGGCGGTTACGCCCTGCTCGACAGCTACCGCACCAACCTGACCGGGCTGTCGGAGGGCGAAGTGCGCGCCCTGTTTCTTCTCTCGGTGCCTGCGCCGCTGGCTGACCTGGGCTTCGGTCAGGAGCTGAAATCCGCCCTGCTCAAGCTGGCTGCCGCCCTGCCCGCCGCCCAGCGCTCGCGCGAGGAATTCGCCCGCCAGCGCTTTCACCTCGACACGGTCGGCTGGCAGCGCGACGAGGAGACCGTGCCGCATCTCAAGCTGATCCAGCAGGCGGTCTGGGAGGACCGCAAGCTGCTGCTCACCACGCGCGCCTTCACCATCGAGGTCACCCGCCTGGTGGAGCCGTACGGGCTGGTGGCCAAGGCCGGGGTGTGGTATCTGGTCTGCGCGGCGCAAGGGCGGCTGCGCGTCCACCGTATCTCCTACCTGCTCGACGCCCGCCTGAGCGACGAGACCTTCACCCGCCCGCCCGGATTCGACCTGGCCGCCTTCTGGCAGGCCTCCTGCGCCGAGTTCGAGCAGAACCGCGCCATCTACCCGGTGGCGCTGCGGGTTGCCGCCGATTTCATCCCCCACCTGCCGCGCTTCTTCGGCAGCCCCATCCGCGAGAAGCTGGCCGCCGCCCCGCCGCCCGATGAGCGCGGTCGGGTGACCCTCCAGTTGGCCTTCGAATCGCTCGAAGCCGCCCGCGACCACCTGCTGGCCTGCGGGCGCGGGGTGGAGGTGCTGGAACCTTACGCGCTGCGCCGCAGCCTGCAGGATATCGCCGAGCAGATCGTCGGCCTGTACAGCGCAGCGGGGTAAAGCGCCGCCTCGTCATTCCAACCCAATTTTTGCCCAAGTGATCAAAACAGCCTGCCCAGACGTTATAGTATCAGGAAGCGCAACCATCCCCAAATGCGCGAAAGGAAGGGCAGCCTGGACGGAAAACCAATTTGTCTGACGAACTGAACGCCGCCGAGCTTTACGGACAGTATCAAGCCCCCCTGCGCCGCTACGCCGCCGGGCTGACCGGTGACAGCGGACGGGCCGACGACCTGGTGCAGGATACTTTCATCCAGGCCATGGCCCACCTCGACCTGCTCAGCGGCCTCAACCCCCACCAGCGCCGCGCCTGGCTGTACCGCGTGCTGAAAAACCGCTTCATCGACCAGCAGCGCGCCGGCAAACGCCAGATGGACCTGCTGAGGGGGCTGGCGCTCGACGAGCTTTCCGCCCGCACCACCTTCCCGACGCCGGACGCCTACCGCCTCGACCTGATGGAAGACATGCCCGAGCATTACCGCGCCGTGATCCGGCGCCACTACTGGCTCGGCATGACCAGCGAGGAAATCGGCCGCGAGCTCAACCTGCCCCCCGCCACCGTCCGCTCCCGCCTGCGCCTGTCGCTCAAGTGGCTGCGCAACCGCACAAATCAACCCGATTGATCAGGAGAAATAAAAAAAATGGAAAACGCTACAAGCATCGGTAATGTCAACATTCTTGACCTGACCCAAGCCACCCCAGAATCGCTGGCGGCGGTCAAATCCATTGGCAACGTCAATGTCGCCCTCGTCACCCGCGAAACAGCTCCGCTGCTGGCGCGCATCCGCCTGGGCAACATCAACACCTCGCTCGAGATCCCCACGGACGCGTCCGTCCAGCAGCACATCGGTCAGACGGTGATCAACCGCGACTACTTCCAGAACCTGTCCTCGCCCGTTTTTCTGGTGTGCGTCGGTCAGGTCATCATCGAGCCAGACGTTCCTCCCCAGGCCTTCGACCAGGGCATCACCCGCCTGGCCTGCGTCGGACAACTGCTTTGCCCGGCTGGGCTGATGGGGCTGGTGCTGTCCAAAGCGCGCAATGTGATCGGGCAGTCCAAAGCCTACCCGGCGCTGGCCCAGGTGAAAATCGACTCGTTCACCCTCGACCTGGATGCGCTCAACGCGCTGGCCGACCACAGCGAGTTGGCCGTGCTCGACTCGCTGACCCTGCCCCAGGTGCTGCCCGACGACCTGCTGGCCCAGAAGCTGGCCAAAGTGTACGTGCTCGAACACACCATCTGCCACGCCGAAAACGCCGCGCTGCTCCAATCCCGCCTGATGGAAGGCTCCGGCAGGCTGACCCTCATCCCGGCCGGCTTCGCCTACGTTGAGAAAGCCCTGACCCTCGACAGCAGCCTGTTGGCGTACCTGCCCTCCCCCCGGCTGTACTGCACCGAGCGGCTGGTCATCAGCGCCGACGTGGACGCGCGCGCGCTGGATGAAAAACTCGAAGCCGTTCAATGCAGGGAACTGGTCCTCTGCCCGGCCGCGCTTAAACCCGTCCTGGCAAAGAAATGCAGCCTGTTTGACACCCGCGTCACCTTCTACGAGGGTGAGCTGTGGCTGGTGGATGACAGCAGCACGCTGTTCCCCGCCCGCTTTGAGGCGCTGCAGGGCAAAGCCACCCTGGTGGTGTCTGGCGAGCTGCGCCTCGATCCATCCGTCAGCCCCGCCCTGCTGAGCGGCCGGCTGGCAAAAATCCACAATTACGGCGTGATCGCCTGCAATCCCGACCAGTTGTCCGCCGTGCACGCCCTGCTGGGCGTAAACGAGGGCGACATCCTCGACTCCAGCGCCGCGGAGCGCGAACCCGAGGAGTTGGGCGGCATCGGCAACATCAACTACCTGGCATTGTAGGCTTTGGGCTGTTGGCTCTCCCGCCCGCCGATGATTATTCGCAGGCGGGAGAAGACGCCCGCCGGCTCACCCGCCCCGCTCTGCGCCGGTTCTTTCTGATCCTTTTCCTCAGACATTCCTTCTCCTCCCTGTCTGTCATACCAATGCAATCACGATCTCGAATAGTATACCATTTCATTGACCCACCAATATCTGACCAAAATCAAAACAGGTGTAAAGTAAAGGCAACCCGGATTCCGGCTTGCCCCCCAGGAGAAAAACTTTATGCCCAAACAAGCCCTCGAAACACAGGACGACCCGTCGATTGTGCGCCAGGTCATCCACGACAGCATCGGCTGGGCCCTGACCAAGGACAAGCAGCGCCTGTTTGAGATTATGGCCCACGACCCCGATTTTTTCATCTTCCATCCCGATTCGCGCAGCACCATCACCGGTTTTGAAGCCTTTCGCCAGTTAGCCGAGCGCGCCTGGATGTCCGACGCGTTCAAAGCCACCGATTTCGCCATCCGCGAGCTGCGCCTCAGCTTCTCCGCGTCCGGCACGGTGGCCTGGTACGCGTGCTATCTGGACGATCACGGCGAATGGAACGGTCAGCCCGCCGGGTGGGACAACGCGCGCTGGACCGGTGTGCTGGAAAAACGCGGCGGCCAGTGGGTCATCGTGCAGATGCACTTCTCGTTTGCGCAGGATTAACTTAGAAGAGGATTGCAAAAAAAGACATCGCCGGGAAATTTAGCCCGCGAATCAATTCGCGGGCTAATCCGATTCAAACCCACTTCAAGCGCAGCCTGGGAATGAATTCCCAGGCTGAAGATCACAGAACGAGGCTAACTTTATAAGGCTCTGATCCATCGGGCAAATTCAGTCATTTGCGGGTTGAATTCGTCTCTTGGAAAGGCTGTTTTCACCACACCGTGGGGTGTGATATAGTAATTTCCAATAGGGGTGATATACATGTATGTAATTTCGTGACCATGATGCTGACAGATACACACTTTTCGAGGGTGTTCAGCCATCTGGTGGATTTGGTTTTCGTCGATTTTATGTTTTCGATACACATGGGGGGTGATAATTCTGATCGGTATGTTCTCGTTTGTTCTTACCCATTCATGAGTAAGTACGTTATCTATGTAAGTATTGCGCATTTTTTACCTCCAAATTGTCCGATTTATAGGTAAAAAAAACAGGTTCTACGCGTTTTTGTGCAGATGTGTGAAAAATACTTTCGGGGTGGGATTTTGTGCCGACAAAAGGGGTTGGTGTTTCATTCGAAAATCCGCTTTCTGTGAGTTTTAGCAAAGTAGGTACACTGTCCATGTGTACTTACCGTCGACAGGGTACTTAAATTTTTTTAGTACAAACTTTAATTTTGTTTATACTAAAACACTATTACTTATTATTTTATGGTACAATTGTTAATTTTCTTAATTTATTGTATCATAAAATTAAAGTGATGTCAATCGGCTTTTTGGCGGATTACTGTAGCGCCTGGGCTTGCATCAGAATCCCCTGCAGCCACCGAAAACCGAGAACCGACGACTGACAACCGATACGATATAATTCCTCCATCTACCTTCACGAGGTTTCCCCATGACCCAATCCCGCTGGACCCCCGAACAGGCGCAGGCCTGGTACGCGCAGCAGCCCTGGCTGGTGGGCTGCAATTTCACCCCCTCCACCGCCATCAACCAGCTCGAAATGTGGCAGGCCGAGACGTTTGATCCCGAGACGATCGCCCGCGAGCTGGGCTGGGCGCAGTCGCTGGGCTTCAACACCGTCCGCGTTTACCTGCACGACCTGGCCTGGCTGGCTGACGCGCCCGGCTTCACCGCGCGCATCAACCGCTACCTCGATATCGCCTTCGCGCGCGGCATCCGCACCCTCTTCACCATCTTCGACGACTGCTGGAACACCGATCCCCACATCGGCCCCCAGCCCGCGCCCAAGCCCTTCACCCACAACTCCGGCTGGGTGCAGTCGCCCGGCAAAGCCGTCTCCTGCGAGCCTTCCCAATGGGCGCGGCTGGAAGATTACATCCGCGCCGTGGTCGGCGCGCTGCGCGCCGATGAGCGCGTGCTGATGTGGGATGTTTACAACGAGCCGGGCAACAACGGCCTTCTGGAGAAATCGCTGCCCCTGCTGCAAAAAGCCTTCGAGTGGACCCGCGCCGCGCAGCCCTCCCAACCGGTCACCGCCGGGCTGTGGCTCGACCTGCCCGCGCTCAACGAGTTCCTCCTGGCTGCCTCGGATGTGATCACCTTCCACAACTACAACGAGCCTGACCATCTGATGGCGCAGATCCAATCGCTGCGCGTTCACAACCGCCCGCTGGTCTGCACCGAGTACATGGCGCGCCGCTTCGGCAGCACCTTCCAGACCAACCTGCCGGTGTTCAAGGCCGAGCGCGTCGGCTGCTACAACTGGGGACTGGTCTGCGGCAAAACCCAGACCAACTATCCCTGGGGTCACGACCCCAAGGACGGCGAGCCGCAGGTCTGGTTCCACGACATCTTTTATCCCGACGGGCGCCCCTACGATCCCGCCGAGACGGCCGCCATCCGCAGCCTGGCCGGCGCGGGATAGAAATATCTCACGCCAAGACGCAGAGCCGCAAAGAAAAATGACCTCATTTGAGCAGATGAATGCGCAGGCGGCGGGGCGCTTCCTGCTGCGCTACCTCGGCCCGCAGCGCGGGCGTGCGCTGGGCATGAGCGCCCTCCTGCTGGCCGGCATCGCCCTCCAGTTGGCCAACCCGCAGGTTATCCGCCACTTCCTCGACACCGCCCAGTCCGGCGGGGCGCCGCGCGCGCTGCTGCTGGCCGCGCTGCTGTTCATCGCCTTCGCCCTCCTCCAGCGCGCCGCCGACCTGGCTGCCGCAATCCTCAGCCAGACCGTCGGCTGGGGCGCGACCAACCGCCTGCGCAGCGACCTGCTGCGCCACATCCTCGCCCTGGACATGACCTTCCACAAGCAGCACACCCCCGGTGAGCTGATCGAGCGCATCGACGGCGACGTGGGGCAGCTGGCCAACTTCTTCTCCCAGTTCGCGGTGCGCGTGGCAGCCAACGGGCTGCTGCTCCTGGGCATCCTGGCCATGCTTTTC
>CAZCBJ010000216.1:0-6733 GCA_964496705.1 uncultured Anaerolineaceae bacterium | reverse complement strand
CCGGTGGGAGCCATCGCCTGTCCGCCCGGCAAGCTGCCCGTGATTTACGGCGGGATCAGCGACACCGGCTGCACGACGTATTACAGCGTGACCGGTTACCCCATCACACCCATCCAGTATGCCCACAACGATAATCTGACCAAGGCTGGCTGGTGGATTTGGGTCAGCCCATATTATGACCGCCCCTGGCCCGTCTCGTTGACCAAATCGGTCGTCGTCGCGGGCGATCCGCTCGGCACCTCGCTGACCGGGGGCATCTCGCTGCACGCTCCCAACATCACCCTGCGCGATTTGTTCATCCAGGAAGAGCCCATCACTGCCGTGGGGCAAAGCGGCACATACCGCCTCCAGGCAATAAAAGTTGCCGGCAGCAGCGTGTTCAATCAATACGGCATCGACATCAGCGGACACCGCGGCAGCCTCATCTTTTCCAACGTTTCTGTATCATTTCCAAATGGCGGCGGGGCCAGGCTGGATGTCACCGGCGGCAGCGGCACGGTGACGGTGCTCAACAGCGCTTTCAGTTACAATCAGCGTGGGGATGGACTGCAGATCAACGCCAATAACGCCGTCCGCGTTGAAAATGTTACCGCCTATAAGAATGGCAAAGTGGTGCACGGCGGCGGTCTGTGGATTCGCTATCGCAATCGGCTGATCCTCAAGAACATCTACGCCTATGACAATTTTGACTGGGGGATCAGCGCACAGGACACCCATCCCACCTACGGCGGGCCGGTGACGCTGCAGAACCTCACCGCCAACGAAAATGACATGTGGCAAGGGCTGATCTTGATCGATCCTGGCCCGGTGACCGGAATCAACCTCACCGCGGACGGCAACGATTTTGATGATGGCATAAAGGTGCAGGATGGTCGCAGCTCGATCACCCTCAGCGGTCTCCACGCGGTGGGCAATGTCTTTGCGGGGGCGACGATCACCAATGGATCAGGCAGTGTGTCAATTTCCGCCAGCCAGATCAGCGAAAATTTTCGCAATGGGCTGATCATCCTCAGCCGGGGGCCTGTTTCGGTCAAGAATTCAATTTTCGTGGGTAACAAAAATGTTAGTGGCGGCGGGAACGGTATTCATATCCACAACGCATCCGCTGTGACGCCGCAAAGTGTGACCCTGACCAACATTTACACCAGCCAGAACGAAGGCTTTGGTTTTTATATACAGTCAAAAGGCACCGCAACCCTCTCGGGAATCACCGCGACCAATAACAAATATGGCGGGGCGCGGGTCGAAACCAACGGCAGTGTGACCGTCAGCGGCGCCTACGGCGCCAACACATTCACCGAAAATGGCAAAGGGTCTGGTTGCTCTTCGCTTCCCGATGATGATTGCGATGGATTGTTTATCAATGCCCGGGGGATTGTCTCAGTCAATCATCTCATCGCCAATAATAATGGCTATCATGGCTTGAGCATCATCAACGCCCTCAGCACCCGCGTGACCGGCAGTACGGCCAATAACAACCCGTGGAATGGGGTATACATCGGCGGCCTCGGGGCGGTCGTCATCGACCATGTGGTTGCCACGGGAAATACCGGGGCTGGGCTTGAGTTGTGGAACGCCAATGTTCCCAGCGGCCATCCCGTCATGACCCTCAGCCACGTCACCGCTGATGACAACTACTGGGGCATGGGTTTATATGCGGCTGGCCCGGTGACATTGAATCATGTCAGTGCATCCCGCAACTACGGCAACGGCATTTACATTTTCAACAATTTTACAGGCCCGGGAGCGGGCAACGTGACGCTGACCAACAGCCTGGGCAGCGACCTGATCGCTCAGAATGATTACAATTTGGTGATTGTCTCCGCAGGCTCGGTCACCCTCAGCGGCGTTGAATCCTCAAGGAGCAAGTACGGCGCTGGCGCGGTCATCGAAACCCTGGGGGGATCGAGCAATGTCAGCATTTCCGCTTGCATTTTCAATGACAACGGCGACACTCCGTTCAATGATCCTGGATTGTCCATTCAATCGAACGGGAACATCACCCTCACTTCTGTCATCGCCAGTGGAAACAAGGGGAGCGGCATCGTACTGAGAAACCATACCGCAATTTTGGCCGGCAAGACCATCTCGGTTAGAAAAAGTGTCTTCAACAATAACGGCAGTCACGGTCTCGATATCGGCAGCAAAAGCTCCGTCACCCTGGACAATGTCGTCGCCAACTGGAACAATGGGCATGGCGCACAGATTAACAACAACGCCTGGGGGGGAGGTGGAAGTGTTAATGTGCTCAGCAGCCTGGGATCCAACCAGTTCAGCCTGAACACCGGCGCCGGTTTGGTGATCGCTACCGCCGGGAATGTCACCATTCGAAAAACGGATGCCAGCGACGCATCGGGTAATTGGTCGGGCATCGAAATTTATTCCTACGGCACCTCCAAAACAGCGCTGCTCTACTGTGTCTCTGCGCTCAACAACACCGGCTACGGTTTAACTCTGATTCAATCATTAGGCTCGATGAAGTTGACCTTGCAGGGAGTGGGACTGGTTGGAAATTCAATCGGTGGATTGGATTACACCGGCACGCCGATCATCACCCGCACAGTCTGCCAGTAGGCTTATCCTCCCGCAAGTGTAAAAATTTTGCGGGAGGATGATGTAACTTTTCGCCCATCCCTGCATCCAAGGGAATGGTATCCAATCTATTTATTCAATTTTCAGGAGGATTCGACCGATGGAATATCGACGCATGGGTAAAGCTGGTTTGAAGCTCAGCGAGCTTTCGCTGGGCGCCTGGGTCACGTACGGTGGACAGGTGGGCGAGCAGGTGGCTTACGACTGCATGAAGGTCGCATACGATGCCGGGGTGAATTTCTTTGACAACGCCGAGGCCTACGCCAACGGCAACGCCGAGATTGTGATGGGCAACGTGCTCAAGAAGATGGGCTGGCGGCGCGAAAGTTATGTCGTATCAACCAAAATTTTCTGGGGCGGGGATGGCCCCAACGACACCGGTCTCTCGCATAAGCACATCGTTGAGGGCGTCAACAACGCGCTGAAACGTTTGCAGTTGGATTATGTCGACCTGGTCTTTGCTCACCGACCCGACCCGCACACCCCCATCGAAGAAACCGTGCGCGCCTTGGATTTGGTGATCAAGCAGGGCAAGGCTTTCTACTGGGGCACCTCGGAGTGGAGCGCAGCAGAGATCATGCGCGCCGACGGCATCGCCCGCCAGTACGGCTTGACCCCGCCCAGCATGGAACAGCCTCAGTACAATATGCTTCACCGCCAGCGCTTTGAGCAGGAATACGCACCGCTCTACCGCGACCTGGGCTACGGCACCACCATCTGGAGCCCGCTGGCTTCCGGTCTGCTCACCGGCAAGTACCTCAACGGCATCCCGGCTGACTCGCGCGCCAACCTGGAAGGTTATGATTGGCTGCGCCCCTACATCACCGATCCGAAACGGTTGGACGTGGTGCGCAACCTTGTGCCGCTGGCCGCCGAACTGGGCGTCTCGCTGGCTCAGCTTGCCCTGGCCTGGACGTTGAAGAACCCCAACGTTAGCACCGTGATCACCGGCGCCAGCCGCCCCGAGCAGGTGGTGGAGAACATGAAAGCCGCCGAGACCGCCAAACTGCTCACCCCGGATGTGATGGAGCGCATCGAGTCGGTGCTGCAGAACAAACCAGAATAAAATCTTGTCAATCGCACAGGTCTCCGCAAGGTTTTTACTTGCGGAGACCTGTTTTTATCCCAAGAGCCAACCATTAGCGCCGGAGAACATAAGGGTGCCGCCGTTGTCGCCGTAGGCTGTGGCGTTGGATGTAACGGCGTATTCGACAAGGGCTAGGTAGTGGTAGCCGATGGGCGGGATCGCCTTGTAGTTGGCGGGCAGCGCCTGGCGGGTGGTGGCGGTGTGTGAGCTGGCTATTTCGCCCTGGAAGGCATTGAAGTTGTCCAGGCAGAATCCGTTGGCGACACTGCCAGAAGCGCCGGCAAGGGCAAGAAGCATGGAATCTACCATGACCGGGTCTTCTGCGACTCCGACAACGAATTCGAAGCGGTTGGCAGCGGTGTTGAACCAATATCTGAAGCTGCCAAAAGGTATCGTCCATGAATTGGCTGGTTCCTGGAGAAGTAGCGGACGCTGTACTCTGTTGTAATAATTCCACAGGTAGCGCAGCAGCACGGTGTCCGATGTCGTTCCTGATGCGTAGCAGTAGGCTGTGCCAAGATAACGCTTGTTGAGATCGCCGCTCCTTACTAAGACTCCATCTTGTAATACAAGGGCGATGGCTCGTGTGGTGGTGTTGGACCAGGGCACGGCTTGAAGTGTTAGCGTTCCGGCATTGTCGAAAATAAAGATGTCAAAGACTACGCCAGCGCCGATACCTGCAAGGGCTAGGCTGCGCTGTGTGAAAGTGTGAATCTTCCATCCCCAGCCGGTTGAATACAATGCGATTCTGTTCCCCCGGTATGGTGTAAAGAAGATTGTGCCTTTTGCGCTCTGGTCTGATGTGGAGACAGGGACACCCGATTCAAGGGTGAGTCTGCCCTCGACTGGTAAGCCATGTTCCAGGGATAGCATGTTCTTGGTGGGGAAGTAATCTTCTGTTCGTATAGATGACGGCTCAATGCTGCTGCCGTTCCAATAGAAGCTGCCGATTCGGCGGGTGTTGGCGGGTGGGGCGTAGGAAGTATTTACTTCGATGGTAAAGGTTGTTCCGGATCGGCGGGCGAAGACGTACCAGGTGGCGGGAGCTCCTGCCGGCTTTCCTCCGGCTGAGAGGGCTATGTTGTTAGTGGCTTTGGTCATGTAGTTGTTGATGACCAGGCAGACTGGCGCGTCTGTGGATGCGCCGATTTGTACGCGGTCGGTGTCCAGGGGCTCAAGGTTGAGTCCGTAGGAGTAGTATTCGAGCAGTGCGCCCAAGTTCACGGAGTCGCCTGCTGCCTGGCCGAGGCGGAGCGCGTCTGCTCGCAGGGTGTTGTAGTGGGCTGCAAGGGTGGGCTGTCCGGCTGATACGTCTGATGATGATGGGTATGGCATGGGGGTTGTCAGTTGTCAGTTAACGGTTATCGGTTATCGGCTAAACCATTCACTGACTCTCCTTTCTGTTTGATGAGTTGGGGGCTTTCTTCTGGTTCGTATGAGGGTCTCACGCAGAGGCGCAGAGGGGCAGAGAAGAAGAGAGGATTATTTTTTGAGTCGGGTTTCTCCGGTTTTTCTTCGCCTGTATCAGGATCAATGAATTTCTTTCCTGCGCGGGCAGGGGATTGCTTCGCTACATTCGCAATGACGGATGGTTTGTTGTGGGAAGCGCGGGTTAGCATGTCGTTGATGTCTGCGGTTTCGCCTGAGAATCGGTAGAAGATGCGCAGGTATTCCTCATCGTCAATCAGGTTGCGGTCACGCAGTTGGCTCAGGACATTGATCATGTTGCTGCTGGCTGTGGCCAGGCTGACGTTGTCGCGGGAAGATATATCTGAGCCGGAGAATTCGAATTCTGACGTAGGGTCGATGGTGGAGTCTATGCTCGCGCGTCTGTTGAGGGCTGCGGTTAGCAGGTCTGTTAGTAGCCATGTGAAGAATTCCTGACGTTGTTCGAAGTGTCTGTAAGTTGGACCACCGGCTGCCTCTGCTGTGGTGCGGGTGGATCCTTCTGGCTCGGCTAAGAAGTGCATGGGGATACCTGCGCCTGCTGCTATCATTTTCTTCAAGGCTAGTCCGTCTGCGTTGGCGTCTTGGGATTCAAGCTGGGGATTTAGAACGGTCCAGGTTTCGTCTACGTCTGCGACCATGATAGAACCTGGCGCAGGTGGGTGGGCGTTGAGGGCTGCCTGGTGGGCGAGGCGATCTGCTTCGGATAGGTATCTGCCGTTGACGATGAACAGGAAGCTGTTGCGGTAGCGGTTTAGGCGTGCTCTGTCTTCCAGCCAATTGGAATAACGTGATAACCATTTGAGGACTGGAGCCAGGTCAGACTCACCCCATTGGGCGCCAGAGGGTCTATTGATGGCATAGTGAACCATGACGGTTGGAAAGCTTACGTGCCCTCCGATTGGCAGCACGTTTTCATACATCGGATTGTATGCAGGGAAGTAGGTTTCTTCACCTGGTTGTAGCTCAACGGTGAATCCGGTTTCCTGCTCGATGTCGTTGGGCTGCGCTGTGATTTCGGTCACGTATTGGGCTGGCACGGCTCTGAAGTAGCTCATGCCGGCTGAGTCTGTGCTGATGACAATGAACAGGTTTCCGGTGCGGGTGAGCTCGTCACACCACTCAACGGCTCTTGTGCTAAGGTGGTTGAGTGGGTGTTTCCAAATTTCGTTTAGAAATTTGGAAACTGATTCGTTTGGGCAATTGAAGGTGAGTCCGCTGCCAACCACGTATTGAGAAGTGAGTCCGACAATGCGGCGGGCTAATGGGTTCGTGCGCCAGGCTTCCAAGCAGTCTTCCATTACCTGACGTCTGTCGTATGTGAATCGGTCGCGGTCTGATTGGGAAGCGGTGCGTGCGCCGACACCGAGGGTAAGGTCGTTTTCGATTACCTTGAGTTGGGCTCTGACTGCGCGTTGGATGGTCTTAGCGAAAAGGGATTCTATCAGGTTCATGGTTTAGGCTCTTTCCAGTGTGCATTGGCAGTTTACATGTATGGGTGGTATCAAATTGTAGTATTTCCAAACATTGAGGGGGTGAGTCTGGCCATGCAGAATAAGGCAGAATGTGCAATGTCTGATAACTGCGGGGTTTAAGTGCCAGGTGTAA
>CAZCBJ010000215.1:6507-6738 GCA_964496705.1 uncultured Anaerolineaceae bacterium | reverse complement strand
CACCCTGGCGGCTGTAAGATTCTTTCCTGGTGGAATACCACAAATTACAGCGCAATGTCAGCGGTTACTGTTGACACCTCCATCGAAGCTTCTTTCAAAATTCTAGTAGATGCGCAGCATTGCGCTGTATAATTAGCCCGATGAGCAATTAGTCCATCCGAAGGTTTCGCAACAGGAGGTGGGATGAGTACTCCCATATTGGAGATGAGGCATATCACCAAGGAGTTTCCT
>CAZCBJ010000215.1:0-6497 GCA_964496705.1 uncultured Anaerolineaceae bacterium | reverse complement strand
GGCGTGAAGGCCTTAAACGATGTCAATTTTTCTGTTGCCGCAGGCGAAATACATTGTCTGGTCGGCGAGAACGGTGCGGGAAAATCTACGCTGATGAAAGTTCTGAGTGGAGTTTATCCGCATGGCGCCTATAGTGGAAGCATCCTGTTTGATGGCAAAGAACAGACCTTTTCGAGTATATCCGACAGTGAAAAGGCGGGGATTGCGGTCATTTATCAGGAACTGGCGTTGATCCCCGAACTGACAGTTTATGAAAATATATATCTCGGACATGAGATTAGAAAAAGTAATGGTTTTATGGTGGATTGGAATGAAACCATCAAAAGAGCTGGTGAAATGCTGCGCATCGTACGCCTGGATGTCAATCCTGCTACCAAGGTGAGGAATTTGGGGGTTGGCCAGCAACAGTTGGTCGAAATAGCCAAGGCCTTAAGCCGGGATGTCAAACTGCTCATCCTGGATGAGCCCACCGCATCTTTGAATGAAAATGACTGCGATAATCTGTTCAAGTTGTTGCATGAATTGAAAGAGCAGGGGGTCACATGCGTTTTGATCTCCCATAAACTGCGGGAAGTGATTCGTATCGCCGATACGGTTACCGTTTTACGCGACGGACTCACTGTTTGCACCCTGGACGCCCACAAGGGAGAAGTGACAGAAAATGTGCTGATCAAGCACATGGTGGGGCGTGAGATCGACAATATTTATCCCAAGCGGCAGCACAAACCATCTGAAGAAATCGTTCTCGAGGTCAGGAACTGGAGTGCCTACAGTCCGATTTTTGGTCGCGATATCCTCCGCGATATCAACTTCAACGTGAGGAAAGGTGAAATCATCGGCTTTGCAGGATTGATGGGCTCAGGGCGCACGGAACTGGCATTGAGTTTGTTTGGAAATCCGGATGGTTACCGGATCACCGGTGAGATGTATGTCCGGGGAGAAAAGGTGCGTTTTTCGCATCCTCAACAGGCTATCGCTGCCGGAGTCGCCTACGCGACTGAGGACCGGAAAGGTGATGGATTAATCCTGATTCAAGATGTAAAACAAAATATAACCCTGGCCAATCTGGATAAAATTTCCCGCCGCGGTGTGGTGGACAAAAATGCCGAAGTGTTGGTGGCGAATGAATA
Organism: uncultured Anaerolineaceae bacterium; assembly: GCA_964496705.1. Taxonomy (GTDB): domain Bacteria; phylum Chloroflexota; class Anaerolineae; order Anaerolineales; family Anaerolineaceae; genus CAZCBJ01. Next base: position 5,367 of record CAZCBJ010000215.1, on the reverse strand, counting down.
CAAAATATCGTTGAACATCAAAACGCCAAGCGTGGAACAAACGGTTGGCAATTTGAGCGGCGGCAATCAGCAAAAGGTTTCACTTGGAAAGTGGTTATTTGTCAAACCGGATGTGCTAATCCTCGATGAGCCAACCCGCGGTATAGACGTGGGCGCAAAATACGAGATCTATCTGATCATACAACGGTTGCTTGAAGAGGGAATGAGCATTATCATGATCTCTTCCGAACTCCCCGAGATTCTGGGAATGAGCGATCGGATCTACATCGTATCCGCGGGTCGAATCGCAGGTGAGATGCCGGTGGAAGAAGCGTCCCAGGAAAAAATCATGCAACTGGCAACCGATTACTAGGAGGTTGATATGTCATTCGTTAGAGATTTGCAGAAGGTATTACGACAAAACATTCGCGAATACGGCATGTGGATTGCGTTGTTTGTCATCATGGTTTATTTCACGATTACCACCTCGGGCACATTCATTTCCTCACGGAACATCGTTAACCTGGTGAACCAGTCCGGATATATCGCTGTGCTGGCGGTGGGGATGACATTGGTCATCGTGGTCCGGCATATCGACTTGTCTGTGGGATTTCTGGGCGGTTTTCTGGGCGCCATCGCGGCTATCGCCATGGTGCAATGGAAGCTGCCGGTATATGTGGTCATCCCGATGACGATGGGTTTGGGGGTCGTTGCCGGTTTGATCACCGCCTTCCTGGTGGCGCAGTTGAAAATTCCCTCATTCGTCGCCTCGCTGGCGGGTTGGTTGATCTACCGCGGGGCCATCCTGGTGGTCACCGAAAGCACCGGCACGATTATCATCCCTGACAAAGCCTTCAACGCCATCGGCAACGGTTTTGTTCCGGATATCTTCAGCGCAGAAAGCGCTTTTTTGCCGGGCATACACAAGCTAACACTGATTCTCGGGCTGGTGGCGATCGTATCGTTGGTCATCAGCGAGATTAACAGTCGCAAGAAGAAGCAGGCGTATAATTTTGAAGTCCTTCCGGTGAACCTGTTCATGATCAAGTTGATGTTCATGTCGCTGCTGATCGGCGGTGTCACCTGGCTGCTGGCTGGTTATCAGGGGCTTTCATGGACCGCGGTGGTGGTGCTGGTTGTGGTGCTGATTTATAATTTCGTCGCCTCACAAACCATCCTTGGGCGGCATATTTACGCTGCTGGCGGCAACCCGGAAGCGGCCGAGTTGAGCGGCATCAGCGTTAAGAACATCATCTATGTCGTCTTTGGCTCGATGGGCATGCTCTCGGCACTATCAGGCATTTTGTTCGCCTCTCGTCTGCAATCCGCCACTACCACGGCTGGCACGTTATGGGAGTTGGACGCCATCGCCGCGGCGTATGTGGGCGGCGTCTCGGCGGCAGGCGGGGTAGGAAAGGTGGTCGGCTCGATCATTGGTGCGCTGGTGATGATGTCGCTGACGAGTGGGATGAACCTGATGGGGATCGGAATTTCGTACCAATACATGGTGCGTGGCGCCGTGCTGGCAGCAGCGGTGATCTTCGATGTGGCCACCCGCACCCGTGGCAAGTAAGCCGCACTGCAAATCCAGGCAATTTTTGACCACCCGGGCGGCATGCCCGGGTGGGGCTTTTTTCCAAACCTTCATCCCATTCATGTTACAATCGCCCCCATGCCCTATGAACCTGTCATCGGATTGGAGATTCACGCCGAGCTGCTGACGCGCAGCAAGATGTTCTGCGCCTGCCCGGTGGTAGATACCACCCGCGCACAGCCCAACAGCGCGGTCTGCCCGGTGTGCGCGGGGATGCCCGGCGCGCTGCCGGTGATCAATCGTCAGGCGGTGGAATACGGGCTGCGCGCCGCGGCGGCGCTGGGCTGCGCGATTGTGCGCTCCAGCCTGTTCGCGCGCAAGAATTACTTCTACCCGGATCTGCCCAAGGGCTATCAGATTTCACAGTACGAATACCCGCTGGCGCTGGGCGGGCAGGTGACCATTGACACGCCGGCGGGAGAGAAGCGCGTGCGCATCCGCCGCGTGCACCTGGAGGAGGACACCGGCAAGCTGAGCCACGTGACTCGCAACGGGGAGAGCTTCTCGCTGGTGGATCTCAACCGGGCCGGGGTGGCGCTGCTGGAGATCGTCTCGGAGCCGGACCTGCGCTCGCCGGAGGAGGCGCGCAGCTACGCCGGCGAAATCCGCGCGGTGCTGCGCGCGCTGGGGGTCAATTCGGGAGACATGGAAAAGGGCGTGATCCGCTTCGAAGCCAACGTATCGCTGCGCCCGGCGGGAACGGAGGAGCTGGGCACGCGGGTGGAAATCAAGAACCTGAACAGCTTCCGCGCGCTGGAGCGCGCCTGCGCCTACGAAATCCAACGCCAGTCCGCGCTGTTGGAACGCGGCGAGCCGGTCGTCCAGCAGACGCTGGGCTGGGACGACCTGAACGGGATGACCTTTTCGCAGCGCTCCAAGGAGGAAGCCCACGATTACCGCTACTTCCCCGAGCCAGACCTGCCGCCGCTGGTGGTGGACGAGGTCTGGGAGGCGGCGGTGCGCTTCGGGCTGCCGGAACTGCCGCGCGCCCGCGCGCAACGCCTGGCGCAGGCGCATGGCATCGGGCTGGCGGATGCGCGCCGGCTGGCGGAGGATGAAGCCCTGGCGGCCTATTTTGAAGCCGCGCTGCGCAGCGCGCCGCAGGTGCCGCCGCGCGCGATCGTCCATTGGATCACCGGCGAGCTGTTCGCCTGGATGAACACCAGCGGTGAAACGCTGGAGCAATTGCGGGTCAGCCCGCAGGGCCTGGCCGAGTTGGCGCGCCTGACTGCCGGCGGCGAGGTGAACCTGACCACCGCCCACGCGGTGTTGGGCGAGATGCTGGCGAGCGGCCGACCGGCGGGCGAGATCATCCGCGCCGGGGGACGCCAGCAAATCTCGGATCATGTCCGCATCGCCGCGCTGGTGGCGCAGGTGCTGGACGAGCATCCCCAGGAGCTGGCCAGCTATTTGGGCGGCAAAGAGACGCTGGCCAACTGGTTTTTTGGTCAGGTGATGCGCCGCATGCGCGGGCAGGCCAACCCGCAGTTGGTGCAGGTCGAGTTGGAACGGGAATTGGCGCAAAGAAGGCTACCCGCAGATTTCGCTGATGGGCGCAGATAAAATTATTTATCTGCAATGATAGAGAGGTAGACAAATCCCTATTTTCATCTTCTTTGTTTATGATCTGCGAAAATCTGCGCCATCTGCGGATTCCTCTTCCAGCAGCGGCGCCAGGCAGCGCAGGTAGATGGACTGCCAGACATATTCCTGGCGCACGCGCACGCGCAGGCGGTAGACGGGGTCAGTTTTGAGCGTTTTGGTGATCAGGCGGGCGATGTACTTGGGCTCGTCATCCGGCGCGAAGTAGTTGGCCCAGTGCCCAGCCAGGTCGCGCAGCGCGGCCAGGGCGGTGCAGAAAATGGGCAGGCGCGCCAGTCCGGCTTCCAGGATGGGCAGCCCAAAGCCTTCCTCGCGGCTGGTGAGCAGCAGCGCATCGGCCACCCGATAGAAATCCGCCAGACATTCCTCCGGCAGCCCCTCGGGCGAAAATTCAGCCACCAGGTGCGCCGCCCCCTCCAATCCAAGCTCGGCGCGCAATTTGAGCAGCCGCTCGAGATATTCTGGGTTGCTGGCGGTGCCGGTGACCACCATTGCAGCGCGGGGCAGGTCGCGGCGCAGCGCTGCCAGGGTTTCCAGGGCCAGCTCGATGTTCTTGCGGCGCGTCAGGCGCACCGGCATGAGCAGGATGGGTGAGGCCAGCAGGAGTTGGAACTGATCGAGCAGCCCCAGGGTGCGCGGCTGCAGTGCCAGAAAGCGCGCCAGGTCCAGCCCGCCCGGAACTACCGCGATCTCGGTCAATGGGATGCCCAGCAGTCCAGCCAGCTCCTCGCGGCGCACCTCTGAGACGGCCACCTGACGGGCGCCCGGCCAGGGCGTGCGCAGTAAATCCCACGGCCAGCCGGGATGCAGCTCGCTCTGATAGCGCTGGGTCATCCAGGCCAGATCGTGATGCCAGAGGATCAGGCGGCGCAGTTGTCCGGCCTGCAGCAGGTTGTGCAGCGCGGCGGTCAGCGCCAGATTTTTGTTTAGTGAAGCCACATTGTGTGCGATGACCACGTCGGCTCCGGCCAGCGCGCGCAGCAGGTCGGATTGCACCTGTCCCACCAGGCTCTCAAAATCCTCGGGCACCCTGCCGTTATCGAGGCTGTTCTTGGCTTTCAAGCAGGCGGGATGGCGCGCATCCAGGCGCGGCAGCACGTCCACCGGCGTGCGCGCGTCCCAGGTGGTGCCGCGCCCGGTCAGGATGCGCACGGTGTGGCCGGCGCGCGCCAGTTGCAGCGCCTGGTTGGCGATGACCGTTTCCACCCCGCCGACCACTGGCGGGGCTGAGGTATGCAGCAGGATGACCTTCATGGAAACCTCCTGCCCTGTTTAGGGCTTCCAGGCGGGGCGCTGGTAACCTGCCGGGAGGCGGGTTAGATTACGCAGCTCCGCACCGTTCTGTCTCATGATCCAGATATCCACCGCGCCCTCCCGGTCGGAGAGCAAGACGATCTGCGCTCCGTCACGCGACCACGAGGCGCAAAAATTGTTGCCGTTGTTGGTCAGTTGCAGCGGGCTGCTGCCATCTGCAGCGGCGCGGAACACCTGACGCAGCCCACTCACCCGACGGCTGAAGAGCAGGGATGCACCGTCCGGGGAAAGGCTCGGCCAGGCGCCGGAAGAGTCTACGTCGGATACGACCAATCCGGGTTCGGGCAGCGGGCTGGGCGGGCTGCCCGGCGCCCCCACGGCTACTTTATAGATCGCGGGTGCGCCGCCGCGGTCGGAGACAAAGTAAATCGTTGTACCATCCGCAGCCCAGGCGGGCTGAGCGTCATCCGCCGCGTCGCTGGTCAGGGGATAGCATCCTGCGCCGGCTGCGCTGCACAGATAGAGGTCCGACTGGCTGCTTTGAATATTGCGCACCGCCAGCCAGCCGCCGTCCGGCGACCAGGCCGGGTGCATGGTTTCGCCGGCGGGCTGCCCGCCAAGGGGCGCCGCCGCGCCGCCGTTGAACAGGAACACCTGGCGAGCGGAGGCGCTGCCGCCCTCAAAGGCAATCGTGCCGCCGTCCGGCGACCAGGCCGGGTTCTGCGCGGTTTCACCGCCCGCCGCGCTCCACAGCAGCGTGTCCCCGCTGCCGTCCGATTGGATCAGACGCAGCGCAGCGCCGTCCAGCGAATACACAATGGTTTCAGGATTGAGCGCTTGCGTGGACGTGGGGCTGCTGGTGGGCGTCCTGCTGCGCGTGGGGGAGGGTGTGAACGTGGGGCGCGGTGTGCGCGTGAGGGTGACGGTGCGGGAGGGGG
>CAZCBJ010000214.1:0-6743 GCA_964496705.1 uncultured Anaerolineaceae bacterium | reverse complement strand
GGCATGGTGAAGGACATGCAGGCGAATCAGACCGGAGTAGAGTTCTTGATGCTCGCTCCTCACTCCTGGCAAATTACGGCTCGTGATATTCAGCCAGTGAACCTGGATCCTGACCTTTGTCGGAAGATTCGAGCCTCAATCCTTCTCGCCGGACCAATGACTGCCCGTTGTGGAGAATTACAGCTTCCCCCACCGGGTGGAGATGTGATCGGAAGGCGCAGGGTTGACACCCATATCCTTGCCTTGCAGAAATTGGGTGCTCAGATCCATTATGACCGTGTATTTCATTTTTCGGCCAAAGGGTTGTACGGCGCAGACATTCTCTTGGACGAGGCAGGAGTTACTGCGACCGAGAATGCCATCATGGCCAGCGTCCTCGCCAAAGGAAAAAGCGTGCTTCGCAATGCTGCTTCAGAGCCTCATATTCAGGAATTGTGTGCCTTCTTAAACACACTTGGTGCCCAAATCGAAAACATAGGTTCTAACACGCTCCATATTGATGGGGTGGATAAGCTTCACGGTGGTGAATATCACATTGGACCCGATTACCTTGAGGTGGTCAGCTTTATCGGCGCTGCTGCTGTAACTCGCGGTAACATTCGTATTCGTCACGCAGGCGTTCAATATCTGGATATGATCAGGCTAGTATTGGGCCGGCTAGGCGTTCTTTGGCATGTGGAAAACGACGATATCATCGTTCCCTCAGATCAACCTTTGTCAATTGAACCTGACCTTGGAGGCGCGATACCGGAGATTAAGAATATGCCCTGGCCGGCATTTCCTACTGATCTCATGAGTATTGCAATCGTGATAGCAACGCAATCAAAGGGAACAGTCCTTTTTCATGACTGGATGTACCCAAGCCGCATGTTCTTCACAGACAAATTGGTAAGTATGGGTGCACAGATTGTTCTGTGTGATCCACATCGCTGTATTGTCAATGGTCCCAGCATTTTATATGGCGAAAAAATGGAAAGTCCGGATATCCGCGCCGGGATGGCTTTACTTTTAGCTGCCTTATCTGCCCGTGGCGAATCGGTAATTCGAAATATTAGTCAAATTGAACGTGGCTACGAACAGGTGGAGTCTAAACTAGCCTCGCTGGGAGCGAAAATCCAAAGGATAGATGAATAAAAAAATGGGCAGCCTGATGTGGCTGCCCACGAAATGATGAAATAGGCTTGAAATTATCCTGGCGTCCCGGCGACATCCAGGAATTGAGTGAGTGTATCTCTTAACATCCTTTCAGGCATCGCACCCACCTGGGTATGGATAACTTTTCCATTGGCAATAAAAAGCATGGTTGGAATATTCTGAATACCAAAACGTCCCGCCCAATCCTGCTCTTCATCCACATTCACTTTTGCTACCAATAAATTCCCGGTGTATTCTTTGGCAATCTTATCCAAGATTGGAGCAACCATCCTGCAAGGTCCGCACCATGGCGCCCAGAAATCCACAACTACTGGAATGGGTGATTGCATAATCGTTTTTTCAAAAGCTGCGTCGGTTACATGAATGGGCTCATCAATCATTTTTTACTCCTCCATGAAATAGGTCGTGAGTATAACATAATAAATTCCACCTAGCGACGAAAATCAATAAAACGATATCCGACACCCCGCTCAGTCAGAATATACTTTGGAGCCGTAGGATTTTCCTCAATTTTTTGGCGCAGATAGTTCACATAAAGGCGCACATAATGAGTCTCATCCCGGTATTCATATCCCCAGACTTTTGCCAGTATTTGATCAAATGTCAGCACCCATCCGGCATTTTGCACCAGGTGGAAAAGTAATCGGTATTCAGTTGGACGTAGTTTAACCAAATTACCATCCACCCAGACCTCTCGCCGTCCAAAATCAATCTTTAACCGCTCATCAACTTGAATCACTTCCTGAGAACTGATGCCAGAACCTTCTGCTCTGCGCAGAACCGCGCGAACACGACTGACAAGCTCGCGGGGACTGAACGGTTTGGTTACATAATCGTCAGCACCCAACTCCAAGCCGCGAACACGATCGTCTTCTTCACCTTTCGCGGTTAACATGATGACCGGAACCGAAGATGTTTCACGGATGAGGCGCAACACTTCAAATCCGTCAATGTCAGGCAGCATCACATCCAGAATGACCAGGTCCGCCAGCGAATCCCGTAAAGCCGGAATAACCTTTATGCCTCGGTAAATTTCAATTACATGAAAGCCATCGTGTTCCAAATTAAGACGAATAAACCTGGCCATCCGTTCTTCGTCATCAACCACCAGGATAGTTCGGTTGGGAAAAGTCTCATCCAGCATATGTTATTCTCTCACAAAACCAATGATTTCCTCTTCTTCACCGCTTGGCATAATTTCGATAAAGCTAATCCTATTGATCGGCCAGATAACCGTAGTGACATCGGCTTCTAAATAATGAACATCTTTTCCATCCCGCCTGCGCGGGTTTTTAATGGTGATGATGGTGTCTGCCGAACCAGGAAAATCGTCAATATCGCCTAAAACTGGATCTTCATTTGCGAGATGTAAAATGACTGTGATCATACTTGTTCCCAGTAATCTATTGTATATAAATTTGGATTTTTAGTTTACCCAGAGCTAAAATATCTCCATGAGACAATGGGTAATCGATATGGGGCATAATTTTCTGCCCATTAACCCTTGTCCCGTTTGCGGAGCCCAAGTCAACCACCATCACCTTGAGGGGATCCAATTTTATGGACACATGCAGCCTGGAAACACCTTGGCTATACGCATCATATTGAGTCAAGTCCACGTCTGGCAACACTGGTTGACCCTCTGATATTCTTCCTAATGTGAATTCTGACTTCCCGCTGAGTGGGATAACCTTCTCAAACCCTACCACCAACAACGATATCACCGGCAATGATGCATCCAGTTTGGTATGAACACCCTGCTCATCCATAGGTGTTGACGAGATGGCTGGAATTTCGGTGGAGGTTTCAGAAATGGTACGAGTTACGCTGTGATCGCCAACAACCAGTTGCGCGCCACACTCACTGCAAAACAATGCGCCTTCCATTTCTTTATTGCGGCAATTTTGACAAATGATCATCACACCTCCGCATCCGCCTCTGTCTTGGCTGGCAAGCTCAATCCTCGTGTACCATATTTTATCCGTTTATCCCCGCTTCGGGTAAAAGAATGTGTTTGCCGAATGTGTTCTGCTTCACTTAAGATTGTATGCGCCAGCTCTCGCTCTCCCCTGGAAAGCAGTCGAGTTGCAAGGTATTGCAAGTGTTTATCAGCCTCGATGTGATTCCCAGAGGCGACCTCCTGCTTTGCTCGTTCTTGCAAGCGAAACAAAGTAACTTTGGAGAGTGCATCAGTAATCAAGGATGGCGGATATTCATCCATTGTTTTATCAGAAACCGGGAGAGTCAAATCGAGTTTGAATTGCTGGTTACTGCCGTCAGGCAATTCCATTTGCAGCATTCCATTAATTACCTGCAGCCGGTCGATTCCTTCAGGCAACTGTTTTATGACAATTTCAAATAAAACCAACAGCCTGCTCTGATAAATGATGTGACCTAACTGAATCACAGGGAATTGTTTCAACTCTTGAAGCACAGGATGAACTTGATACGAATAATTCAGATGAGCAGGCGGTGCACTGACACAATGAAACTCCAAATTTCTGGAATAAACCCACTGACTCGCCGATGCTAAAAACTTGATCATCTTGGGGATTTCCTGTGGGCTGGTGGCAAAAAAAGTCTTTCCACCGCTCCTGGAGGAAATCGTTTCCAGAAATTCATCATTCCACTCATTGCCAATTCCGAGAGCGTTAATAATGATTCCTTCAGAAGCAGCCTGTGAAGCAGCATCCAAGCAAGCTTGTTCGTCTCCATAGGTGTGCCCATCAGTCACGAGAATCACTTGCCCAATGATATTACTGCGCGCCAGCCTCTTAATCTGCCTTAATCCCAAATCAAGACCTTGAAATATCTCCGTCCCGCCACCGGGCCTGATTAAGGCCACCTCGAACTCAAATCGATCAAGACTATTGATTTGTGTTGGAGGAAGGACAACTTCCGCGCGGTCGCTGAAGGACACAACGGATATGTAATCCTTGGGGCGCATTTTCCGGAAAAGTTGTACAACACTTTTCTTTACCATGTCCATCCGCTCACCCTCCATGGAGGTGGAGCGGTCAATAACCAGACAAATATGTGTGCACGGCAGGTTGTTTTTATCGAGATCAGAGATATTCTCTATTTCTAACAGAGCATAGATCAATTGCGGTTCCGCCATTATTCTTAATTTAGACCGCGAACTGTGGAATTTTATCGAGATATTCTTGGAAAAAGCATCTTTAGGTAAGGATTGATCATAGGCAACCTTTTTCTGAGGCACACTGAGAATATCGTAAGCCTGTTGTATGGCAATGAACTGCTCATTGGCATCTGGACTATGGTTGGTGTCCGGATGGTAACGCTTGGCAGCGTCAAAATAAGCCAAGCGAATCTCCTCGGGTGTGCAATGAATCGGTAAACCTAATACCTGATATAAATCTTTCTCAACCATCACTCAATCACCTGTCTAGGTCGAATTTACGACAGATATTGGATGAGCACAACACTGATGTTATCCGGTCCGCCGGCAGAATTTGCAGCTTCTACCAGTTGATTGCAAGCTTTGGCAGGATTTGGCGAGGCAGCGACAATCCTAAATATTTCTGGGTCTGGTACCACTCCCCATAATCCATCACTGCACAGGAGCAGGTATCCTGGATGAGGCATCAAGTAATTGGCGATATCCGGCTTGAAAGGATCTGGTTGTCCCAATGCCCGATATAAAACATTTCTTTGAGTCGATGCCGCGGCATCCTTCTCGCTCATCTGTCCAAGTTCAACCAACCTGCGCACCACCGAATGGTCTTGAGTCATGATTTGGGTTCGCCCATCTGGATATATAAAATACGCCCGGCTGTCGCCTACATGGGCCAATGTGACCTGTTCTCCAATCACCAACGCAGCAGTCAGCGTGGTTCCTCCTCCCGGTGCTTTGCGAACGACAGCCAGATGCGCCTCACGCACGCCGTTATCCATCGTCTCTTGAATTGGCTCGGAGATCGGCGATCCTTGAATTCCCAGGAGAGATGGGTATATTTTCATGAAAAGATACTCAGCCATCGTTCGCGCCGCTACATTGCTGGCAATCTCCCCATGCTGATGCCCTCCCATCCCATCAGCAACGATGAATACCCCAAAAGGCACCTCATCATCCCCTCCAGAAAGAGTGCCTCCAAAAGCTAAAAGACAATCTTCATTGTGATCTCTTTGTATACCAACAGACTGACCACACCCAAAGATATATTGCAAAGGTTTATAGGTCTCGCGTTGAATAGATACCGTTAACAATTGCTCATCTGACAAAGGAGCTGTTTTTACATCTAAAACGGGTTTTTTCTTTTTGGTAAATATTTTCCGAAAAAAATTATTCAAGAAAACCCTCCATTGCTGATGAATTATGCCATCAAGGCATAAAGGCATCTATCCGAGGACCCAATATACACAACATCATTCACAATGAATGGAGTTCCGGTAATTGGACCCTTCGTGTTAAATTTCCAACGCAATCGCCCGGTTCGGTACTCAAGACAATATAAATTACCATCAGCAGAACCACAATAAATCGAATCCTTATACACCACTGGCGAACCACTGACCTGATGGTCTGTTTTATATTTCCATATCTCTTTTGAATTCGCCGCATCAAGGCAATATAGAAAACCATCTGCTGATCCAAAAAAGACAAAATTTTCGGCCAAACACGGTGTGCTCACCGATCCTTTACCCATCCGGTACCGCCAGATTGCCCAACCCGATTTCGCATCAATGCCGTAGAAAATTGAATCAACTGACGCAAAATATAAAATTCCTTTTCCCACCACAGGCGACGATGTCACTGCCCTTTTGGCAGAAAAACGCCATTTTAACTGACCCTGAAAACTAACACAATTCACATCGCCTTCTTCGGTTCCATAATAAATTAAATCATGCGCTATCGCAGGCGTTGAGCGGATTGGGGCACCAGAATCAAATTTCCACAGTGCACGACTGTTATGCACATTCACTGCATGAAAATAGCCATCATCCGAGCCAAAGAAGATATGCCCTTCCAGATACTTTGGCGACGAGCGGATGGGACCATTGGTGATATAACTCCAGGAAATTTTACCTGTCCTGCACAACAATGCATATAGACTTTGGTCTTCCGAGCCAACATAAACGATTCCGTCTTGTACCAATGGACTTCCCGCGATACCGCCCGTCGTTGGGAATTTCCATAGGAATTCCCCATTCAAAGCGTTTATGGCATAGAGATTGTTGTCATACGCGCCGACATAGATTACTCCATTATCAAACGTCGGCGAACCGCGAATTTCATCCTCACAAGTGAAAACCCAGATTGGTTTTATGCCTTCGTCCAACATGATGGGGGCGCTGTACACCATTTTGCTGATGGCACCTGTCTTGGTCGCCACGTTGATTAGCGCTTCCTTCATGGCTGATGCAGATTGAAATCTTTCGTTCGGATTGTATTGCAAAGCGATGTTGATGATGGTTTCAAATTCTTGACTAACCGCGGGGTTGATTTGCCGAATCGGACGGTCGGCAAAAGAAAATGGAGGCTCGATGCGTGGATCGCGGCGGGTAAGTAAATGGTGCAGTGTCGCGCCTAACGCATATATATCTGCGAGAGGCCCAGCCTCACCGCG
>CAZCBJ010000213.1:0-6749 GCA_964496705.1 uncultured Anaerolineaceae bacterium | reverse complement strand
CTGATCCGCTCGCCTTTACGCACGATCACTTCACCGTTCGCATCTGCCAGGTCTTCCTGAGCCATTCTATTCAATAATCGGGGATCATTGGAACCCAGGACCTTCACCACCCTTCGATAGGGTGTCTCAATAAATCCATATTCATTCACTCTCGAAAAATTCGCCAGGCGACCGATCAAACCGATGTTCGGACCTTCCGGGGTCTCGATCGGGCAGATGCGACCGTAGTGTGAATGGTGTACATCGCGCACATCAAAGCCGGCTCGCTCTCGGCGCAGACCGCCCGGGCCCAATGCCGACAGGGTCCGTTTATGGCGCAACTCGGCCAAAGGATTGGTTTGATCCATGAACTGCGACAACTGACTGGACCCGAAGAATTCGCGCAAGGCAGCCACCACCGGGCGAATGTTCACCAGACTGACCGGTGAAACCTGATCCTGGTCGCGAATGGACATGCGCTCTTTAATAACCCGCTCCATCCGGCGCAGACCAATGCGCAGTTTGTTTTGGATTAACTCACCTACCGTTTTAACCCGGCGATTGCCCAGATGATCAATGTCGTCTTTATCTTCAATTTCATTATTGATCATGATCATACGCCGGATCAGGTTCACCACGTCCCATTTGGTGACCGTTCGATGGGTCACCGGAATCCGGTCAGCCAGGTCCAGCTTCTGGGACAATTTATACCGTCCCACGCGTTCCAGGTCATAATGCCGTTGATCAAACAATTGCTCCTCGAGGAACTGACGCGCGTTATCCAGCGTGGCCGGATCGCCAGGGCGCATACGCTTGAAGAATTCCAGCAATGCGGCCTGCGCAACGGTCAAGCCTTCGGTCGTGTTCCATACAGGTTCTTGTCTCAATGTAGAAGCGATGAACAAGCGGTCGTTATCGTTATCCACGTCCTGGAACAGGGCGATCAACTCCTCGTCTGTTCCCAGGTTGAACGGAGCTTCAGCCATGCCGTCATTCACAGCCGCCATAGCGCGTAAAAATATGGTGATTGGAACCGTGCGCTTGCGGTTGAATTTCAGGATAAGATAATCATTTTTCCTTGTTTCAAATTCCATCCAGGCTCCGCGGTCCGGAATTAACTTGGCCATGGCAAGGCGCCGGCCAGAGGTGCGGTCCACAGGAGCTTCAAAATACACACCCGGAGAGCGAATAAGCTGCGATACCACCACACGTTCCGTCCCATTAATGATGAAGGTGCCCTTTTCGGTCATCTCAGGGAAATCACCCAGGAAGATATCCTGTTTGATCGGCTCAGGAATCTCAGGTCCCGCCAGCAAGACAGAAACGTACAGCGGACAGGCGTAGGTGAGGTCGCGCTCAACACATTCCTCAATGGTGTGTTTCGGCTCGCCAAACCAATACTTCAATCCCCATTGTTGCGCTTCAGGTGTACGGCTGGGGAAGAAAAGTTTCATCCCCTTGTTGTAAGACTCAATCGGGGTAATTTCGTCGAACAGGTCACTCAGACCCTCGGTTTTTAATCGCTGAAAAGATTCGAGCTGAACTTCAATGAGTTCTGGAAGAGGGAAAATTACTGGAATACGCGCATACGATTTGGTCTGCATACCAGAAGCCATAAACTTCTCCTAAAGATCAACTAATCCACAGAATACACACAAGACTGCAAATTATAATAGGTTTTGTATGATTTGCAAAGGTGATTGAAGCAAATTTTTTGTCCCGCCCGGTGAAGCCAATGAACGATAGCTCCTCATAAAACCTTAATTTCCGCTTCTATATTTTTCGTTCCGTCGATTCTCACAATGCCTACCGTTGGCGTCAAGCCTATCCGCCCAGCAAGGTTACTGGCTGTACCAGGATTAATCAGCAACTTGCCAGATTCCCGGATAATTTCCGGGAAATGCGTATGGCCAAAAATGATCACATCTGCCTGAGGAGCAGCCGATAATAGATAGTTTTTATAACGCTCCCGGTGATAACCGTGCCGAAAATGATATACCTTCTCACGTAGATAATTCACCCATCCTCCGTGTCCGTGCGCGATCGCCACATGGACCCCTTCGAATTGCTGAGCAAGCAGCAGGGGTAGCTTCCCAAAAAACAACCAATCCCGGTTTCCACGGACAGCGAGGACCGGCGCCACAGCACCCAATTGGTTCAATACGCGTGGAACACAAATATCACCCGCATGCACAATATGAGTCACCCCAGCTCGTTGGAAGGTGGGAATGATTGCAGGATGCAACTCACCCACCCGGTCAGGAATGTGGGTGTCCGAAATGGCGCCCAATACGATCAACCCAGCAACTCCGAGATCTTTTGCATGATTTGCTGGGTCGACTCAAAGCGGATGGCATATATGCCTAACTGGCTGGCTGCATGGACATTCTCCGGAAAATCGTCCACGAAAATCGCCTCCTCCGGCTGAACTCCCAGGCGATTCAATACCAGGCGATAGATGGCTGGGGCGGGTTTGGCTAATCCAACCTCAGCCGAAAAAATCACCACATCGAAGACGTCCAGACAGGCAAACCGGTCAGTCAAGGATTTTCTCGCATCGGGCCATGCATTGCTGAGCAGCGCAGTGCGCAACTTTACGCGTAAAGAGCGTATATATTCATACAGGTCGCGGTCCAGCCGGTCTCCAGACCAGAAAGCCGCCGCGAATGAATCACTTTCCTCCACCGGGATGTTTAGCTGCGCTGCCACTTCAACCCACAGCTGCTGATCGCTGACTCTTCCCAGCGTCGCTGCGGCGGCGAGCTCTGAATCAAAAACCAGGCGCGATAGATCGTCATAGGACAGGCCGTGTTGCGCCGCCAGTTGGTTACGAGGCCTTCGATCTTCGGTACGAATGATCACCCCTCCCATGTCAAATATGACTGCCCGGATTTGTTTTTTTTCGGTCAAAGAATCCTATCTCCCTGAAGGTAAAATTCCACTGAGTATTGTGTCAACTAAGTTCTGCCAAAATAAAGCCCGCAGTCCCTTCAGTCGCTGCGCTCCTTCAGGGATTCACGCGGGGTGATTCCCTGAGCGGATTTGACCAGAAATTCCTTAGCGCAACACCCCTAGGCGATCGCGAAGCATCCCTACGGGAAGGGTCTGTCCGCTCTTGGATTGCAAAACTGTGTTGACAGAGTACGGAGGGCTTCATCAATGAGGTCTATCCAATCGATCGCTAAGTATAACCAAAAATTTAGGCCCTGTTGCCAGGGCCTCATAAAAAAGAACATGATGGCTATCGTTAGATAGCGCTGACGATATTGCTGAAGATCCTGCCGATCGCCGGGCCAAGGAGCGCAAGGATGACGATGACGACCACAGCAACCAGGACCAGGATCAACGCATATTCAACCAGACCCTGACCTTTCTCTTTCGGTGAGAACATCATAGCAAAAACCTCCCTTCTTGTTGATTTATCTACAAAATTGATTATAGCAAATTTTTAAAAAAAATACAAACAATTTTATTATCGAATATTCCTTACCAATCTTTGACGTAACCGGGCAATTTGCGCTTGCGATTCCTGGCGAGCTTGATCGAGCATGGCAACATTCGCGCCGTGAGTATGAAGCGCATCCAGCACCACATTTTCTGCCATCACAAACTCTTCGGCAGCATCCGCAACCTCGCTGGCAATTTGGAGGGGAATGGTGGTAATGCCATTAACATCTGCATGTAACAGATCATCCGGATATATGCTGATACCGCCCACATGCACCGGAACATGCACCTGGGGAACATGACAATAACCATGCGCGCAGATCAAACTGCTGGCAAAAAGCGGAAACCCCAAACGGTGCACCTGATCCAGGTCGCGAACCGCCCCGCTGGTAATCAGACCGACGGCTCCGAAGGTCAGGTAAGTTGTACACATAATCTCGCCCACGGTGGCCGCCACAATCGGCTGGTCAAGGTCTTGAAAGACCACCACGGCAGGACCGGATAACTCTTCAAAACGTCGAACCTGTTCTGTCAGGCTCGAGTAAACATCTCCTTCCTGCGGTGGTGCGTCAGCCCGAAAAGTGGCCGTGGCAGCAAAACCAACCATTGGGGGCATTTCTGGAAACATAGCGCGGATGCGGTCATTCATAAATCCCGTATTCCGCGGGCGAAAATCGAACAATTCGATCACATTGCAGATGGTGGGCGTGTCAAAATTGACCAGCTTGGCAAGCATTTCGGCTGAATTTTTCATCATTACCTCCCGGAAAACTCAATGATTGGTTGAATTGTACCTAACTCTGATCTCCCATGGTTCCGAATTCAATACCAGGGCGCATTTCCTTTTCGAAAGTGATTCGCTCGCAAACGACCCGCATCCCAGCCCGCTCATATAACTTTGTGGCGGCGGTCAGACTTTTCGAATCGCCATATAAACCAACACTTTCCTTTCCTCAACTCCCTTTCGTATCGGACGGATTTCAATCTTCGGAGGTATCAAGGGGTTGGAAGGTGTACCAAGAAAATCTATGCGCATCTGCCAGTTCTGCGTTGCTTCGTTGTACCCACGTTGTGTGAATAGCTGTCGGGTTGCCTGATCCTCTCCTGCAACCGGCTGGGATAACACCACCCGCGCATCCGGCTGTGCTTCAGGAATCACCTGGCTGGCTCGCTCCTCGACCCACGCTAGCAGGAAACCGCCAATCCCCTGCCCTTGATGGGAGGGATGAACTGTGATTTCCACCAGGCGATATCCTCTTCCAAATCATCGTGAGCAATTACCTGTAACGCCTGGTAGGTTGCGTTGTCCATTGCGACCACCTCGCCGGCTTCTCCCAAGCGAAATTCCCAGGAAGTGCACCCTTGCGGTAGCACCGTTACCATGTATATCCCAGCTGATGGCGTTTCGGCGCCAAGGCTTCCCATTCGCGCCTTAAGATACCCATATAGATGGAATCCCAGCGTCTGCCCTCTCTTTGTACCCATTGACGCGCCCGTCCTTCGTGAACAAAACCCACCTTTTCATACGAGCGGATTGCGCGCGGATTGTATTCAAATACATTCAAGTTAACTCGCCGAAGGTTTAGCTGCTCAAAAGCATATCGAAGCAGCACCTGCATTGCATCGCTGCCATATCCTTTTCCCCAATCAGCCCGTTCACCCAGACCAATGCCAACCCAGGCCGAGCCAGCCGGCCAATTGATCCCGCCCAGGCCAATATCGCCGATCAAGCGGTCATCTTCAATCGTTCGGATGGCAAAAGCGAAAACACCAAAACCCTCCTCCTCTAAAAATTTCTGCAATTGCTTCTGATTCCACAGGATGACTGCATCACTGTCCAATAAACGCCGATACTCACTATCATCCATCCATTTGACCATGACCGCCGGATCTTTTTCGAGATCATATGCGGAGAGATACACGCGCATTCCTGTCAATGCATCCACGCTCATTTTGTCGCCTCCACCGGGTTGGCTTCCCATTCATCTACCAGACAGCCAAAGATCAGCCAATCCCAGTAGCGGCCGTCTCGATAATAATTTTCCCGCTGGCGGATATCCAGTTGAAATCCATGCAGGATCAGCAGGCGGATCATTTCATGCTCATATTCAGGCAGGCTGAAATCGATGCGCACCAGGTTGTATTCGCAGAATATCAAGCGCTGCGCAATCAGCAGAACTTCATTACCATGTGCGTTCAAAAGCTCCTCATTCGGGATATCTATCTGCAAGCTGGCCGTTCGATTGCTCCAAGAAATCCAGTTCAGGTGTAAAAAACCGACCAATTGATCATCTTCTCTGCGGCGAATTGCAAAATGAAACCTGTCTCGGGATTCCTCTGATTTCTTCTGGGCCTTCTCATATTCCTTCTTGAGGGTAAATGTTGAGAACGGCTGAAAAGGCTTGTCCAGACGGTGAGGCGCATAATGCGGATGATGGCTCCAATCGGATTCTACGGCCGCATCTTTATCTGGGTCTATGGCAGTGATCTTAATCCCTGCTCCCTCAAAAAGTTGTGTATTGATCATCGCTGCTCCTGAATGAGACGGAAATTTTTCTGCCAAATTTATATCAATTCATATCCCATTTCGATCAAAAAATCATGAGGTTTTCTCGCCAGAAAAGATCAGTTGACTTGATACTCCCTCACGATAGGTGATCAGCTCAACCGACCCAACCTCGAAAGACAATTGACTGAGGGCATCATTGATCTGCTGCCAGGCCAGCGGATTACAAATTTCAAAGATAAAGATGCGCCTGAACATTCCTGCCCGCAGGTCATTGAGCATACGCTCATAGGCTGCATTCGAGCGTTGATCGGCTCCGTGAATATCCATGTACACAGCCACCAGATTCTCGGCGCCCAGTTCCTGGTGAATAACTGCCAGGCCTGCCAGCAGGCGGCAGCGCGCAGTCAGGCTGTAAGGTACCTGAGCCGACATGCCGCCGCAAACATAAAAGGCGAATGCCTTGGGCGTACCGTAGGCGGACTCATTCACGTAATCCACTCGATAGTTTCCAGATTTCATCAAGGTTTCATACATAGCGGACCTCTTTCAAAACAACCGAACGCTAAAACCACTCTGCCAACTGACCAATGATTAAACAAAAAGCCACGGGTTTGGAGTGAACCCGTGGCTCAAAGGACTTGTCTGTGGAACTCATCCGAAAACAGGCGCACTCCGAGAAGGAATATTTGAACCATTATCAGCGGAAAAAAGAACCTGTGCCATCATTAAAAAACTACACCTCTCAAACCTTTGTATAAGAAATTAACATAACGTTTATAACATTAAAAAAGGTTAAAGTCAATCACCTGAATCT
>CAZCBJ010000212.1:0-6760 GCA_964496705.1 uncultured Anaerolineaceae bacterium | reverse complement strand
TTAAGAAAATCACGACGTCTTAATTTGCGATCCATCTTTTTCTTCCTCCATCTTATGCAATTTGAAAATGATTGGGATTGACTTGTGGCAATGCCTGGAGCTGCCCCAGGAATGCCAATACTAAGCTTACCATCCTCTCAACCGGGTTTCTTTCATTTTTAGGACATTTTTTTGGATTTTTAGGACAGATTCACCTCCTCATCTTTTAGTTGGTTTGTGGAGAAATCCAATTTGAGAAGATAATCTTCCCATGGGATTTCCATCACTTCACACGGGAAGTCTGCATGGCAGAAGGGGCTGTCATGATGGCTGAAACCGGTGATGGCAACCGATTGGCCGTCCAGCCTGAAGTCGCCCTTCCAGTCAAAACCTAACGTTTGCCCGCGGATCGTGGTCCATTGGACGCCGTCCTGGAATTGCGCCGTCCCGCTGATCACCTTTTCCTGGAAGTCCGCAAAGCTGCCGTCCAACGCTGCGCGGCCCAACTGGCACAACCATATCACCTGCTGCCCTTCAGCGCGCAGCTCGCGATAGGCGGTCAGCCCGGTTTCGATCAACTGGATGGGCGCAGATGCCGTCAAAGCCAGATAACCTTCCCCTTTGCGCGCAAACGCCCAGCTCCGCCCGGAAGCGTCTTCGCGGATCACATACTCTTCCAAGGCGTGAATGGGGAAGTGGGCATGGGTATAGCCCATCCAATCATTTTCCGGCAACCGGTAGATTGCGATCAGCGCATCCTTCCACTGCGCCACGCGCGGGAGGACGGCATTGCCCCCCCAGGTATTCGGCCGGTTTTCGTCTGACCGAGACAGGTTGGCAGGATGGTTGGTGAACACCAGCGCCGACGGGCTGAGCGCGGCCTGCCAGACCTGCTCGCCTGAGCCAGCCTGACCGGGTCGGTAATCTTGCAGCGACTCCAGCATCCCGTCCGGTGTTTTATGCACAACCTTGTTGATCTCGCCATCCAGTCCCTGGCGCTGCTGCGACCACACTTCCTCCAGCGTTGAACGCGCAATTTCGCCCAGCAGTTCCGGCGCCTCGTAGTTTTGCACGCAGGCCAGGCTGACGGTGACAGGCGAATACTGGTTGTATCCACCCATCCCCCACAACAGGCGCGTTATCCCGGCCGTTTCGCGCACCCACCCGTTGATTGCCGGGTAAAAATGCAGATCGCTGCTGCTGCCGCCGAACACGCCCTGAAATGCGTTGACAGCCAGCTGGAAGAACAGCTTGTCCAGCAGCACCGAGGCCAGCTCATACACCTCTTCCTCCTCAGCCAGGTCAGCCAGGTGCGACAGGGCTGTGACCACCTCGCAAACGACCAACGGTGCATCCCCGGCTGAAAGCCCGCGCTGCCCGCGCTGCTGCATCCAGGTTCGCGCCGCAGGTACCGCCTGAGCGCTTAACGCTGAGCCAGTTTTCCCGATCGCAGTCAGGGTGTGCTCGGGATATAACTGCCCGGCCAGAATCTGGGCTGTCAGCGATAATATTTCCTCGCCTTCGCTGGGCACACCCTCAGGATCAATTTGTCCAAACGGGTACTCCAATACCACTTTGCGGATGGGCTCGCGCAACTCATCCGGGAAATGGGCACTCTGGAAAAAACGTAAGATCATCCCCAGCAAGCCAACCAGATTCAACACATGGCCCGTTTCAAGACCAGCAATCCCCTGGACAACAGCCAGAAGGGATTGCGGATTGAGCGCATCCCAATCACCCAGCGCCATGCGCGAAACGGCCTCGAAGAGCGGATATTTGCCGCGAACTCCGGCCTGAAAAGCCTGTATGCGCCGCGCCGCGAAGTCATCCTCATTCCCGGCTGGAAAATAGGGGAAGTTGCCCACACACCAGATGGGAATTTCGCGCAGGATGCGCCGGTTGCCCTCGAAATATTCTTTGGGGCCGGGGAGCAGGACCAATTTATGATGTCCGGTATAGAGCTGGGCAGAGGTATTCAATATGCAGCGGTCGCCGGGACTGCCGCGCTCGAATGTCTCCGCGTAGAAGGGACCCTCAGCGCTCTGCAGGCGCACCGAGGTCACCGCCGTGACGGGCACATCCTCAGGCCACTGCAGGATGACCTGGTCTTCACGGGTGAACACATCCCGATCGGTGATGGCATGGCTGAAGGCCGCCTCCAGGCGGTTGCGCCGCTCAACGCCTTCGATGGTGGTCGGGAAGCGCATACTCACCGGCTGCTGGGCAGGCAGAACGCGCAGAGCCAGGCCAAAGGCGCAACTGCCTCGCGCAGCCTGCTCGACGCGCACCCATACCGAATTGGCTCCGCTGCGCAGCTTGACCGGAAATGCCACCTGCAAAGGCTTGCCGGCATTGAATTCCGTCTGGCGCTGGACATGCTGACCATTCACCCACACATCCGCCTCAGAATAAACCGTCAGAATAAACTCCGCCTCCTGCGCCTCCGGGCTCATCACTTGGGCATAAGCCCAGGCGCGCAAAACAGACCAGTTGGGGACGCTTGTCGAAAGGTCAATCAAATGATCCATCTGGCATGAATAATACCGCCAGGCACCTTCATGCTTTCCAACCTTATAGACCCCTTCACTCAGCGGACCGCGCTCAACCGGGGTCTGGGAGATTTCCAACTTTTTATGAAAATTCTTTTTTGCAATTGCCAACCGGATTTCGTTTTGGTTGTCATGGTTGGTTGGAGCCGCCGAAATAATCTGCGGGCCGGCAACCAGCCAGTGGTGGATGTAACCATCTTGCAAGTCGCGATATACATGATCCAGGGGCATGAATGAAAACCTCTTCTGTGGATTTCAGTCCAGATTAACCGGTTGGACAACTTTCTTCCGTCGGGTGAACCACAAACCGCCCACCCCAAAGATTAATTCCAGCGCCATGACCAGCCACACGGACCAGGGCAGTTGAAATCCCTGCACGTAGGCCATCACCAGGTCAGCCGCAAGAATGATCAGCAGCAGAACGGCAGTGACGCGAATAAATTTCCTCAGCAAAGTGCCATCTGACATTGCCTTCCGAAAGGATTCCTCCAGCACAATCATGAACACCAGCCAGCCGATTCCCAGAATCACCGCGATGAAACGGTCCGCGGCACGAATCTGCCACTGGACGACGATGTTCTCTTCGCCGAACAATACCGAAAGGGTGCCGCGGAACGCGCGATAATAAATCCGATCCAGCACCAACCAGCCTGCCAGCAGCATATCCGCCACCCAGGCAAGGATATAGAAAATTACAAGGATGACTTTCTTGATCATTTGATCACCTGATTTCCAAAAATACCAACTTTTTCCAGCGCAGTCACAAAATCCGTGTACAAAATTGGCATGCGCAAGAATACTTTTCCGCCTGAACGCTGACATTCCAGCTCGTCATCCACCCACGAACAAATCACCACCGGAATACATCCCGTCTGATCACACGCCTTGAGCGATGCCAACACATTCCAGCCCATGCTGCCCGAATGGTCCACATGTAACAGGATCACCGCGGGATGATCCGATTGCGCCCGCAGAAGCACATCCTCCTCCCATCCAGAAAAGATGATTGGATGGTTGCTCAGGTTCGCATATCGGTGCATGAGATAACGGAAATGGGTATCGCCGCCAACGACCAGGATCAGCCCAGAAGGTTCTTGCATGTCAACCTTCCTTTTCAATTTTGGACGAAAAGTAGCATCACCACTTTAACCGCTTGGCGTAGAAAAAACTTCCAATTTTGGGACGAGAAATTGCATTTCTAGGACATCCCTGTGTCAATTCTCGTCCGGACCGCATTTGCTGCGCAGATAAGCGCGCGGGGATATCCCCACCTCATCGCGAAAAACGCGTGTGAAATAACTGCTGGTCGAAAAACCCACCGCCAGGGCCACTTCGGTGATCCCGCGCTTGCCTTCTTCAAGCAATTTTCGCGCCTGACGCACGCGGTATCGGTTCAGATAAACCATCGGTGCCAGTCCCACCACCTGATCGAAACAGCGCGTCAAATGTCTTTCGCTCAACCCAACATGGCTGGCGATCATCTGACGAGTCACATCTTCCGCATAATGCACATGGATGTAGCTTATCGCCTTAAAAACAATGCGCTGAACTTCCGAACCAGCCCGCCGCCGGCGCTCAAGCGTTTCAGCCACTTGTGCAAGTGTTTCCCGGGTGGTGAACATGCCTTTGGTTAAAATGCTGGCCGCCCCCTGATTCAACCGTTCCATTTCCTCAGCCGTCAGATCCTGCCCGCTAATGACAATCACTGGCACATTGCGTGTCAAATCCTCAGCGCGCATTTGGTCCAGGACGGCAAACCCATCCATTTCAGGCATCATCAAGTCCAGCAACACCAATACCGGGCGCTCACGGCGAATCAAATCCAGCGCCTGCAAGCCATTGGCTGCAGCCTGGACATGAAACGCGGAGAATTGCTCTTCGATCATCCGTTTATGAAACGAGACGGTGGCTGGGTCGTCATCCACGACAAGGATGTAACCGTTGCCTTCCTCGCGCTTGCCAGGGTCAATTCCCATGCCGGATAAGGCCTGTGTCAGGGACGAAGGTTCCAACGGTTTGGTTAAATAATTCATCTCCAACAAAGCCCCGGCATTTTGGTCCGGCTGCAAGGTATAGAAGAAAACCGGAATATGCTGGGTGGAAAATGTCTCTTTCAGCGTTTTTAATATTTCCCAACCACTTTCCGAAGTTAAACTCAGATCCAGCACCACTGCATCCGGCGGTTCCAACACCAGCCAGCTCAACCAGTCCGGATCCTCTTCAATCACCCGGATCGTGACGTTCATCCCTCGCCCTGCCAGATTGGTCTTGAGCATTTCTGCGCCAGACAAATCTTTGGCCAGTAAAAGTATGCGCTCGCCCGCAACCTGCGGCGGTTCTGCCAGCCGGTCCAGGTCGGTCAACGGTAGTAATGGGATGGTGAAATAAAAATTGGAGCCCATGCCTTCTTCGCCCGAGGAGCAAACGCCGATCTCGCCGCCATGCGCTTCCACCAACCGTTTGCAAATCGCCAGACCCAATCCCAGGCCACCAAAACCGCGCACTGCGGTGCGCTGTGATTGCCGGAATTCATCAAAAATGATATTTTGTTCCTCTGGTGGTATGCCCAGACCGGTGTCCACAATGGACACCCGCACATACCCCTCTTCCATCATCGCGGTCAGCAGGATGCTTCCGTGTGCGGTGAACTTGATCGCATTGTTGATTAGATTTAGAAGCACCTGACGCAATCGGGTGCGGTCCCCCAACACCCGCGGTATTTGAGCAGCAATTTCAGCATGAAACTGCAATCCCTTTTCTGCAGCCAGGCTGTTGGCCACCTTGGAAATTTCAAAGAGCAATTCCCTGAACTCCAACGGTTCCATCATCAGACGTAGCTGGCCAATATCCGACTGTCCCAGGTCCAGCACATCCCGGATCAGGCCGTCCAAATGCTGGGCGCTGATATAAATCCGCTCGAGGTCCTCGCGCGGCACTTTACATTCCACCTCGTCCGGTTGGCCGCGCCGCAGCAGCATATCGCTCAAGCCCGAGATCAGGTTCAAAGGTGTGCGCAACTCGTGACTGACCACGGAAAGAAAGTGACTCTTTAAACGATTGGCTTCCTCGGCAAGCTGCCGACCGGCAACCGCCTGCTTGTACAGCGCGACACTCTTCAATGCGGCCATCAATTGCGAAAGGATCACAGCGCAAATTTCCAGGCTGCCGCCCTCAAACGCGCAAAAACCCTCCAGGCGATCCCCGGATTTGATTGGCAAGAGCATCAGGCTGAACGGATGACCAGCATCGTATAAGCCTGAAGGCGGAAATTGCCGCGACCGAAAAACTTTCTCGCCGGTAAAATCCAGCGGCGCTTGAAGCTCACAAAAAGCGAATGTGTCACCCTGGTCTTCGCGGTAAAAGCTGATGGCTGCGTGGGCAATACCGATTGCAGGCAGACCTTTGCTTAATATGCGGTATATTTCCGCTTCGTCATTGGCAGAGATGAAATGGGTCATCATCTGCCCGATTTGCTCGGTAGTGGACGTATAACGCAGCCTCAGGCGAGAAATGTTCCCGCGGGCAGCAATATTGATTTGCATTCTCGCCTGGTTGAACAAATCCTCAATTTCCGCCTGAGTCAGCCGGGAAGATTCGCCAGCGCTCAGAAATCCAATCGCATTGCGTAATTCTGTAATGGCAACCTGCCAGGCATAAAGCTGGCTGTCCCCCTGCTCATTCGCGCTGGCCAGCACATGCGCCAACTCCCGAAAAAATTCATCCGGTTTTTGCGACTCGATGGCTGTCCTGAAAGCTTCCACCAGATTTTCGCAATGGGTATTGACGTCATGTCTGCTCATACGAGAAGATTCGTTGAACACTTCAGCAGCCATTCGCAAGGCAATGTTCTGGTAAGCGGAGATTGGCTCCCCAAGATATTCGACCGAACGCACCTCAATCAACGCATCTTCAGCCAGCGTGGCCTGATTACTGTCGGATTGCGCCATGGTGCACCCGCATGAATCGCGCACCACCAGGTGGGTGGGAATGGCGATCATTTCTTGCGGATTGCTGCCCTGATCGATGAACCGCTTCACCAGAACCACGCTCTGGTATCCCATTTCAAACATCGGAAAGTGCACACTGGTCAGAGGCGGGATATAAGCGCGGCCCTCAAGGCGATCATCGAAACCGATCACGGCGACATCATCCGGGATGGCCAGGCCAGCATCCAGCAGCGCATCCATCGCTCCCAGCGCGCTTTCGTCGTTACTGGCAATTAACGCTGTGAA
>CAZCBJ010000211.1:0-6763 GCA_964496705.1 uncultured Anaerolineaceae bacterium | reverse complement strand
GTACGTTAAATCAAATAATATCTTACCGAAAACAGTAAAATAAGCCTGAACACGTGTAAATAACGGATTCATATTTTCCGAGTTGGGCTGACGCCGCCTATCCATTTTAATTTGGCCTCTGAGGCCAAATTAAAATGGATAGGGAATATCTCAACTGAAATGAAAATATGACCGATAGAAAGGCGGATATCAGGCTAAATGGGAATGGGTATGACAGCAAGAAAAGAATATTTATTGGTACTCAGAGAGAAGTATTATCAGGCTAAGACGAAAGAGGAAAAAACGCAGATTCTGGATGAATATTGTGAAAATACGAACCAATCTCGCAAGTACGTGATTTCCAGAATGCATCGAAGAGTAGACCTTAACCCGCGGAAAAGGAAGCCCAAAGAAGCCACTTATGATGGAGAGATTACCGCGGCTTTAGCCAAAGTATGGGAGATCTTTGATTATCCTTGCGGCCAAAGGCTGAAGCCATTACTGGATAGCGAAGTGACTCATTTAAGAGAACTGGGTGAACTTCAGATAACAGACGAAATAGCGGCTAAACTAAGCAACATCAGTTCAGCCACCATAGACAGGAAATTAAAGAAGCAGCGAGAAATATTTCACCTCCAAAGAGCCAGAGGCGTTCCCAAACCCGGTTCCTTACTCAAATCCAAAATACCGATCAGACTGACGCAGTGGAATACTGCCCAGGTAGGCAATGTAGAAATGGACACGGTAGCCCATTGTGGATCTTCCACCTCGGGAGAATTTGTTTATAGTCTCAGCACTACCGAGATCGCTTCCGGCTGGTGGGAAGGCGAAGCGATTATGGGGAAGTCCCAAGAAGCCACTTTTTGGGCTCTCAAGCAAATAAGAACCAGAACCCCCTTCTCCTGGCAGAGTATCGATACGGACAATGGGACAGAGTTTATGAGTGAAAGCCTGTATAAATATTGTCAGCGGGAGAAATTGGAATTCACACGATCTCGTCCCAGCCGCAAGAATGACAACGCCTACATTGAGCAGAAAAATTGGACGCATGTTAGAAAGGTGCTGGGGTACTTCAGATATGATACGGCCCCCGAACTCAAGATGATCAACGAGCTTTACCGAAATGAGTTGAGATTGTACAAGAACTTCTTTCAGCCGGTCATGAAACTGGTGAGCAAAGAGAGAATCGGGGGCAGAGTCAAAAGGAAATATGATATCCCTCAGACACCCTGTCAGCGACTGCTGGAATCGGGACAGCTTTCTGAAGAGCGCCAGGCTAAATTAAGGTCTGTTTATCACAGTTTGAATCCAGCCCAATTAAAACGGGCAATTGAGGCCAAGTTAGCAACACTCTGGCGGACCTACGAGCAGAAAACCAGAGGTGGACAGGTTGATCCGCGGCGCAAACAAACCCCTTCTTCGGTAACAATTAATATGATTCAACGAATACCGGTTCGGTAAGGTTTTTATTTGATTTGACACGTTCAATTGCCGGACCAAATGGGTGACAAGAGCGGAGTTTCAGGTTTTGGTTTCTTTTACACCGATTTTGGCTTCCTGCCACAGAAAATTTTGCTCATCGAAGGAGAGTTTACCCAGGTTCAGCCCGCGTTCCCGGCAGATTTTTTCCATGAAAGCAAAACGGCGGCTAAATTTTCGATTGGCATTTCGTAGAGCGGATTCAGAATCCACACCCATACGGCGGGCGATATTGACCAGCGTGAACAACAGGTCTCCGAATTCATCCGCCTTTTCTTCCAGAGAGTCAGTCTGTTTGAGTTCTTGCACTTCTTCAGCCAGTTTTTCAATCACGCCATCAATATTTTCCCAATCAAACCCCACCTGTGCGACCCGCCGCTGAATATCCTGGCTGTATGCCAGAGCCGGCAATTGCCTGGGCACGCTATCCAA
The DNA here is from genome assembly GCA_964496705.1 of uncultured Anaerolineaceae bacterium. Lineage (GTDB taxonomy): Bacteria > Chloroflexota > Anaerolineae > Anaerolineales > Anaerolineaceae > CAZCBJ01. Next base: position 4,873 of record CAZCBJ010000211.1, on the reverse strand, counting down.
CATAGATTCCTGCGGCTGCCGTTCTTTGTCCTTGATGGCTTCCCAGTTCCGGGTCACCTCATCCGCATCCTTGACTTCGGTATCTCCGAAAATATGCGGATGACGGCGCACCAGCTTCTGATTTATATTGTGCAGTACATCCTTCAGATCAAATTCACCTTTTTCAGCCGCGATTTGGGAATGCAGCATAACCTGTAACAAGACATCTCCCAACTCCTGGCAAAGCTTGTGATTGTCTGCCTGATCCAGCGCTTCCAAAGCCTCATAACTTTCCTCTAACAGGTATTCACGCAGGGAGACATGAGTCTGTTTTTTGTCCCATGGGCAGCCGTTTTCTCCACGCAGCCTGGCTACTATTTCCATTAAATATTTAAATTCTTTTTGAGCTGCTTCGGACACCTTTATCTCCTTCAACTTTATATAGATGATTATAAAGAGTTAGTTACCAAAGCACCAAACCGCTGCCGATATGGCTTTTGATATCACTCTGATCAATAATACACTTACTTCCTGAACTGGAGCGCCAGTTCGGGCTCATAAGGAGCGCGCCGGCCCTGGCATCTTTGATTCGTACACAACCGGCAGCTAATGAACTCAGTGGCGGTTGAAAAATAGATGCCGGAATGAGATTTGGTGGGAATCAAAGCGCAATTTTCCGACAGCCGGACGCCGATGTAGCCCTCTACGTCCCCGATGATCTGGAATATTTTACGCTGTTGAGCAATGGGGAATGACTCAGTTTCACCCGGATTAAGATTAGTGAGAGTTCCGGTCTGGTATTGATCCTGCAAGAATTCTTTCAGCCGGGCAGTGGCAGCAAACAAAAGATTATTTTTCATTGCATCCAGACAAAACCGCTTAATGACGTTATCAGGCAGATCAATGGACTCCACCTCGGTGCCGATGGTGGTCATACAAACAAAGGCAGTCTCCACCGTATCCAGATTGACGCGCACCAGCTTGCTGTCAAACAATACACCGTCTATTTGCAGGGTTTCCGGGGTCTTATGATCGACACACACCACTTTAATCAATGCTTTGGGTTTGGCCACCGGCTGCACCACCTCAATCAATTCGCGCATCGGCACTTCAAAGCGTCTGGCATCACCATGGATTTTCATCTGCTTTAAAATGCCTTCCACATTGAACTCAAAGGGAATTTTATCCAGAATAATCACCTGGTTATCACCCAATTTTGCCACAACGCAACCTCCCGATATCTTTGGTTAATTATAAAATTACCCAACCCGGATGTCCAAATTCACTTTCCCCAAAATCAACCTTGCAGGGTAATACCGGCTCTTATTCTCCAAATTGACTTCGTATAGCAGCACTGGTAACATGACATTTGGGAGTACGGATTGAAATTTAACTACCCCCTCTCCTTCAAATCAGCCCTAACCTCAGTGGAAAAACGGTCATGTGGCGAACATTAGGCCAACCTAAAACGGTGGATTTATTACAACGGGCAGAACGGCGCGGGGCCTTTTCTCATGCTTATCTATTGGTGGGCCCTCCTCATGTCGGGAAAATGACATTGGCGCTGGATATGGCTATGGCACTAAACTGCCAGTCTGAAACGGCCACCCACCCCTGCGGACAATGCTCCAGTTGTCAAAAGATTGCCGCCGGGAAACATTGCGATGTTCAGACCATCGAGCTTGGTCAGAACCCGGATCCTGATGACAGCAAGGAAAAGAAGTTGATCGGCATTGGCCAGATCAATGATATTTTACATTCGGCCAACCTGCCGCCCTTTGAGGGACGGCACCGTTTTTATATTATTAACGAAGCCGTCAATCTTTCAACAGACGCCGCCAACCGGCTCTTAAAAACTCTGGAAGAACCTCCTCCCAAGGTCACTTTCGTTCTGTTGACGTCCAATCTGAGTTTGATTCCAGCCACGGTAGTCTCGCGCTGCCAGCAACTGACACTATCGAGAATGAGGGTTTCCGAGATAGAGACCGCTTTGAAAGACATCTTTCAGATCGAACCGCAAAAAGCGCGATTGCTGGCACGCTTGAGCCACGGCAGTCTGGGGTGGGCAATTGAAACCGCTCAGGATAGCAAAATACTGGAGGCACGACAGGAGTCATTTGAAAAAATGCTGACTGTGTTCAGGGCCGGTTATAGCGAAAGATTTGCCGCCGCTCTGCAGTTGGCCTTGCAATACAGCAAGAAGAGAGATACCGTATATGCAACGCTGGAATCGTGGATCAATTGGTGGAGGGATATCCTTCTGGTTAAAACTGGCTGCCATAGTGATATTGTTAATATTGATTTTCTGGCTGATTTCACAGAAGTGGCCGGGAGTCTTTCACTTTTTCAAATAAAGGAGACGATTGTTAAAATCAACGAAGCCTGGCAACAACTTAAAATAAATGTAAACGCACGTCTGGTCCTGGAAGCCCTGATGTTAAACATGGCCAGACCGCAGAGTATTAAGACCAGCGGGCAGCGCTTAGAGGTGAAAAATGCCTGATATTGTAGGAATAAGGTTTAAAAAAGCCGGAAAAGTGTATTATTTTGATCCAGCCGGAACTGAACTAAAAGCTAATGACTATGTAGTGGTGCAAACCGCCAGAGGGCTGGAAATGGGGCAAGTCATGATTGCCCCCCGGCAGGTACTGGCCGCAGAAATCATCACTGAACTGAAACCGATCCTGCGCAAAGCCAGTGAAGAGGATATAAAACACTCACAGGATTTTGCGGGGAAGGAATCCGGCGCTTTAGACGAATGCTCCAGGATTATCACTAAAAATAATTTGCCAATGAAGCTGGTTTCAGCGGAATATAACCTGGATGGGACTCGTTTAACTTTCTTCTTTACCGCTGAAGAACGGGTGGATTTCCGCGAACTGGTGCGTGAACTAACCTCCTTCTTCAAGTCTCGCATTGAATTACGCCAGATCGGTCCTCGCGACCATGCCAAAATAGTGGGCGGACTAGGCCGCTGCGGACGTCCTTTGTGCTGCGTCAGTTATCTGACCGAATTCACACCGGTTTCCATCAAGATGGCCAAGGAACAGGACTTACCGCTGGATCCCATGAAGATATCCGGGGTTTGCGGCAGGCTGCAGTGCTGTCTGGCTTATGAAAGCTCTCAATACCGCGAAGCCAAAGCCCTGATGCCCAGAAAAGGCCAACTGGTGGAGACTTCTTCTGGCAAAGGAATTGTGACCGGAGTATTCCCAATCAAAGACAGTGTGTTAGTTGAATTTGAGACCCACGCCAGCGCTGAATTTCCCCTCAGCCAGATCAAGTTGATAGATAATATCAGGCCTCAAAATAACAGCCCGGAAGGCGCGGCATTGGATCAAACGGAGATTGAGGATTCAATAGTTAATGGTACTGAGGAAGCTCAGGCTCCCATCAACGGGATGGCTCCCGAAACCGCTGCGCCGATCATTCGCCGGTTCACTCCAAACGGGGGTTTTGCGCCAGAGGCCAAACCATCTCCTGAGTCAAACAAACTGAATCCGCTGCCGGAATTATCCCCGGACGGGCCGCGCAAGACGCCGGATAAACCCTCCAAACCGTCTGAATAGGCTAAACTTCCTGTTAGCCAAAAAGTCCCTGCCGGTTAGCCGGCAGGGACTTTTTGTGCTTACTTTGATAAAAGTCAATTCAAACTGCAGCCTGCTGAAATGGGTAGCGGTCAACTGTTAACCAGCTTTCTGCGGCAAATACTTCTGCCAGTGCTCGTGGGCTTCAATAAAATGGTATGGTATATTCAAAAAGATGCTGCCTCCAGGCCGCACGGGAATCTTTAACAGCTTCATATGAGCTTCTTCCGGAGTGCGTCCGGCCTTGCGGCGGTTGCAGTAAGAACAGGCGCTGACCAGATTATCCCAGGTATGCGGCCCACCCTGATGGCGTGGAATAACATGATCAAGCGTCAATGAATGGCTGAGCTTGCCGCAATATTGACAGGTATAATGATCACGGTTAAAAATTTCCACGCGGGTTAATTTGGGCTGTGGATGAGGCCGGCGGACCATATAGGAAAGACGGATTACCGAGGGTATTTCATAGGAGGCTCGGGCAGTACGGAAATATCCGCAGCCATTCTCCAACATCTCTGCTTTGCCGCTGAAAATCATAGAAAGAGCACGCCTGGCCAGGCAGACGTTTAAAGGTTCATAACTCTGGTTAAGGACCAGACATGGGTGTTCCACCATAGGCTTTCCTCTTCCGTCTTTACCTATTTTAGTCACTTTTCTATCAGGTTTGCAAGTCAGGCCAGAAGTGGAGCCGGTAGCTACTTTTAAAGCTGCATATTTTGTACCCCGGAGAATAATATCCAAACAGCAGGTGTTTAACCTTTCGGCATTATTTAAACTTCACCCCAGTCTGGCTTTTATTGTATGATAACAATAAGATGTCAGAAAACAAATTGCCCGTTAAAAGAATCGCCATTCTGGGTTCCACCGGCTCCATCGGTCTGCAGACTCTGGATATCGTACGCACTCATCCGGATAAATTTAAAATCGTGGCTTTATCAGCCGGAAATAATCTGGCGCTTCTGGAAAAACAAATTGCTGAGTTCCAGCCGCGGATGTACTATCACCGCGCGTCTCAGAACAAGCTGAAATACGGCCTCAGCCGGCTGACTCCGCCTGAAGAAATCGCCTCTCATAACGATGTGGATCTGGTGGTAGCCGCCAGTTCCGGTACGGCCGGATTGGAGGCCGTTTTAGCTGCCATCAAAGCCGGAAAAACCATCGCACTGGCTAATAAAGAGCCTTTGGTAGTGGCCGGGGAAATTATCCTGGCTGAAATGAAAAAAAGCGGCGGCTGGATTCTGCCGGTGGATAGTGAACACAGCGCCATCTGGCAATGCCTGAATGGTGAAAATGACCGGCCTTCCAGG